>DAITMW010000060.1:0-28216 GCA_036834945.1 Steroidobacteraceae bacterium
CCTCCGAAAAATAATGGTTGGTTGGGTGTTGAGTTGCGCTGTGGCGCAGTGGCTAACGCTCGACCACAGCCATGACGTCGTCCTCACGCATGACGACGAGCTCCTCGTTGTCGACTTTGACTTCGGTGCCGCTGTATTTGCCGAACAGCACCCGGTCGCCAACTTTGACGTCGGGCGTGCGGGTCTGTCCGTTGTCGAGCACCTTGCCCTGGCCGACCGCCACGACTTTGCCGAAGGTCGGCTTTTCGCTGGCGGTATCGGGGATGACGATGCCTCCCGGGGACTTGCGCTCTTCGGCCTCACGCTTGACGACGACCCGGTCGTGCAATGGACGGATGTTCACGGTACCTCCTATGTATCTAAATATAAAAGGGTTTACCTACCAAATTGGCACTCGGTATGCACGAGTGCTAATCATATTCGCGCCGCGACAAACTTCAAGAGGGGCCGACGACGGGAAGCAAAAATGTCATCTTCCGCCCCTCTTGAAGGCGGGCCAACCACGCCCTATATGGCGCGACAGGCGTCCTGTGTTTGATTCCAAAATTGCCTGAACAGCGTGCCAACTCGAGGAGGATACCGTCATGGCTGTTACGCGTTATGAACCCTGGAGCGTCGTCTCGCAATTGCAGAACGAAATCAATCGCGTCTTCGGAAATCTGAATGAGACCGACGGCAGCAGCGCTACCTCGCAGTGGAGTCCCGCGGTCGATGTGCGCGAATTTTCCGATCGGTTCCAACTGCTGTTGGATGTGCCGGGTGTTGAGCCGAAGGATGTGGAGATCACCCTGGACAATGGAATCTTGACCGTGGCGGGGAGCCGCACCGAGGAGAAGACTGCGGGCGGGAACGGTGCGGATCATCCTCAGCAACAGCGGATCGAGCGGCCCGTGGGCCAGTTCCACCGACGCTTTATCCTCCCCGATACTGCGGATGCTGAGAAGGTCAACGCCACGGGCAAAAATGGCGTGCTGGAGATTGTGATCCCAAAGCAACCCAAAGCACAGCCTCGCCGCATTTCCGTCAAGTAAGGTCCAGTGCCCGCGGCGCGCTATTCCGCCCTTTGTTTGCTGGTGAGAAAACAAAGGGCGGAAGGCGGCGCGCCCGTGGCCTCCCTGGGGTGGCGTGTATGCGGTCACTGCTGCGCAGCCCCTGGGCAAAAGGGTCTCGGGAGGGAATACCGACTCAGCCAGTGATTTGCCCGCGCCTGCGGGCAAGTGAACGCACATGACTCGGCCATGCGGGACCCGAGAGGAACGTGTGCGAGGTTAGGCGTTATGCGCTTGGAGGATTGGGCAGGACACACGCATCCTCCCGGGCCCCTACCGCGGCGGCTATGCCGCGTTGTCCTGATCCCGTAGAGCAAGAACTGCGGGTGAAGTTCCCTTGAACGCCTGCCCGTTGAACGGCGACCTTGCGTGTTGTTTTGGAGAAGTCACGTGGAGGTTGGCGGACGCGCTCGAGACGGGCGGCAGTGGCGCCGCCGGTCTAGTTGCACGGTCACGGGCCTTACTGTGTTTGCAAACGTCAGGACGACTTCCGTCGTTTGGGCCGCCAGACGAACAGCCTCGGGTCGTTCGCAACCGCCCAGAGTCCGAGCGCCGTGACCAACAGGCCCGCAATCACGCCGCTCGAGGCCCCATTGGAGCCTGTGGGTAATCCCAGCGCCTAGGGTGAGACCAGCACGGCAGCTCCGAGACCAACAGTGCTGACCTCTGCCCACACCTTGGGCACAAATGCAGCACTTCCGGCCAAGACCACGATCGCGGCCCCCAACAGGGCCGTCGTCCAGGTCGCCACGGGCGTGGTCGAAAAGCCCAACACCCAGGGCGAGATCAGCACCCACAGGCCCACGATCACATTCACCCCATCCTGCCATCGCTTCATAGGCGCTACCCTCCGCCGACACCGTACCTCAATACCGTAAACCCAACTCAACAGCCGTAGCAACGCAAGTTGCCCGCACCGGGTCTCAAAAGAAGACCCGGTTGGTTTCCTTCAAGACAGACCTTCTCTCGCCAGGTTCGATTGTCGCCGGACAATGATGCATTTGCAGGTCAAGACCCCTTGAACCTCGGGCGCGGCGCCCCTATGCGTTCGGGCGGCCATTGACATACACCCACAGGAGGTACGGCTATGTTTAGCAGCTTGGGCTTTTCCGAAAGTCCCCTCTTTGCACAGTTCCGCCGCCTGGAACAGCAGTTCGATGAGCTCTTCGATGCCTTCACTCCCTGGGCGGGCGGGATCCGATCACTTCCGGCGGGGACCTTCCCCGCGATCAATGTCGCCAGCAACCCGGACAGCGTGCTGGTTTATGTGTTTGCTCCCGGCATTGATCCGAAGAGTCTCGAGGTGTCGCTGGAAGAAAATGTGCTTTCCGTCAGTGGACAGCGTGACGTCCCCGTGGAGTCCAACGCGACCTACTACCGGCGAGAGCGCTTCCGGGGGGGCTTCCGCCGGGTGATCAGCCTCCCCGAGGATGTGGATCCGGATAAGGTCGAGGCGGCTTATCGCGACGGCATCGTCCAAGTCATGGTCCAGCGCCGCGAATCGGCCAAGCCACGACTGATCGAAATTCACTAAATGTGCGATGGAGGGCTCAAGAGATGAACGCGCAAACCGAAGTGATGGAAAGCCGCGGCAACGCCAACGTTGAGCCATCGCGGCGGGCGCCCACCACGGAGTCGGCACTGCGACCGCCGGTGGACATCTACGAGACCGGCGAGGGCATCGTCTTGCAGGCGGACATGCCCGGTGTCTCGAAAGAACGGCTCAACTTGCGGGTGGAAGGTAACAATCTGCTCGTCGAGGGCTCGATCGGCATTGCGCCGCATGAGCAGATGACCGCCTTGTACGCCGATGTGCGCTCCACGGTGTATCGAAGAAGTTTCGCGCTGAGCAACGAGCTCGAGACGGACAAGATCGATGCCAATCTCAAGGACGGGTTGCTGACGGTGCGAATCCCGAAGCGAGCGGAGCTGCGCGCGCGCCGGATCGAAGTGAAGAGTTGACGGTTCACCGTGACATCCGTTGCCGCCAACGGATGTCACGGGCTTTCCTTACCCGTAGCCCGGCAGTGGATAGGTGTGGGGGCCGTCGGGGAAAGCGGCGTTTTACGAGGGGTGTGCCGGTCGGCTATCCGACGGGCTTGGGCCAGTGCACTCACAAAGAAGTCAGTCTTGAGAGCGTGTTGTGACGTGGCAGAAGTTCATGGGGACGACGATGCTGCTCTATGGGCTCATCAACCCGATCGGCGTCATTCCCATTTACTTGAATCTGGTGCAGGGATCCGGGGTGGTCAAATCCCACCGTATCATCGCAGTAGCCGCCGCGGCGGTGGCGTGCCTGTTGATCTGTGCGGCGATCTTCGGCCAGCAGATCCTGAATTTCTTCAACGTCGGCCTGGACGATTTCCGGATTGCCGGTGGGCTCCTGGCGCTCTTTATCGCCTTTGACATGTTTCAGGCACAGTACGGCGGATTCATGCAGACGGTCGAGGAGCGCATGGAAGCCGACCTGCACAGCATCGCGATCACGCCGCTGGCCTTCCCGCTGCTGGTGGGACCGGCCGAAATGAGCATCATGATTACGCTCTCAAACGATAACGCCCATCCCATGGACAAAGTCCGGCTGATCGGCGCATCGGTCCTGACGACAGGCTTGATGGCCTTGACGCTCTGGGTTGCAGGCCCCATTCGTCGGGCGCTCGGCACGACGGGGATCAACGTGGCTACCCGTGTCATGGCGCTCATCGTCGCGTCCGTCGGCATCAACTTCATCATGACGGGACTCAAGAACGAGCTGCCGGGATTGTTGCGATGAAGGGCGATACCAAACTACTGGCCCTCTCCCGGGCGACTGCGAACGGTCGCACCAACATGTCGTTGCGGATTCGGCGGCTCAAGGCCATCTTTCGCGCGGCGAGCGTGGGGTGTGTGTCCGGCATACCCGATGCGCAGTTTACGGAACACCGGACGAGTTCGCCTGTCTAACTTCATGGGAAACCTTGAGCTTGGCTTTGATGGCCGAAGGAAGGGGGTTTATGAAACGGTGGCAAGACTGGGGTAATGCGATTCTGGGAGCGTGGTTGCTGATCTCGCCCTGGGTGCTGGGCTTCCGTGGCTCTACGAGCCCTGCGGCGCCGGCGGCATGGGTGCTCGGGGCCGCGATTGTTGTGTTGGCACTGAGTGCGGTCTACCTGCCCAGAGCCTGGGAAGAGGGCATCAATATCCTGCTGGGTTTGTGCCTGCTGATCACCCCCTGGGTGTTGAGTTACGCGGACCTACCCAAGCCGACAGAGAACGCCGTCGGTGTGGGTGTGCTCGTGACGTTGTTGGCCGTATGGGCGATGCTGCAAGATACGCAGGTCAAGAAGTGGTGGCACGAGCACCACGCGACGAGGTAAGTTATTTTGAAGTGGAGTTGAGGCCGTTTAAGAAGATGGTCCAGGTGCCGTTGGACGCGAGCGGCAGCGCTTTCCGGCCGCGTCCTTGCGGTACCTGGCTCACTAGAGTCAGTAAGCCCATCAGAAAAAGGGGCGGAGGTGAAGACCATGAAGCGCGCGGTAGATTCGGTCGGTCAGTGGTATTTGCGGTCCGATACGCACGAGACGTTCCAACTGATCGACTGGGACGACCAATCAGGAACCGCTCGAGTCCAGATGTGCGACGGCAGCCTCGATGAATTCGACGAGGACGCCTGGCGAGCGCTCTCACCGGAGCCGGTCGAGGCGCCGGAGGACTGGACCGGACCCCTGGACAATCTGGAAACCGCGGATCTCGATGATTTCCTAGCGGAATCCGAAGAGGCCTCCGACGAGGCCTATTTCCGAGACGACCGGGAGCCCTGGGAAATCCTGCTGCTGGAGGAGGAAGCGGTCGCGGCGTAAAGGCGAGGTACCCGGAAAGCTTCGGGAGCCATGAGCACAACGAAGCTTCTCCTATCGAGTGCACAGAGAACCGACGGTAGCCCCGGTCGGCGGAGCGATCTTGCCCCTTGAGTCCTTCAGTTCTGCTGCAAACTGGCACTAGAGCCGTGTTCCGCAATAGGCCGGGTGTTCTCGTGGGTTGGCCGGTCGCGCGTGTTGGCATCCGGAGGCCAACCGTGGGCTGCGCGCCGTTGCACGTGTTAGCCGCAGGCGCCGCAGAAATGCGGTCGGAGGCGAGGCCTGTTGCTTGACATTCTCGCGAAAAACTAACACGCCAACCTCTGCTCGCGAGCAGCGCCAAGAGCACGCGAGCCGGCAGGCCATTGGAGAGCAAGTCTCACCCGCGTTGTTGCAAATGTTGAGCGCTTCGCTTCGCCCCTCTTGAAAAATCTCGTAGGTTGACTACATTTTGCTGTGTGGCTTCGCTCGGCCCCGTGACCAAGCCACTTGACTTGCGCAACGCGAGTCACTGCCTCGGCGCGATGGCCGGGTGAAGCCCCCAACTACCTGAAGTGAACCCGTGAGAACTTGCGTGCGCAGGAGGTGGGCTCGTGAGCAATGAAAATGATCGTGAGGGGCAATGCCCGTTTCGCATCAACCCTGTTAGGACTTGAACGAGGTGCTGTATGAACGATGCACATCGCGACTTGGGTCCGGGGAGTCTTCATGGACTCGATGATGGCCTGGGAAGGGTGTTGGGCGGTCGCGGCAGCGGCTTGCCGTGTGCACATTGTCACGAAGTGATCCACGCGCATGAGGTGGAGTACGAGATCATTGAGCCGACGGATGGCCCCGGCCAAAGCCCACAGCAGCCGACACCCCGATTACACCTTCGGTGTTATGAACCATGGCGGGCGAAGGAGGGCGGTTGATTTGCATCTGGGCGAGGGGGTCAATGCGCCCCTCGAGCGTCGCTTTCGCGAACGGTAGCGGGGGCGATGTTGCACATTGAAACTCGGTAATCAGCAATGCGTTTGGGCAACGAGTGAGCGTTGCCCACAGTCTTGGAGGAGCAGTGTCATGAAGATTGCGCAGATCGCGCCACTTGCGGAAGCGGTACCGCCGCAACTCTATGGTGGAACCGAGCGGATCGTCTCGTATCTTACGGAAGAGCTGGTACGTCAGGGTCATCAGGTGACCGTCTTCGCCAGCGGCGACTCGCGCACGCGTGCGGAACTGGTCGCCTGCGCGCGCCAGGCGCTGCGCCTGGATCCGACGGTACGTGACCCCATCCCGCACGTGTTGATGATGTTGGATGAGGTGCGCCGCCGCGCGCACGAATTTGACGTCCTGCACTTTCACATGGATCTGTTTCATTTTCCAACCTTTACGGATCTCGCCGGCCAGACGATCACGACGCTGCACGGCCGGCTGGACCTGCCGGACCTGCAGCCTTTCTATCGACGGTTTCAGGACTTTCCGCTGGTGTCGATTTCCAACGACCAACGCGGACCGCTGCCGGAGGCACATTGGGCGGGGACGGTCTATCACGGACTGCCGCTGGACCTGCATCGCTTCAGGCCGTCAACGGATCAAGGGTACCTGGCCTTCTTGGGTCGCATCTCGCCGGAAAAGCGTCCGGACCGCGCCATCGAGATCGCGCGGCGCGCCGGTCTGCCGCTGAAAATCGCGGCCAAAGTGGACAATGCCGACCGCGCGTATTTCGAGGCGCAGATCAAGCCGTTGCTGGCCGATCCACTGGTGGAGTTTGTAGGCGAGATCGGCGATGCCGACAAGAGCGAGTTCCTCGGCAATGCCCGCGCGCTACTCTTTCCGATCGACTGGCCCGAGCCCTTTGGACTGGTCGTGATCGAGTCCATGGCCTGCGGCACGCCGGTCATAGCCTTTGCGCGTGGATCGGTGCCCGAGGTCGTCGAAGAGAGCGTCACCGGGTTTATTGTTCAGGACATCGAGGAGGCCGTGCGCGCCGTGGGGCGGCTCCCGGAGCTTGATCGCAGGCAGGTCCGTCGTCGGTTTGAGCAGCGGTTCTCGGTCACGCGCATGGCGGGTGACTATCTGGAGCTCTATCGGCAAGTGGCCCGCACGTCGGCTCCGCGGCTGCGTATCGCGTAGACTTCTCACGACCGCAAGAGCGCCAGTGCCTCAAGCCATGACGGACCCCGCAGCGAGTCAACACAGCCTGCCGGCACCCGAGAGTGTGCCCGTGTTCTACATCCCCGCGACCACCTCTTTGCAGGAGCGGCGCCCGAGGACGCTCAAACACGGCGAGACCTTCGCGGTGTTCGATCACAACGGGGACATTGTGCAGGGCCAGGCCAGCCCCGAAGGGCTCTTTCATGCGGATACGCGACACCTCTCGCTGTGCACGCTCACCTTGAGCGGACGGCGTCCGCTGCTCCTGAGCTCCACCTTGCATGCCGACAATGCAACGCTGACCTGCGATCTGACCAATCCGGATCTATTTGAAGGGGAGCGTCTGGTCCTCGAGCACGACGTCATCCACATCCGTCGCACCAAGTTTCTGTGGCAGGGCGGTTGTTTCGAGCGCTTGGGCATCAGCAATTACGCCGCGGCAGAGCAACACCTGAATCTGCAGTTGAGCCTCGGTGCGGATTTTGCGGATCTCTTTGAAGTGCGCGGCAGTCGGCGCGAGCGCCGCGGCGTTCTGCACGATCCGGAGATCGGCCCGGATCAGTTGGTCTTCAGGTACACGGGCTTGGATGACCTCCCTCGAGTGACGCGCGTGCGCTTTGATCCGGCGCCGGCCCGGTTGCAAGCCAGTGGCGCACTCTTTCGACTGAGGCTGGCACCGCAGGGCGGTTGTACCGTGTATGTGGAAGTGAGTTTCGAGGAGCAGGCCCCTGATCGCGGCCTCGCGTTACGCTTCCGCTCGGGACTGCGCCAAGCGCGCCACGCGCTGCGGCAGGCTTCCAGCCGGATGGCCTCGGTGGACACCTCGAACGAGATCTTCAACGAGCTGGCGCGCCGAACCATCGCCGATTTGTGCATGCTGGTGACGGACAAGCCCGAAGGGCCCTATCCCTACGCCGGGATTCCGTGGTTCAGTGCTGTGTTCGGCCGCGACGCCCTCATTACCGCGCTGCAATTGCTGTGGATGGATCCGAGTCTGGCGCGCGGCGTGCTGCGCTTCCTCGCCGCCCATCAAGCGACGCGCGAGGACCCGGCGGCCGATGCCGAGCCTGGAAAGATTCTCCACGAGATGCGCTTCGGTGAGATGGCCTCGCTCGGCGAGGTTCCTTTTCGCCGCTACTACGGCAGCGTCGATTCCACGCCGTTGTTTGTGTTGCTGGCGGGCGCCTATCTGGAGCGAACGGGTGATCTGGAGACGATCCGCGCGATTTGGCCCAACGTGCGCGCCGCGCTCGAATGGATTGACCGTCACGGTGATCGCGATTGCGATGGCTTGGTCGAATATGGCCGTCGCAGCGAGCAGGGGCTCGCCAACCAGGGCTGGAAGGACAGTCACGACTCCATCTTCCATGCGGACGGGAAACTCGCGGTCGGTGCCATCGCGCTCGTGGAAGTGCAAGCCTATGTCTACGCGGCAAAGCGCATGGCGGCCCAGGTAGCCCGGACACTCGGGGAGCAACAATACGCAGCCGCGCTTTATCAACAGGCCGAGTCGCTTCGGGTGAAGTTTGAGACGCAGTTCTGGTGCGCGGAGTTGGAAACTTACGCATTGGCATTGGATGGGGAAAAGCGCCCGTGCCGCGTCCGCTCGTCCAACGCGGGACACGCGCTCTTCGCCGGCATTGCCGAGTTTGAACGCGCGCGCCGCGTGGCAGCGGGGCTGGTGAGCGATGCATTCTTCTGTGGATGGGGCATCCGGACCCTCGCGCGGCGCGAAGCGCGTTACAACCCGATGTCTTATCACAACGGCTCCGTGTGGCCGCATGACAATGCCCTGATTGCCCTGGGACTTGCGCGCTATGGCTTCAGAGCGGAAGCCGTGCGCGTCTTTGACGGACTCTTCGCCGCGGCCACCTACATGGACCTGCGCCGACTGCCGGAGCTCTTCTGCGGATTTCCGCGCCGCCCAGGGCGAGGTCCCACCCTCTATCCGGTCGCGTGCAATCCGCAAGCCTGGGCGGCAGCGGCCCCGATGGCCCTTCTGCAAGCATGTTTGGGGTTGAGCTTTGATGTATCCGCCCGGATCGTTCGCCTGGAGCAGCCCACACTTCCAGAGTGGCTGGAGCAGGTGACCGTTCGCCACATCCCGCTCTGTGGCGATCGCGTCGACCTGCGGGTGAGCCGCGCTGCAGGGCAGATTGCGGTCACGACTTTGAATCGGCTCGGGGATGTGCGCGTGGCCAGCATCAACTAAGCCGTTTCAGCCGGCAATTGCAGGGATGTGTGGCAGCGCCTGCATTTGGGTGAGAGGTCATTCAGCGCAAGCGGCTCTCCGCCAAGCGCTCAAGCTTATCAAACACGAGCGAGGGTCTGTCACCTTGCCGCGAGTACTCGTGTCGACGGCTCAGGTCCGCTAACGCAGCGTCGCGCTCCTGTGCACCGGCATACCAATGAACCACGTGCCAGTGATCACCCAACAACTTTCGAAAGGGGTCTTCGGCGGGCAGGCTCACGCGCACCCCATAGGGCCGCGGCCGTTCGATTGGCGGCTCGCGTAGGTTCTGCGCCTGACGCCGCAAGGCGAACGCGGCCAAGCGCGGCGCGGGGCGGTGAAGCCGAAACCAGTCATATCGCGCGAGCGAGCTGATCAGGACGTCGATGAGGCAATCGACTCTTACTTGAGCGAAAACGCGCCGGAGGTTGCATCCCCGCGTAAATGCGCGAACCCGACCTGATCTGAAAATCCAATACGCCATCGAATCTCCGGTGCGGGAGGACTAAGGCATAGGCCATAGTCAAGCCGTCAAGGCAAGGCGGCGCACGATGCACTGACACCGAGGGCTTGAATGGCACTTGGGCACCGGTTCGCGACTACTTCTTCTTTCTCGGCTCGGATGCGGCTCGCGCGGGAACTCGGATTTCGCGGCGCTCGATCTTTGCGCGGATCTCAGTCAGTTCCCGGCGGATCGGTGCTGCCCACTTCTGCAGGATTGTCGGAATGTCTCGTCCCTGGCGGATCACTGCCACGATGGCAATAAATTTTTCGACGAGCGGTTCATAGACGATGTAGTGCTCGCGGACGGGATACAGAAACAGCGCGGTTCCACCAGCGAGCTCGTGGCGGGCTCGGAATGAGGCATGATTCTGCGCAATGTACTGCGCGCCGTCGTGGAGATCTTCGAAATAGCGGTTCGTCAACTCCTTGCCCCATCGTGCACGCGACCAAGCGCGCGCCTCGCGCAGATCGGCTTCGGCGCGGACCGTCAAGACATAGGATTTGCGGCGCACTCCACGTCAATCCTCGTCTTTGAAGTCGAGGATTGACTTGGAGGAAAACTTACCGTGCTTCAAATCATCGAGGCCCTCGAGAATATTGAGAGCGACCGCCCGGTCTTGCATGTCCTGGCGGATCAAGTCGCGGATGTATTCGCTTGGTGTGGCGTAGACGTCTTTGTCGCTCGCACGCTCGTCGACATATCGTCGCAGCTCGTCGGTTAGCTGCACGTTGAGGCTGCTGCTCATTGGGGTACTGCTTGAGGACGTAACTGGGAGGGGAATAGTAGTGGCCTATGGCAATAAATATCAATAGATGCCACAGTAGCCTCGCAACCCCACCGCTTAACCTGCCCGGATTCGTGCCTGCCGCGGATTTTGGTCACCACCGGCTTGAGCCAGTCAGAATCACTGTGCCGAGGCGAGGCCATCACTCACCGGCACGACGCACGCGCCCGCAAAGCTGGCTGCGATTCGAGAGCCGGGCGCCCAAGGAAGGGTTCTGAGCCGTCTGGATCGCGACGCGGTCATCGAGGCCATTGCTCGCGCTCAGCCGGATGTCATCGTCCATGAGATGACGGGATTGGCGGGAGCGGGTCTGAATGACCTCAAGCACGTCGACCGAGCCTTCGTAGTTACCGACGTGTTGTGCCCCCTGGGTACGGACCAGCTGATCAGCCCCGCCCGCCAGGCCGGCACTCAGCGCGGGGTTGTACAGAGCGTTACGGATTGGCCCGCGAGGGAGGCCGAATCAAGACCGAAGCGGATCCGCTGGATCCGCGGCCCCCGAATTCCTTGCCGCGCCCCTTGGAGGCCATCCGAGAGTTGGAGCGTCGGGTGCTGCAGGCCCCCTGACCTGTAGGGTCTCGTATTGCGGTGTGGCGTGTTGTACGGCTCGGGGACAGCAATCGCCCCGGATGGGCCGATTCCGCAGTTGCTACGCAAGCGACAGCTACCCGTGGTCGGCGCCGGAGCCGGGGTCTGGTCCTTCGTCCACATCGACGGTGTCGCTCAGGCCACGGCGCCGGCGGTGGAAGGCGGGCCTGGCGGCATCGATAACATCGTGGACAACGAGCCGACGGAAGCGGCGGAGTGGTGCCCGGAGCCCGCACGCGCGCTGGGCGCCAAGCCGCCCCTACACGTCCCACAGTGGCTCGCACGGCTCCTGATGGGCGAGGCCGGCGTGTCGATGGTGACGCGCATTCGCGGCGCCTGCAATGCGAAAGCGAAACGGGTACTGCGTTGGGGTCTGCGCTACCGACCTGGCGAGAAGGATTCCGAGCCGAGTTTGCTTCACAGCCTTCGGTGTTCGCTGCGGCGAGTTGACCTCGGTCGAGACGCTCGCGGAATGAGCGGCGCGGAAGGCCTGTCACCGACAGGAACCGGGCTGTTTAGCGCCCATGCTTCGTGCTTTTAGACCGTCAGCCTTGGGGTGCACGCCGCCGCGCTTGGAGCGCGGCGGGCTTGTTTCTGTAGCGATTCCGGCGCGAATGCGCCAGCTCGACACTATTCAGAATCGGCTCTTTCCGAGATCTCGAGCTTGCGTCGCAGGATCGTCAACTCTTCGCGCAGGCGCTCTCGCGTGGCCGCTCTCAACTCCACGTGCGGTAGTACCTGCCGGATGATCTCGTGAGCCAGGCGCGCCTGGTCCAGATAATAGGGCCGAGTGGCCGCGGTGCTCTGGTCTGCACGGTCAATGTACCAGTAAGCGATCGTGAATTGCGCACGCAAGAGTCCCCGATAACTGTCTTCCGTGATCACGCCCGCATCACCTCCTTTCACCTTCATGTTGGATTGAATCCGAGTGATGTCGGGAGTTATGGGCGCACCCAGCGCGTTCAATGGACCAAACGGAACTCGACAAAGGAACTTTCGATCAAAGAGGTCCATCAAAGCGCGCAGTTTTGCCTCATGGTGCAGGAACTGCGCGCGCCGGCGAGTCTGGGCCGGCTGCCCCTTGAGATTGCTTCCGCCAACTACAAGAGCACGCCGACTGCGCAACGAGCGCCTTGATCCGCCCGCTGTTGGAAGCCGAGGGACGCTTCGATCCGCTGATCCGACACGGCTGCGTCTCAGGAGGAATGGAGACGCTTATCACAGCGTAGTTTCAACAGTTGGCCCGATCGGCGCTAGGACTGCGCCGACGCTCTGGGTCACACCAATTCCCCAGGCAAGGGCAACGTCAACCTGAGGCTGCAGCTGTCCAGGCACCGGACCAGCTGAACGATCCGGCAAACCCATCAGGCCAAAAACACTCGGCCTGCGTATTGGCCGTGAGCGGAAGGTTGGGAGGACGGCCGTCCCGTGAGCCCTCGTGCCTCGACTCGACGGTACAGCCTCTTTGCCACGCCTTGGAGTCTTCGTGCCTGCTCATGGGAATCGCCAGTAGCGGGGGTCGGGGGCGGCTCACTAAACCTGATCCTCGAGCAGGCTCTGCGCGAGGTTCAGGGCACCGCTCGTTGATGGTTCGTGTCCTCTTAAACACCACTTAACCGCGATGGCGACGCGCAAGGCGGAACCGACACGCGGCAACCGGAGCCCGTGGCGCGGGTAAACACCTTTGCGCGCAGCTGAGACAGCACGCACGCGCGAACCGCCAACGCACACCCACGAACGGATGGGTCCGGCGGCCCGGACCCCTTCCGGCGCCGCGCTCATCGTGACCAGACGCCGGTATGTGGGAAAAGTTCCGGGCGCGCTCGAGCGATTCCCGGCTCGACCGGTCTTGAAAATTTGAGCCGGAATTCTACATTGACGTTGTCGGTCAACCGGTTCGCCTTGCGCGGATTGAAGCGACATCCCCGCGAGGTAGGCGGGCCAAATGTCAGGGGTGAAGCCGATGCGCGCTCGGAAAGAGGATGACGAAAGACGGCTGGTCCTGTGGCTGAGCTGTTGGCTACGGGTCGCAGCCGTGGTCTGTGTGCCGTCACCGCTCGCGCCCTCTGTGCGGGCGGACCTCCAGAGGTCAGCTCAGACGCCGCGGCCCATCCTTCGAGCACCCTGCTCGGAAGTGCGAGGGGACCAACACGTTTATGCGCAAGCGCGCCGGATGACTGTGCAGCGTCGGCGATTCCCGCGGCGAGATAGCTCTGCCGAGTATCAGGACTCTTGCACGCGGAATCACGCCGACACGCTCGGGGAGAAGGAGTGGAATAGTGTTTGCTCAAGTGATCGCCCAGCGAAAGGCAAAATGAGGAGGCATCGTCATGGCTTCTGCAAACGATCCAGTTCAGTCAACACAACAGAGCGGACCGCAAACGCAATCCGGCGGAAACGGGGGCTCACGAGGTAGCCAGGAGCTGCAGACGCGCGAGAACGAGCAGCAGAGTCGAGGCGCAACGAGCCGTTCCATCAGCAGCTTTCGAGGCCAAGAGGTCTCGAGGCACTCCAACAACCCGTTTGAGCTGATGTTAGATCTGTCGCGACAGATGGACCGAATGATGAACTCGGTCTTCCGAAGCTTCGGGTCCGGCTTTTTCGGCTCGAATTTCCCGAGCCTGCCCTTGGGCGCAAGCGAGGAGGGTGGGTTCGCACCGAGCCTCTGGTCGCCTCGCATCGATGTGCAGCAACGCGGGGATGCGCTCGAGGTGTGCGCGGATCTGCCCGGTGTGCGCAAGGAGGATGTAAACATTGATCTGACCGAGGAAGGACTGACAATCACGGGTGAGCGGCACGAGGAACGGGAAGAGGGTGGCCGCAGCCAAGGCTATCGGTCCATCGAGCGCAGCTATGGGCGCTTCTATCGGACAATCCCTCTGCCGAAAGGGGTGAAGACCGAAGAGCTCAAGGCACAGATGCGCGATGGCGTGTTGCAGATCACGATACCGCTCGATGAGAGCGCCCGTCCGCGGCGCATCCAGATCCAGGGTTGATCGCTGCAGCGAAAGGCTCGTGGGTTAGTGACTGGCTGATGTGACTGAAAGCCCGGGAGGCTGGCATTGGGCCTCCCGGGGCTGTGATGCGCCTCTACTCGCCCCCGGCGGCAGCGCCGCCCGGGATCGGATGCTCCACGCCGGCATCCGGCGGGAGTTGGTTCTGCGGCAGCCAGTAATACTGTGCCCGTGCTCGCTGCGCATCGGTGACATACTCGCGCGCGGGGCTGACAGCCGGCGGCGGGTTCTGCCGAGTGCCCATGCGGAGGCCCGCCTGAGTGCTCGCGCCATTCGAGCACGCTGCGCACAGCAGCGGCAGCAACATCATCAGCATAGTCATGGCAGGGTCTCCTTGAAGTGAACGGCCGCCGCCGCAGTCGGAACGGGCGTTCGAGTCGAGTGATCGGCTCAGCCTCGTCCCTCTGCAGCGACAATCTACACCTGCGCCGTCTAGGGATTTCAGCCCAGGGCGACGGGCACAAATATTCGCGTGTCGCCACGGGCGATCAGAAGCGCCACGTGGTCCTTGTGACGACCCACATATTGCCGCAGCTCGCCCGGTGTCCTGACGGGATTGCCATCCACCGACAGCACGACATCACCCGGCTGAATGCCGGCCTCAGCCGCGTGGCCGCTGACGTCCTCGACCATCAATCCATCCGCGACGCCCGCCTGCTTGCGCTCCTCCTGGGTCAACGGCCGCACATCCAATCCCAGGGAGGCTTTTTCACTCTGAGCGACCGCCTGTCCGCCGGCTTTGGATTGATCTGACTCGATCCGCACCGTCAACTCCTGCTTCTTTCCGTCTCGCCAGACTTCCACACGCGCACGCTGCCCAGGGGAGGCCATGTGAACGCGCGCGGAGAGGTCGCCGGCGCTCAAGATGGGCGTGTCGTTGAAGCGCAGGATGACATCCCCTGCCTTCAACCCCGCCTCGGCCGCGGGGCTCCCAGACTCCACTTGCGCCACCAGCGCGCCGGCGGGTGAGCTGAGCTTGAAGGACTGGGCCAACGACTGATCGACGTTCTGCACCTGGATGCCGAGCTTGCCGTGCTCGACCTTGCCGGTCTTCACGATCTGCTCCTTCACCTGCTCGGCGACATTGATGGGGACGGCAAAGGCCACGCCCTGATAGCCGCCGGAGTTGCTGTAGATCTGGGAGTTGATACCCACCACGGCCCCCGTGGCATCGAATAGCGGGCCGCCGGAGTTGCCGGGATTCACCGCCGCATCGGTTTGGATGAAGGGAACGTAGCTGCCGCCGGGAAGCGAGCGTTCGGTCGCGCTGATGATGCCCGCGGTGGCCGTCTCCTCCAACCCGAAAGGCGCCCCGATGGCCAACACGTAATCGCCGACGTGCAGTTGGTCGGAGTTGCCCAGCCGTACCGTGGGCAGGTCATGCGCATCGATCTTCAACACCGCAATGTCGCTGGCCTTGTCCTTGCCGAGCACCTTGGCCTCGAACTCACGATGATCAGACAGGGTCACGGTGACCTTCTTGGCCTCGTTCACCACATGAGCGTTGGTGAAGATTACGCCGTCGGGGCTCACAATGAAGCCCGAGCCTTGAGCGCGCATGGGTACCTGCGCAGAAGGGCCCGGTATGTTGCGGAAGAATCGAAAGAAGGGATCTTGATCTTCGAACGGATTCCACTCGAAGGGACCCTTGAACTGGAAGGGGCTGGAGGCGGCCTTAACCTCTTCCACCGAAGAGATGCCCACTACGGCCGAGCGGTTGCGCGCGACGATCTCCCGATAGTTGGGTGCCGTGGCCGGCGGGATGGGTTGGGTTGCAACAGACGCTGTGGATGCGACGCCCTCGGTGGTGGGCGTGGGTGGATCGAGCGTCTTGATGAGCCGGGGTGTGGACCAACCGGCAGCGGTACCCGCGGCAAAGATCCCAGCCGCGACCCACGCAAGTTTGGTGTCACGAAGTTGCATGATCGGTCTCCTGAAAATCGATACGCCCTGTTGGGGGCCGCTTTGAGCTGACCGTACACGAGTCAACTTAAGACTCACTTACGGTGTGAGCGCCACCTGCGCAGATCAACCGCGAACGTAGCCCGACATTCGACCGATTTCAGAATTTGAAATTCATTCTTGCGAGGGAACTCACGCAGCCTCAGCGCGTGTCTCGAACGGCACTCGAAATCAGCGCCACAAAGGCAACGAGAGTGAGCATTGCGCTCGCCGCATGCGAATAGTCCCAGTGTTGGTGCAATGTTTCCCAGTGGGTGGACAGGATGCTCCAATTGTCCGTCGCACGGTTCGCGGGCTGCGTGTAGGCCCAGAACACCAGCCGGATCCCCACCAGGCAGCTCAGGGCAGGCAGGACCGGTCCACAGGACCTGCGGGCCCGCCACAGCTGCCAGGCCAGCGATGCGGTCGAGAGGATCTCACCCCCGACCGCGATGCTGACCAGCGCCCAACCCTTATAGAGTTGTCGAACCAACCGATAGTTCGCCAAGCCTGAAGCATGGGGGACAAACCCTAAGAACGCATCGCGCATGGCCCTTCGAAGGGGGCGTTCCTGGCCGGCACGATTCTCTTCAGGGGAGTGGAGATGGACGTCCGGCGCACTCCCTGGCTGGCTATGACTCCTTGTGCACGAGAGCTTTCCGCCTGGCTCCTGGCGAGCAGACTGGAGCTTGAGCCAATCAACCTGTGAAGATAGGGCCCCTTGAAAATGAGTCTCACGCCTCTATAGCGCAAAGCCGGGTGCGCTCGCGCAGCCCCCATGGGAACCCAACCCAACTCCCGGGTGTCTGCTCGAGAGCAGATCGATTCATTCGGCCATCCTGCTAAAGAAGGAGGTGTGACTTATGAAGAAGCGGTGGCTTGATGGAATCAATGTTCTGTTGGGTGCATGGATGTTCCTCTCGCCCTGGATCCTCGGATTTGCCGATAGCCGGGGCCCGGCGTCCTGGAGTGCGTGGGTGTTGGGCGCTGCGATCTTCATCTTTGGACTCGCGGCAGCATCCTATCCGGGTGTCTGGGAGGAAGCGGTCACGCTGATTCTGGGCGTGCTCTCGGTGATCTCGCCGTGGCTGTTGGGGTTTCGCAATGACACCACACCCGTCACCAATGCGGTGGTGGTTGGGCTGCTCGTGACGGGGTTTGCCGTCGCGGCGACCCTCACCGACCCGGCCACGCGCGCGGCTGCACCTGCCGCGTCACACGCACTGATCAACGTGGCGAAAGTCAGGAGCGCCTCTGGCGCGCGGCGAACGCAACTCAAAGCGCGCGGAGGCGCTTAGGGCTGGGACCCGGCGTGCCTTGATCAGCTTCGGTTGTTGGAGGGCTAAACCGCGGTGTCAGTCCGCTCCATAGTGACCCTACAGATAGGAATTTGGGGGCGCCCCAGGATTCCTTACTTGATGCTGTAGCCGCGCCCTTCCAGGCAGGCCGTCAGGGCGCGCCGATATTCCTCACGCTTGTGTGTCGCTTGATCGGCCGGTACGCCCCCGCCAGCCTGCGTGGGATCGAAACCGGTCTGGTCCTTCGACCAGCGATGACACTCATATCGATCAGCGGACTGTTGCTCGGGTGACTGCCCATTCTTCGGGTAGACATAAACATCATCCGCTGGCACTTGAGCGGCCGCTCCCGGCTGATCCGCTCCCGCCGGTGGATCCACGACTTCATATTCGTTCACTTCCGCTACCCAGCGGTAATAGACCTCGTTGGCGTAGTAGTACGGCACGCCGGCCACCCAGATCGTCGTATAGAACGGCGGCAGCACGGAGAGTCGAAGTCCCGCTGGCGGGCGTGTCACGATGAATCCGCCCGGCCGAGGGGCATACCAGACACCGCCGCTGAAGTAGAACCGGGCGCCATCATGCCAATAGGGCCGATATCCGGGCGGTAGCTCCCGCACCACCACGCCGTGCTGCGGGTAAAAATGGCCGTGATGGTAGCGATCATCGAGGACATCGCCGCGGTGGATGCGCGGTTCTGCCCATGTCACGGCCGTGTGAGCCCCGAGGAGCCACAGTGAGGCGGCCACCAACGCGGGTACGCTCCTATTCGAAGGTGTCTTCATGAGTTACCTCTCCATCGACGTGCGTTTCGGCATCGAACGATCGATCTCGTGCCAGGTTGACTGCCTCGCCGCTTGGGCCGTCGTGTCTCGTCGCAAAGCCGCTATCGCTATTCGATGGCCGCGATCTTGATCTTTGCTGTCTTGCCGAGTCTCAGGCGGCACCTGCCGTCCAACATGTTGGACGGCGACATCTCTGCACAGAAGCACTGAGCCTGCGCGGGTTCACTTGTCGAGACGAAACTTCCGGCCGTCCAAAGCAGTCCAAGGTCTTAGCTAAGTGAGTCTCGGAAGGAGATCGCTGCGGGGTTGGCTATGCTTCGTCGGATCACAGAGGTACAGGGCAGCCGGATGCTTGCTCTTGACGGTGAGGTCGGCAAGGTACGCGATGCGTACGTGGGTGAGGACAGTTGGATCGTACGTTATCTCATCGTGGATACCGGTAGTTGGTTGTCCGGGCGCAGGATGCTGATAGACCCGCGGTCGGTTGCGCTCATTGATCGGGCCCTACACACGATATCGGTGTCCTTGTCACGCGCCCGCGTTGAATCGAGTCCGCCGATTGATCTGGATCAGCCTGTCTCGCGGCAACACGAACTCCAATTGAGTCGCTACTACGGGTATGGCGCTGACTGGACGCGCTCGATGCCCTGGGCTATGGGCCCGATGCCGTCGGTCATGGTGCCCTTTACATTCGATGCGCCCGAGAGTGCGGCGCACCCTTCCGCAGAGTCGGCGTCGCAGAAGTGTTTGCGAAGCGTGGAGGCGCTGCTCAACTTCACACTGCTGAGTGCCGATGGACAGGTTGGCTCGATCAAGGATGGCTACTTCGATGATGAAACCTGGACCCTACGCTATCTGGTGGTTCAAACCGGCAGTTGGCTTCTCGGCCGACGGGTGCTGCTTCGTGTAGATGCCGTACGCCGCGTGGACTGGACAGCACAAACACTGGAAGTGGATCAGACCCGCCGGCAGATCGATGAGAGTCGGGCGTTCGACCCAGACCATCCACCGCCGGGTGATCTCGAGTCTGCCTTGAAGCCACCTCCCAGCGAAGGGGCGGGCACGCGCTGACACCGAGGGCTGCTGAGGGATGAGGTGCGGGGGGCTACCGAGGTCTTTGTTTGCGCTTCAATGGACTCACCTGATTTTGTGGCCGTCCTGGTGCTGCACATGACCCTTCAACACAACCGACTGGCACGTAACCGCAGGCGAGCGCGGCAATGGAGGGGCACGGGTGGCCTGCAACTCGAAACACGCGGTAGCGGGCAAGAGCGTCAGCGAGAGGACTCCCCTGAGTTGGGGCACTGCGTCAGCGGTAGTCGGTAGCAGGAGCTCGCTGCGCGTGTCCAGCCATCCGTTCGAGCTGATGTGGGATCTCTCACAGCATATGGACCCGATGATGAGCTCCGTCTTCCGAAGCTTCGGACCCAGCTTCTTCGGTTCGGAATTTCCCGCTCTGAGCTGCGGAATCGGCCGCGACTGGCCGTTCGCGCCCACGATCTGGTCGCGCGCATCGAGGTCGAACCAAGGGGCGACGTGCGACGGGTGTGCGCGGATCTGCCCGCGGTGCGCAAAGAGGATGTAACAATCGAGTTGACCGCGCTTCAAGCTTGTCAGCGAGCGCGTCGTGAGAAAGAACGCACATAGGCGCTGGACTGCGGTGCGCCCAAAGAGCATTTTTAGCGCAGAGCAGCGGTCTCAACTACGACCTCTTGACGCTGAACGAGCCGTGAATATTATTAGCAGTCGATGCGCTAGACTGCCATTGGAGGGATGAAACGGTCTGTAATTCAGCCAAACACGATGTCTCGTAAGCATTCGTCCTTTGCACGATCGGCGGGCCGTCACCTGTCGAAGTAGCAAAGGAGACAACAGTAAGCGTTCCAAGTCTTGCAGGAAGGGACGAGGTTACATTGTAACTTTTCTCAAGCGTAATTGAGGCTTTAACTCATCGAATTGTGGAGGACAGTACGATGAACGCGCGTCGATTTCGAAAGGATTCCACTCAGCGGCTCGCTGACTTTCGCTGGTGGGGCTGCGTATTGCTAGCGATGTTCACAGTCGCGCAGACGCCCCGAGTGTCCGTTGAACCCGCTCCACGTCCGGAGTCGGTCCGATCCGACAGCAGTCAGCTCCCACTGGCCCACGATGCCAACACAGGGGAGTTGCGGATCCACACACATTGAATCCCATGGAGGTAGCCATGTTGTCGACCGCAGACAAAGTGGTGCCCTTCTCGGCGGCACCGTGCAAACCGCTTTCGAGCGGCCTATTTAGTCTCGAGTCCGTACCGGGCTTGAGTACACAAGCGATACACGGACTCGAAGCAACTTATCCCGGCATACTAACTGCTGAAATGCGCTCTTGGCTTTCTACAACCTCCGGCCTCACGGCGCCGGAACTCGGAGCGATTGACTTCACCAGTCGCTGGCACCCCGAGGAGCCCATCAGCGTGTTTCGCCCCTGTCTGACGTTGGCGATCGACGATGAGGGCCGTCGTTGGATCGCCGAGACATCGCGCGATCAGGGACTCCCGGGACCCGTTTGGTGTGTGCTGTCCGATCCTGCCGTTGCTCTTTACATCGCCGATGATTTGCGCGGCTTCTTGAGCACGCTCAATGAGGCATGCGCTCACGGACAGTTGTATCGATGGCTTCGCGGTCTGCAGCGCGACGGGCGCGCAATCTGGATGCAGCGTCGGACGCTGGCTCGAGAGTCGTACGAGATCTGTCGCGAGGATCGGGGTTTGCGCGGCTGGCTGGCCGAGTTGCCGTTCGATGTGCACGTTTATGATATGCGGGCTCCGTCAGTATTGCGCGGCTGGCCGTACGGTGTTGCAGGCCCAGAGGGACGGCTGTATCGGTGCGGGCGACTGCCGGTCTTTGCGGTCTCGACTGCTCCGTCAGCGAGCCGCTGGACGCAGCATATGAGTCAGATCGCTGCGGCTGCCGAGATGCTAGCGCCGGCCGCGGTACAAGGACTGGCCGCCTAAGGTAGCTTGCTTGTGGCGCATCGGGCTCGAGGTGCGGCCGCCCGCGCGCACCTCACCTCGCATCTATCAACCTGTGGGGCCAGACTCCAGGGGCGGCACGTCGTAGGGCACGGCGAGACCCTGCACATTCTGCGGGCGTGCGGGTCGATGAGCATCGTGGAGGTGGCGGAGGATGTCTTTGCGCTCTCTTGCCTGAGTTGGATGCGGCCCGAGGACTGCATCCGTGACTCCATCACGGGTGCCACCCCTTCCGGTATCCGGTGGGTTTGAGTCAGGCAGTGGCTTGCCGATAAAGAAGAATCTGACCACTCGGGACGACTTGGTTCAGTAGATCAAAATCGCCAATGTTACGTGTCAGGACGGCACATCCGAGCTTGCGAGCTTGCAGATAAAGGAGGGCGTCGTGCAGGAATTTCCGCTCGTGTCCCTGATTCTTCGGCAATCCACGTAGACGGAATATCAGTCCGGCAAGGATGCCGGCGGCCCCCCAGCTATCATCTTCCGGTGCTTGCAGTCGATGCGGCGGAATATCCTCAGTGATCGTTTCTCGAAGCTGTCGCAGCGCCGCCTTGGTCTCGGGGTGACCCGGATCCAAACGACCAAAGGCGTGGGTCAGCTCCGCAAGTGATACTGCCGAGTGGTTGCAGGTTCGCAATTGCAGCAACCTATCCACTTCAGGCGGCGTTGTCCCTTGGAGCAGATCGATGTAGACGGTCGTGTCGAGCAACAACGGCCCGGCGATAGGGGGAGCATCTTTCGCCCACGGGAGTTGCTCCTCGGGTCGCGGCAGTGGGCACGCGGTTCGCTGCTGCGGCTTCAGCTGGCGAAGCGTGGCATCGAGGTCAAAACTCAAGATCTACACTCTTCGGAATCTTTCCCTTTCGCCGTACGAACCGGCGCCCGAAGTCGTCTTCCAGGACCAGGCGGGAGAGGGCGATTTCGAGTAGCTCCGTATCGGAGGCGACGTTAGCACGTTCCTTCGCCGCGCCGAGCAAGGCTGCCGAAATTCTGCCGGAAATTCGTGCGTCTTTGCGCGGACCCAGAAGTCCAGCTTCGCGGGCCTGATCGAGGGCGAGGGAGTTGCGGACTCTGACGAATTCATTCTCGTCGGTGAGGTCTCGCTCGGCGGGCTTACTCATGATATCCTCAGACTGTTGAACAAATTATATCATTTGTTGAACAGAATATCAATCCGCGCGAGTCGGCTACAAGGCTGAAAGTGACGCAGCGCTCCGAGCGGCGACTGCGGTACACAATCAGCTCGGGCAGCGATTACAGCGGATTCGAGAAGTCCCTGTACCGTGCAAAGCAACGGTCGCGACGCACAAACGGACCTGACGCTCCGCAAAAACAACGTGTCCGCGATAGCATTCGGACCCGCGCCGGGTCCTGCGCTCATCAGCGGCCCAAAGGTGCGAGTTTTTTGACAGGGGGGTCAATGGCAGAGCCCACAGTCGACATCGGCATTCTGACGATTCGGGATGATGAATTCAGGGCAGTGCTGAAGTACTTCGCAGCGGACCCGCAGGTTCACAAAGGGCGGCACCGCGAGTACGCCTTCAGAACCGCCGATACCGGCGACGGCCGTCGGTATCGCCTGGCGATTCTGCGGCAGATTGAGCAGGGCAACGGCGAAGCCCAGGAGGCCGCCCGCGATCTCATCGACGACCTTCAACCCTCGCTCCTTCTGGTCGTCGGCATCGCCGGCGGACTGCCTTCCGATGATGTCACCCTCGGCGATGTGGTGCTCTCGACACGGATCGTGGATTTCAGCTTGGAGGCACGCAAGTTCCAAGAACAGACGACCTACAACATCGGCGGTGGACCGATTCCCAAGGCAATTGCTGCCGGCGTTGCCAATCTGAGCGCTCGGGAGTCGGAGCTGGGTGAATGGTGGAAGGATTTGCCGAAAAAACCGAAGGTGCAGCTTTCAGGGCGCAATCAATTCTATGGGCCACCGAAGTGGCAGCGCCTGGTGCGGGAAAAACTCGCCATGCACTACGGTCGGAATGTTCAGCCGCGACCTCCCGTGTTCAGCGCCGGCCCGATCGCCTCCAGCGATCGGCTCATCAAAGATCCTCGCGTACTGCTTCCCTGGATATCCACTGCCCGGGGTATTCAGGCGGTGGAAATGGAATCTGCAGGGGTCCATCGCGCCACGCGGGACAACACGCCGATGTTGGCCATCCGCGGCCTCAGTGACATTGTGGGATTCCGGCGCCAGGAGGCTTGGACGAAGTATGCCTGCGCGGTCGCGGCGGCCTTCACCTGCGCGTACCTGCGAACACGCCCGGTTGAGTTGCCAGAACCCGAGAAGCCAACCGCGACGACCCCAGCGCGGCCATCGACGCGGAAGATCTCAGAAGGGAGCCAGGAACTCGCCCCGCTCCTGGAAGAGGCGTTCGCCAATCTGATTCCGCTGCGGCACTTTCCCAAGACGCTGTATGTCGGCCCCGCGCTGTGCAAGACCGCCAAGCAAGGCTGGTTTCTCCTGCGCAAAGGCCTCTCGCGCAAGGCACCGCCGTACGTGCCGGGGGCCTGGAGTCTGTATGAAAACAACGTGTACAGCTTTGCTGATCCGGAGCACTCGCGCCTCCGGCGCATTGTCGACCTCGGTGGTGTCGATGTTTTCGATAGCCACAGCTGGGCGTTCTCTTCGGATGAGAACAGGCGGCGGCACTTTGTATACCTGCTGAACGCCGCTCTCAAGGATGATCTGTGGTGTCATGGTGTTCGCTACCACGGCGACCAGGACGTGTTTGCATTCATGGGCTATCCGAAGGAGGGGCCCCGAAAATTCAACTATGACAATGTGAAAGTGAGAAGCACGATCACCGTGGTCTCTCATTACAAGAGCACATCGAAAGCGGGCAAAGACTATCCCTACCTGCGTCACGTGGCGTTTCAGGGCCGGTTTCGCCTGCTGGGATCTCAGTGGTATCTGGAGATTACGCCGACGTATCGATTTACCCACGACGGTAAGGAATTGGACCACTTCCACGAGAATCGCCTATCGGGAATCAAACGCATCGAGCGCAACCGTTCCGTTCTGAGTCAGGTCTTGCTCTGGCAGGCCGTGTTGCGAGCCCCCTGGACTCGTGCCGATCATCCCCGGCTGCTCGAATTCGCCCCGCTGGTCTCGTTTCAGTTCTCATCGGGCGTTGACGAAAGCCGCCTGACGGCCCTCGACGCGCCGGTCGTGCGCCCCGCCACGGATGAGGAGCAAGAGTGATGAAACTTCAGATCATCCCGGAGCCCGAGCTCGCATTCCACAACAACCAGCTGCACGTCGACATTCGTGCGGGACTCGCCTCGTTTGGTACCTTTGATCGGGGTGGTGCGACAGTCCCCCGGCCCATTCGGATTGGTGTGATTGGAACGACGGCGACGGTAGACGGCGTGCGCGATTGGCTCGAACGATGCAAAAACGGAGTCAGCTCGGACGAAAAGAAACTCAAGGCACTCCGTCCATCCTTTCCGGGGATGAAAGAGGAGGTCTTCGGCACCTCGCTCGAACTCTCTGACACCGCGACCCGCGCCATTACACGTCACGAGCTCACCGTGGCGCTCGCGAAATCCGATCCGCTCACTCACGTCGTCGATACGTTTATAGACCACGCGCGAGATTTGGCGGGGAAGAGTGGGCTGCATGTGCTGGTTGTCGCACCGCCCAAGGAAGTATTTGATCTGGGTGATGCGCCGCAGGTCATCGCCCCGGATCCGCCCATTGATGAGTTGCAGGAGCCGGCACCCGAACAGCAACCCCCAACCCCTACGGCGTTGAACTTTCACGATCTGTTCAAGGCGCAGGCGCTCGACCTACAGCTGCCGTGCCAGGTATTACGCCCTGATACCTATGGATCTGAAGGGCCGAAAGCCCGGCGTCTGCAGGACAAGGCCACGACGGCCTGGAATTTTCACACCGCGCTTTACTACAAGGCCGGTGGGGTACCCTGGAGGCTCGCGCGCAAGCCCTCGGCACTCACAACGTGTTATGTCGGGGTGAGTTTCTTTCGCAGCGTCACGGGTGACAAACTCATGAGCAGTGTGGCCCAGGTGTTCGACGAGCGCGGGGAGGGATTGATCGTCCAAGGAGGTAGTGCCAGCTATGACAAGGATGATCGCAGCCCGCATCTGTCCGGGGAAGACTCGCGCGAGCTACTGGCGGACGGCCTGGCAACCTACCGGCGAGAACATAAAACTCTGCCCGCACGGCTGGTGATGCACAAGACGTCCTACTTTAATGAGGAGGAGAAGGAGGGATTCAGCCAGGCGGCTAAGGACGAAAAACTGGAAGTGCTGGATCTGGTTTCCGTGCGGCGATCGGGAGCCAGAGTACTTCGCGCCGGGGAGTCTCCAATGGTTCGCGGATCAGCCCTGTTGTTCGATGATCAATCTGGCATTGTTTACCTGAAAGGGACGGTCCCGTATTTCCAAGTGTATCCCGGAGCCTACATACCCCGAGCGTTGGAATTTACGCGAGCCGACGGAGAAACCAGTGCTGGAGAGCTTGCGCGGGAATTGATGGGTCTGTCCAAACTCAACTTCAACAACACTCAGTTCGATACTGGAGATCCCATTACCGTGCGCGCCGCTCGCCGCGTGGGGGACATTTTGAAGCATGTCCCCAGCGGTCGGAAAATAAACTCTCGCTTTCGCTATTTCACCTGATGTGAGGATCAGCGCACCCGTGGCCTATGTTCACATCTTTATCTCGACAGCGCGTTTTCACAGCCACGCCGAACTGCATGAGTTCCTGCATCAGACGTATACGCCGCACGGCGACGGAATCCTGACGAAGCGTCGAGCTGGGTCACGAAGGGAATCATGGCCAGCATCGCGCTGCGCGTTCGCTGAAGGGCGCGCCGGTTCCATGCCTCGAGCTGCGAGGCCTCGTCCGATACGACGTGCTCATCCTCCATTTAGAAGTGCTCCAGATCACAGCGACTGCAACGGCAAGGTTTCCGCTGAACGGTGCCGTGTCACTGCAAAATCTTGCGCGCCTGAGCCATGCGTGGCTACACCTGCAGCGCGAGCCTGGCTACTTGCCTGACGGCGGCGGTCTCTCTGTAAGAGGCTTTTTGACGATAATCATGGGCTGCTAAAGGGGGTGCCCGGATTCGACATGGCAACAACGGCGCCGGGCGGGTGCAGCGACATTCAACCCCGCTTGAGGTCCGCGAGGTTGACCACGTTGGCGCCGGATTGCTGGGCCTCGTAGACCCTTGCGGCATCCAGGATGTAATTCGCGATGGCGTTGACCGCAGGCCGCAGAACCTCCGGTGAAGGGTCATTGCCATAGGACGAGTCATGCACGCCTTGTGGCTTGTGATTCAGGAGTCGCTGGCGCAAGGCATAATCGACCTTGCAGGCAAGCGCCGCATCTTCCGCTGTCCGGCGCAGGTCATGGGGAGCTAGACGGCGCCAGCGCTTGCCAATCTTCTGTGGCTCGACGCCGACTTCCCTCGCCAGCAGGCGCATGGTTCCGTGAGCCGTCCTGATGTGTCCAAGGTCGTTGTCCGCGCGCGCAGGGAAGACGTACCGGGCGTGCTTCGATTCCAGTTCCGAGCGAGCCCTGAGAATCTCGTGCAGGGCATCGCTTAGAGGGTAGGTGATCTCGGCGTGAGTCTTTACACCTGCGAACCCGCGTTCGTCTTCGGGTTCCACGTCAGCGGGTAGCCTGACTGTCTTAACGTCGAGATTGATCCACGACCATTCGAGAGCTGCGCACTCAAACGCGCGCCAGCCGGTGAGGATCAGCGTGGAGACCCAATCGGCCGATGTGCGGTCAAGCTCCTTGATGGGGTTGACCGAGCGCTTCCGCAGAAACGACCACGCGGCGCCGACCTTATCCGCTGGAATGCGCCAGTCGCGAGGCTTAGGTGGGGCGGATTTCTTGATCTTGCGTGCCAATGTGACGGGGTTGACTGCGAGGATGGTGTACTCACCGGTTATGGGGTCGGCGTGCATCTCCCGGGCGTGATTCAAGAACAAGCTCACGTAGGTCGTCGCCTTGTGGACCAGACCGGGCGACTTGGCCTCAATCTCGGTGAACCGTTCCAAGCACATGCGCCGGTCGATCGGCGCACAGGGTTTGAGCAACCAGTCGGCGAAGTGCCGTTCCATGAATTCCCTGTAGTCCTTCTTGGTCTTCGGGCGGAGCGGGCGACCGCTTACCCGGTGGTGCTCGAGATAGTGATCAACGACCTGCTGAAGTGTGGTCGCCAGCGCCTTCTGCTCTTCCGCTTTAGTGGCCTCCTCCGCGGCGGCCTGCTGTTCCTCGGCGATGGGATCTATACCTGCCAGCATCTTTCCTTTGAGGACGCTGGCCTTGGCTCGCGCGTCGTCAGCACCGAACGGGAATCTGCGGACCGAACCGTCCTCCAGGAGTACTGGGTCGCGGTGGTGTGCGAGGGTAATGATCCGGTGGACACCGCTACCCTTCACGCGACGCTTGTAGAACCAGGTTTTCACGGTCTTGTAGACTTGGACCCCCAGGCCCGGCTCCTGCGTGTCCCAGTAGATGTCCGGCTCTTTCAGGCGGTCCACGAACGTAGTCGTGAGCTTGTGCTTGTTCGCCATGGGTGCGTTAAGTCTCTGTACCAGTTCTATCCCGCGGTTAAGTCCTATACCAGTTCTATCCCGCTGTAGCATAAGAGCGCACGGTACCGTATGCAAGGGCTTAAGGGCTAAATTAGTTAGTAATAACATTGGCTTACGTGAGGGTATCGAACCGTACCGTAGAGTTTCGGACCGTATCAGAACCCCCGGATTCAAACTCTGACTCCGTTTACCTAGGTTCGAATCCTAGTCCCCCAGCCAAGAGCTCAAGGGCTCGCCAGGTTAACTGGCGGGCCCTTTTGCTTTTAGGGCGGGGGCGGTGGCATGGAGCAGTTGGCCAGAGCGATTTGGCAGACCGGTTGACCAGAGCGGTTGGCCAGAGCGGTTGGGCAGACCGGTTGGCCAGAGCGGGTGGCCAAGCCGGTTGACCAGAGCGGTTGGGCAGAGCGGGTGGCCAAGCCGGTTGACCAGAGCGGTTGGGCAGAGCGGGTGGCCAA
>DAITMW010000061.1:0-11553 GCA_036834945.1 Steroidobacteraceae bacterium
CCCCTGATGGGCCAACCCCTGATGGGCCAACCCCTGATGGGCCAGCCCGTGATGGGCCAGCCCGCGATGGGCCAGCCCGCGATGGGACAGGCCGCGATGGGCCAGCCCGCGATGGGCCAGCCGATTTTCATCGTCGGCCTGCCTCGCAGCGGCATCACCCAGGTAGAGCGTATTTTGGGCAGCCACCCCGGCGTGCACCCGGCCGGTGAGCTCAACGAGTTCTCGCAGGCTCTGTTTGACGCTGTGATACGAACTGCCAACACCACCTCGCTGGAGCGCCGCGACCTGATCGCGCGCTCGGCGAAAGTCGACTTCGCGGCCCTGGGCCGGGAGTACCTCGAACGTACGCGCCCCGCTACCCACCGCAAGCCGCACTTCACCGACAAGATGCCACTGAACTACCTGTACTGCGGGATCATCCGCAGAGCATTGCCGAGCGCCAGGATCGTGCATCTGACACGCCACCCGTTGGCGGTCTGCCATGCGATGTACAAGACGCTCTTCAAGGATGTCTATCCTTTCTCCTACAAGCTCGAGGAGATCGGGCGCTACTACATCGCTTATCGCAAACTGATGACTCACTGGCAAACCACGCTCCCCGGCGCGATCCATGAGCTGAGCTACGAGAGCCTGGTAGCCGACCCACCGGGCGAGATCCGCAGACTGTTCGCATTCTGCGGGCTCGAATGGGAGGACACTGGCCCATGGGCCCTCAGGGCCCCACAGGTGCGCCAATCGCTGTACGATCCTTCGCAGTGGCGGAACTACGCGCCTCAACTGGAAGGATTACGCAGCCAGTTGGTTGCCGCAGGGATCGAGGTTTAAGGCATGACCAAACAACAAAACAGCCCCAAGTTCCGGCGTGAGCCGCCGGTTGCCCGTCGCGAAGCGCTCGTCGAGGCCACGCTCGTCTGCCTGCGCCGCTTCGGTCACGAAGGCATGTCGGTGCGCCAGATCAGCGCCCAGGCCGGTGTCTCGGCCGGCCTGATCAACCATCATTTCCCCAGCATCACGACTCTCGTCGCGGCGGCATACGACACCCTCGCGACCTCGCTGCTGCACTCAATCCGACGCCAGGCGCACGACCTCTCCAAGTCACCGCGCGAGAGGCTACGCCGTTTCTTCGAGGCTTCGTTCGCACCCGAGTTGCTCGATCCGGGCCTCTTCAGTGCCTGGCTGGTCTTCTGGAGTATGGTGTCGCACGACGAGGAAATGCGCGAGGTGCACGACCGGACCTACGGAGCCTATCGCGCCACGCTGGAGTCATTGCTGGGGCAGCTACGCCTGACCGACGGCATACCGGCATTCAAGATACGGCCGGCGGCCATCGGTCTGGCCGCCTTACTGGATGGGCTGTGGATCGAGGCCAGCTTGAATCCTCGCACCTTCAAACCCTCCACGGCCGTCGCGCTCTGCGAGGACTGGACCAACGCGCTGTGTGCGGGCGCCTTCCCGGCATTGCGGGCATCGCCGGGGAGCAAAGCCGCCACACCGCGTGGCGACTAGCTCAGCGTAACGCTGCGCTCCACAAACCAACACAAGCCCTCGCCTACCAGAAACGCCGCCGCAATATCCGTGAATAGCGGGCGCGGTATCGCGAGCCGGGCTCGTACCAGCAACCAGGCTACCAGCAGAGCACCGAGAACGACGGTTACCTGGCCAATCTCGACGCCGAGGTTGAACCCGACCAAAAGCTCCGCGAGACGATGGGCCGGGAGTTTCATTTCCAGCAGGTTGGCCGCGAATCCGAAGCCGTGGATCAAGCCGAACACGAGTGTCACCAGCAGCCGCACCCGCCCGGCATCGCGCATCTGGCCCGTGAGCATCAGATAGCTCACCGAGAATATCCCGCCACCCACCAGCAGCAGTGTTGGCAGGGTCACTCCCAGATCGAAATAGCGGCCCAGTGCCATGATGAAAAGGATCGCGCCGAGACCAATGGCCACAGGCAGGGGCCGATGCGTTCCATCACCTATGTTTTCCGCCCCGATCAGGGCAATGGTGAGTGCCACGAGCGCATCGATGTACTGCGCCTCCGGGCGGAGAATGCCTGTCACCGCGAGAGCGAGGGTGAGACTGTGACCCAGGGTAAACCCAGTCACGACAAACAGCAGATCGCGTACCCGGCGCGAAATGAGCACCAGCCCCAACATGAAGGACATGTGGTCGATGCCGGTGAAGATGTGCATGATGCCCATGCCGATATAGGTCAGGAGACTCGCGTTCTCCAGGCCGCTGCCCTCGGAGCCCTCCGAGATGGCGACCTCCTGGTGATCCTGCGTGAGGATCTGCTCGAAGAATCGGCCATCGTTGTCCTCGATCCGCGCGAAGTTGGTATGCGTCGGCACGAGATCGTAGAAGGCGGCCGAGCGGATCCGGATGTCGGTCGCGGACGGGCATTTGAAAACGATGTCGTACCGGTAGTAACCCGCCGAGGCCGCCAGCGCTCGCGGCGCTTCACTGGCTGCACACTTCTGATTGCCGGCAGTGGCGCCGACGCGAGCCGCGAGGTATTGGCCGAGCTGCGCGCTCGACGGCAGATCCTTGCCGGATGAGCTGATCCGCTTCGCCTCGAGATCGGGGACGGTGAATTGCAATCGGACGGTATCGCCGTCAATGCGCCAGGCGGAAAGGCTTTCGCTCAATGTGTGAGCTTGCGCGGGTGTCGCAGTGATGAGTACTGCGACAAACAGAGCAACAGCGGCGTACCACGTCCTGTTCATCGACAGCGACTTCCTTTTCATCGACAGCGACTCAAGGCTTGTAGTCAGCATAGTCGCTGGCGACGAGAATCTTCGAGCGCTCGCGCAAGAACCTCATGGTGGCCGTCATGAGCTTTTCCTGCTGCGCATTCTTGAAGTCCGTCAGCACCTGCAGCTTGGCCCGCTCGAAGGTCAGCGGCACCGGCTGCTTGTTTTGCAAGACCTTCACAATGTGGAGGCCGTCCGGCTGCTGCAAAGGCTCCAGCACCTCGCCCGGCTCGACCTTCAACGCCTGGGCGAAGAGCTGATCTCCCAGGTGGATCTTCGCGGCGAAGTAGAACTCGTCCCCATCATTGCGGGGCTCGGCCAGCCCATAGCGCGAAATCACGTCCTCCACCGGAGTGTTGGCTCGCAGGGCAGCGACTGCGTCATGCGCCTTCTGGGTACGCAGCTCCGCTGTGCCGACGCTCGACAGAATCACCAGGTGACGCACAGTAAGAAGACCATCGCTCGCGTAGCGCTCCGGGTGCTTCCCGTAAAAATCGCGCAATTGCTGCTCTGTCGGCTGGCTGGTGGTGGCTTCCGCCAGCGCCTGTTGATCCATCGCGGTGGCAAGCGCGTTGCGCGTCGCCTGGTCCGTCTCGGCGAAGTCCAACTCCAGCCCACGCTGCACCAACAGCTCTTCGCGGATCATCTCGTCGAGCACTTTCAGTCGCTCGGCCCGCGTGGTCTGTTCGAATGTCTCGCCGGTCTCACTCTCAAGCTGTGTCACGAAATCACTACGCAACACCGGACGTTGATTCACCAACGCAATGTCCTCGGGCGGTACGTTACGAGTGGCCGTGCCACGCGCCGAGAAGAGTCCAACGCCTGCGATCAAAAGACCTACAATGGCTCCCAGCGCGCACAGAACCATCGAACGTGTCGTATTCACCTGGGATGCCGGTGTGCGCAACACGGTGGTTATGACCTCACTCAAGTTTCGCCCTCCCGCCCAACGTCCTGGCACTGCCGTGCGACGAAACGGTGTGGACATATACCGCAACCGCACGAATGCTCACTGGCGACAGCACCGTAGTGAAAGCTGGGCATCGCTCGGCAAGTCCATAAGAAATCGAATCCGCGACGGTTTGACGCGATCCGTCGCCGCGCAACCAGATGCCATCGGTCAGGTCCGGCGCCCCGATCGCCGAATCACCCCTGGCGTCGGACCCATGGCAATCGGTGCAATTGCCCTTGCTCGTATCGTGGAAGATCCGGCTGCCCCGCTGAACGGCGGCGGTATCGGACTGCCGGTGCTGGAACGACAGAACGTAGGTCGTGACGTCGTCGATCTCACCGGGGCTGAGCGAGGTGACCGCGTAGAGGTTGTAAGGATGCTCCGTGGCAAAGGCCGGCATGTGGGCAAGATCCCAGCCCCTGGAATTGCCGGAACGGATCCCATAAAGGATGACATGCTCGATCTCGCTCACCCTTCCGGTACCGTAGAGCCAGTCGTGGTCGGCCAGATTGGGTACCGCTCGCGAGGCATCGCCTTGCAACTGAGCGCCATGACAGGAGGCGCAATGCTCGGCATAAGCCGACGCACCGCGCCCCATCGCGTATCGCATCATCTTGGCATCGGCCGGAATCGAGTCTGCAGGCACCATGAGGAAGTGCGCGCGCTCGGTGCGCGCGTGGGCAAAGAGGACGCCCGCCACCGCTAGAATGAGCACTGGGGCCAACGCCAGAATCAAGCGTCTCGCAGGCCCGAACCGCCGGTTCCCCTGTCGGGCGGTTACTTCAAGTTCGCTCAAGCGGTCTTCACCGGATTTTCAGCAAGATAGCCAGCATGGACGCCGAGCAGGCGCGTGCGCACGTAATTTACCGTTATGCGCAGAAATCATTAACGTTAAAGGGAGAAAAAGTCACTTGAGCCCTCCATAATGTCTGCCATGAATTCCAGGCCAACACTTGCCGATCTTGCCGCTGACCTGGCTGCCGGCCGCACGTCGAGCCGCTCGCTCACGCAAGCCTGCCTCGAGCGAATCGAGGATCCTCGAGGGGAAGGCGGCACAACCTTCCTGTTCGTCGACAAGCGTGCGGTACTCGCCCAAGCTGAGGCGATGGACCTGCTGCGGTCCACAGGCGCGGCACCCTCGCCTTACGCGGGCATCCCGATTTCCATCAAGGATCTTTTCGATATCGCAGGCCAGGTCACCCGGGCCGGGTCGAAGGTGCTGGCGAACCGCCCGCCGGCGACCCAGGACGCGGCGATCGTCGCGCGCTTACGCCGCGCGGGATTCGTGCTCATCGGCCGCACGAACATGACCGAATTCGCCTTCTCGGGGCTTGGGCTGAATCCGCACTACGGCACTCCACGCAACCCCTGGGAGCGCGCTCGAGGTCGTATCCCCGGTGGCTCCTCGTCGGGTGCCGCGATCTCGGTGTCCGATGCGATGGCGCACGGCGCGATTGGTACCGACACGGGCGGCTCTTGCAGGATACCCGCGGCATTCACAGGGTTGGTGGGCTATAAGCCGACGGCTCGACGAGTCCCGCAGGCCGGCACGATTCCTCTGTCGACGAGCCTGGATTCCATCGGCCCGATTGCCCGATCCGTTCACTGCTGCGCGATCCTCGACGCGGTCATGGCGGAGGTGGCCGCACCGGATTTGACCAACTCGACCATCGCCGGGCTGCGGCTTGCGGTAGCGAAGACGTTTGTCCTGGACAACATGGACTCGGACGTCGCCGCGCATTTCGAGCGCTCGCTGTCGCGTCTCTCCGCGGCGGGTGCGCGCATCGAGGAGATCGAGATTCCGGAGCTCTCCGGTATCCCAGCAATCAACTCGAAGGGCGGATTCTCGCCACCAGAGAGTTACGCGTGGCACCGCCCCCTGATCGAATCCGGCGCCGCCAGCTACGACCCTCGAGTCCTCACGCGAATCCAACGAGGCGCGAGCCCGAGCGCGGTGGATTACCTCGACCTGTTGGCGGCGCGCAAGGCCTTCATCGCAGCGGTCGAGCAACGGATCAGCCGTTTCGATGCGCTGCTCATGCCGACGACTCCGGTCATTCCCCCACGGCTTGCGGACCTCGAGCAAGACGACGATTTTTACAAGGTAAATGCACTCGTGTTGCGCAACCCGTCGGTCATCAATCTCCTCGACGGTTGCGCCATTTCCATTCCAAACCACGGCGAAGGTGAGCCGCCCACCGGCCTCATGCTGGCCTGCCGTGGCGGCCTCGACAGTCAACTTTTCCGCTGCGCCGCCGCAGCCGAGAGCATCGTCGCTCGCACTTGATCCGATTATTCTGCTTCCCAACATGCACTGGATAACCTGGCTCTTCATCACCGCCGTCGTGGTCAGTACGGCTCTCGAGCTCTGGCTCTCACAACGGCAGATCACGACAGTCGCGGCACATCGCGGAAAGGTGCCCGAGCCATTCGCGGCCTCGATTACCGCGGAAGAGCACGCCAAGGCGGCTGACTACACCATCGCTAAAGCACGATTCGGACGCGTCTCCGAAATCCTGAATGCGGTGATCACTCTCGCGCTTACGGTCGGTGGAGGTATTGCCGCCCTCGATGCACTGTGGCGTCACACCGGGTGGAGTCAGCCCTGGCTCGGGGCCGCTGTCATCGGCAGCGTATTCTGCATTACCGGCCTGCTCACGCTGCCTCTGTCCATCTGGGGCACTTTCAAACTCGAAGCCCGCTTTGGATTCAACCGCACGACACCGGCGCTCTTCGTCGCCGACCTGGCCAAGGGCCTGGCGTTGACCGTCCTGTTGGGCGGCCCGCTGTTGCTGGCCATGCTGAGCCTGATGGAGCGCGCGGGGCAGCAGTGGTGGGTCTGGGCGTGGCTGCTGTGGCTCGCCGTCATGTTCATCATGACGTGGGCCTATCCCGCGTTCATTGCCCCGCTCTTCAACAAGTTCTCGCCTTTGAAGGACGAGATCCTGAAGAGCCGGATCGAGGCCCTTCTCACCCGCTGCGGATTCAAATCGCAGGGCGTTTTCGTAGTCGACAACTCGCGGCGCTCGTCCCACGGCAACGCCTACTTCACCGGCATCGGCAACAACAAGCGCATCGTGTTCTTCGACACCCTGCTCGAGCGGCTCGCGCATCCGGAAGTTGAGGCGGTGCTCGCGCACGAGCTCGGACACTTCAGTCTCAAGCATGTCCGCAAGCGCCTGCTGCTATCGATCGCGACGACGTTCGCGGCCCTCGCGATACTGGGCTGGCTGACGAACCAACAGACTTTCTACACGGCGTTGGGCGTGCCGACGCCCTCGACCCATGCGGCCCTGTTGCTGTTTGTCCTGGCGGCTCCGTTCTTCACCTTCTTCATCACGCCGCTGGGATCGCTCTGGTCGCGGCGCCACGAGTTCGAAGCCGACGCGTTCGCGACCCAGTATGCCAACGCAACGGAGCTGGCGGACGCCCTGGTAAAGCTCTATCGCGACAATGCCAGCACGTTGACGCCCGATCCGGTTTACGTGGCATTCCACTACTCGCACCCGCCAGCCCTGGAGCGCATCACCCGCCTGCGCGCGGCGCCGGGATGTAGTACAGCTTGATCGTCTTCCCGATCACCTCGAGGGGCTGGTAAGCCTCCAACCAGGCGTAGCCCTTGGGGTCGTGCTCCTTGGCCAATGCGGAAATCGCGACCCAACCGGTGACCTGCTTCCAGGGTGGCATGACGACGTAAGGCGGCAGCGCCTCACGAGTCAGGTCCGCGGTGCCCCGGTACGCCAGGTTGAGCTGGCGGATCTTGATCTGCGCTGCCCGCTTTTCCAGGCGCCACAGGTCCTGGCCCCAGTCGAGGTCCGAGTCGACCAACACTTTGGCTGGATGCGCCACGGCCTCGTTGAAGTACGGCAGGTAGTCGGGATTGGCCGTCCATAGCGTAATGACCTGCCATCCTACGAAGCCCACCAGAAACGCCGAACCAACGACCGTAAGTGGCCCCAAGGCTGTTGCTTTGCGCACGGTACGCCACGCAAGCACGACCGCGTGGGCCGCACCGAGCGCCATGAATGGGTAAAGCACGAGAACGTGGCGGATGCCGATGTTGATATGGCTGAAGGCGCTGGCAAACACCAGGATGGTCACAAACAACAGCGCGGGCGCCAGCCGCCAGCCATCGTGGGTTTGCCAGCCTTGCCAGACCAGGATAGCCAGACCGATCGGGCCCAGGATCAGCAGCGGCAAGGGAGTCTTCGCAGCCAGCGCGACCAGGTAGAAGTACCACCAGCCCGTCGAGCGCAGCTCTCCGAGCAGAAAGGACAGGTGTCCGGTGTCGTTGTGCGCCTTGATGGCGACGATGCCTTCCACGACCCCCTTCGCCCAGTGCGGGAGCCAGATGTGGCCGAGGAGGATACCGGCCTGGTGGGAGAGGCCGTGCTCCTGGAGTAGGAAGTTGACTGCCAGGTCGTAGCGGTGCTCGATGGAGCTGTGCTCCGAAGAGAGCGGAGCGTAGACGACAAAGAGCGGCAGGAGTGAAAAGACGGCGATGATCGCGAGCCCCACCAGGCGCTGCCTGGCAGGCGATGTCGCGCCAGACGGCCGCGCACCCAGCGCGTGCGATAGCGCCAACACCCCAAACCCCAGGATCAAAAACGGTACCGCCGAAAACTTCGACCCCACCGCCACCCCGACAGCGAGCCCGGCAAGCACCGCATCGCGCCACCGCGCGCGCTCGAGCCAACATTGCAGTGCATAGAGCGCCAACAACACGGTCGCCGCCGCGGCTACATCGAGCGTAGCGAGCCCAGCGTGCCCGAGAATCGGCGGCACCGACGCGACCAACAGCACAGCCAGCAACGCCTCGGTGTCCGAACCCGCCAGCCGCCGGGCCCACAGCCACGTGGAAAACAACAGCAGCGCCAGGAACGGCAGCGTCCCCAGCCGCGCCAACGTCAGGTAGAGATCGTAGTGACCACCGGTGTAGAGAATATCGATGCCTTCCTGCACCCCATCCGGCGGCGGCGTGCCGAACGACCTCGCGCCCGCCAGGTACGGCCCCAGGGCCATGAGGATCCGCGCGATCGGCGGATGCTCCGTGTCATATTCGTAGCGTCCGCGATCGAGCAGCTCGATGCCGGCGGCAAGGTGCTCGGGCTCGTCCCAGGTGTTTGAATAGACGCGCCAGGTGCTCGCCGTGAGCACACACGACAGCACGATGAGAAGCCCCAAGGCAATACGCGGCCCCAGCGACGCAATGCGCCGCGCGAGTCCGGTCGGGATCTGTTTCAGAGGCTCATCCGTGTTCAGGTGGTCGAGCGGCTCTCGGACGTTGCAACAGCGCCGGGCCACGCCGCCGAAGTTGGCGTGAGCTCGGACTCGCATCGCTCGTAGTGTCAAAAGCTTTGCGCGCTTCGTCGATCGCCCCGCGATTCGCTCTCGCCCACTCCGCGACGGCTACCAGAGGTGTGCGCAAGGAACGCCCGAGCTCCGTGAGCGCGTAATCAACACGCGGCGGGATTGTCGGATGCACAGTGCGGATGACCAGGCCATCTCGCTCCAGGCTTCGCAAAGTCAAAGTCAGCATGCGCTGGGAGATGCCCCCGATCGCACGGCGGATCTCGTTGAATCGCGTCGGGCCTCGCCCCGCGCACAGCAACTCAACGACCAGCACGGTCCATTTGTCGCCTATGCGCGCGAGTGTTTCGCTCACCAGCCGGCATTCGCCGGGATCGTGGTCGACCTGATCGACCTGCTCTGCGGGCTCATTTTCCATACCGGGTACCTAATAAGTGCCTTCTTGCGGACCGTTCCGATAGTCACCATTCTAGCGCTAGTTACAAAGCGTAACCAAGCCACCTAAAGGAACCGCAATGAGCAAGATTCTTCTGGTCACGTCCAGCCCACGGGGCGCGGCCTCCCATTCCACCCGCGTCGGTCGCTCACTGGCGGACCAGCTCGCCTCCGGTGATCCCCGCTCGACCGTCGTCGTCCGCGATCTGACCAAGGAGCCGCTGAAACACATCGGCGAGGACTTCGTCACCGCGCTGGGCACGCCTCCCGAGCAGCGTACTCCTGCACAAAGCCAGGCTATAGCTCTGTCGGACAAGCTCATCGCTGAAGTGTTCGACGCGGATGTGATCGTAATCGCTTCGGCGATGATCAATTTCGGGGTGTCCTCGACCCTGAAGACCTACATCGACCACGTGCTGCGGGGCGGTACCACGTTCCGCTACACCGAGAATGGCCCCGAGGGACTCGTGAAAGGCAAAAAGGCCTTCATCGTGCAGGCTTCGGGCGGCATCTACTCGGAAGGGCCGGCAAAAGTGGCGAACTTCCAGGATACCTACCTCAAACACGTGCTGGGCTTCATCGGGATCACCGATGTCGAGGTGATCCACATTGAAGGGGTGGCGTATGGCCCGGAAGCCACCGAAAAGGCGCTGACGGCCGCCGCCAGCCACGTCTCGTCCGTGCGGCCCTGCGAAGAGCTGGCGACCGCGTGAACTGAGTAGCCGGCAAAAACCACGCTTTTTGCCGGCGGCTTGCGGAGTAATGTCCGCCGAAAGCGCCGTAGGCGACTTTCGGCCAAATGAAATCAGTTGTGGCCGAACGGGTGCCGGAGCGTGATCGTCTGGTCGCGATCCGGCCCCGTCGAGATCATGTCGATTGGAACGTCCACCAAGGCCTGGAGCCGCTCGAGGTACTTACGGGCGTTCAGTGGCAGGGCATCGTATTCAGTGACGCCCACCGTCGACTCACGCCAGCCGGGCAACTCTTCGTACACCGGTTGCACGTCGCTGTAGCCTTCGAGGCTCAGCGGCGGCTCGGGCGTGACTTTACCGTTGAGGCGATAGCCGGTGGCGATACGGATCACGTCGAGCCCATCCAACACATCGAGCTTCGTGATGCACAGGCCCGACACGCTGGAGTGCACGATCGAGCGGCGCAACGCCACGGAATCGAACCAACCGCAACGGCGGCGGCGACCCGTGACCGAGCCAAACTCGTGGCCGACCCGTGACAGATGCTCGCCATATTCGTCGAAGAGCTCTGTCGGGAACGGCCCGGCACCAACACGCGTCGTATACGCCTTCACGATGCCGATGACGTAGTCGAAAGCACGGGGACCGAGGCCGGTGCCGGTGCCGGCGAAACTCGCCGTCGTGTTGGACGACGTCACGAATGGATATGTGCCGAGGTCGACGTCGAGCATCGCGCCCTGCGCGCCCTCGAACAACACGTTCGCGTCGGACCGGCGCAACTCGTTCAGAGCCTGCGTTACGTCGGTCACCAACGGCGCGATCTTCTCGCTCATGGCGAGCTGTTGATCCAACGTCTTCTGGAAGTCCACCGGCGGCTGACGGAAGTAGTGCTGCAGCACGAAGTTGTGGAAATCGAGCACCTCGCCCAATTTGGCGGCAAAGCGATCGCGCTGGAACAGGTCGGCCACGCGCACCGCGCGCCGGGCTACTTTGTCCTCGTAAGCCGGACCGATGCCGCGGCCTGTGGTACCGATCGCATTCGGGCCACGCGCGCGCTCGCGGGCCTGGTCGAGAACGATATGCGACGGCAGGATCAACGGGCAGTTAGGTGAGAGCCGCAGTCGCTCGAACACCGGGACACCCTTGTCCATCAAAGTCTGGCTCTCGGTGAGCAGAGCCTCGAGCGAAAGCACGACGCCGTTGCCGATGAAGCAACGGACCTGCTCACGCAGGATCCCCGAAGGGATCAGGGAAAGAATGGTCTTCTGTCCGCCGATCACGAGCGTGTGCCCGGCGTTATGGCCGCCCTGAAAGCGTGCGACCGCGGCGGCGCGCTCGGTCAGGAGATCGACGACCTTGCCCTTGCCTTCATCGCCCCACTGGGTGCCGATGACGACGACAAATTTACCCACGT
>DAITMW010000061.1:11653-17208 GCA_036834945.1 Steroidobacteraceae bacterium
GGGGCGATCCCTTCGAAGACGAAGAACAATCCCAACGCCGCCAGCAGATCAGACAGACTCAACGACACGGGATCAGCTCCCGTCGCGCGCGCGCTTCGGCCAGCATTACTTAGCGCCCGGACGCTTCTCGGGGTCCTTCAGATATTTGAAGAACTCCCCGTCCGGCGTCACGACGAGCAGGTCGCCGTCTTTGCCGAGTGAGTGATCGTAGGCCTGCAGGCTGCGATAAAAGCCGTAGAACTCCGGATTCTTGGAGTAAGCCTTGGCGTAGATCTGCGTTGCCGCGGCATCGCCCTCACCGTGTACGCGCAGAGCGTCCTTTTCAGCGTTGGCGAGAATCTCGGTGCGCTCGCGCTCGGCGGATGCGCGAATCCGCACACTCGCGCTCTGACCTTCGGCGCGCAGTCGGGTCGCGATCTTGGTGAAGTTTTGCTTCATGCTTTCGTAGACGCGTGCACTCACTTCCTCCGGAAGGCTGATGCTTTGCACGCGCACGTCAATCAACTCGGCACCCAGGCCGGCGACGTTCTTGCTCGCATTGCCAAACATCTCGCTCGTGACGGCCGCGCGCTCGGCCGACACAATCTGCTCGAGGCTGCGCTCCGCCACCACGCTCTTGATGCCGTCCTTGACGATCTCGGACAAGCGGCGGCCCGCGATGTCCTCACTGCCGCCGGTGGCTTGGAAGTACTGACTGGGATTCTTCACGCGCCACTTGATGTAAAAGTCGACGATGAGGCCACGGTTGTCATTGGTCAGGAAGGTCTCGCCCGCATAGGTCTGCGAGACGATGCGACGATCGAACTTGACGACCTGGTCCCAGGGCCACTTCCCATGCAGGCCCGGCGAGTAGTCGATGCCCACGATCGCACCGAACTCGGTGCGGATCGCCACCTCCGCCTCATTCACCGTAAACAGCGAAGTGGCGACGATGAACAACAACACGCCGATGGCAATAATGACCGGGAATGCGCGGGTTGGCATCAGCGCTCTCCCCGTCCACGAGCTTCGACGGTCACGGAATCCTGCTCCTTCGGCACGTTCGAATTCGATTCGGCCGGCTGCTCGGTCTCGCGCGCGCCGCTCTTCTCGAGCAACTTGTCGAGCGGCAGATAGAACATGTTGCCACCGCCGCCGTTACCCCCGGCCTTCTGATCGATCACGACCTTGTGGGCGCGCGTGAGTACATTCTCAACAGTGTCCATGTAAAGCCGCTTGCGCGTGACTTCCGGCGCGGCTTCGTACGCCTGCAGGAGCTCGGTGAAGCGTGACGTCTGGCCCTCGGCGATCGCGACCACCTGCGCCTTGTAGGCTTGCGCATCCTGGCCCATGCGGGCCGCCGCGCCTTGCGCGACGGGAACGATACTGTTGGCGTAAGCCTGCGCTTCCTTGATGTAACGCTCCTGGTCCGCGAGTGCCTTGTTGGCATCGCGCTGGGAGGCAATCACCGCCTCGGGGACCTGCACGTCGATCAGGTTCACCGTGGTGACGGTGATTCCGGTGTTGTAGTAGTCGAGCGTGCGTTGGATGAGATCCTTCGCGCGCTTGGTGATCTGCGGGCGCGTGCTGCCAACCAGCACCTGGTCGAGCTCGCTGCGACCGACGACCTCGCGAATGGCCGCCTCGCTGACTTCTCCCAGCGTGGCATCGGGGTCGCGCACGCGGAAGAGGATCTTGATGGGATCGGTGTACTGGTACTGCACCGAGAAGTGCAGGTCCACGAGATTCACATCAGAGGTGAGGACCCGCGGCTTGTAGTCAGTCGAATTGATGTTCGCGACATTGACCTTGGTGACCGTCTCGATCGGCCAGGGCCAGCGCCAGCCCCACCCTTCGTTGCGGACATCCACGAGCTTGCCGAAGCGCAGAATGACGCCGCGCTCCGCGGCCTTCACCTGGAAGAAACCGCTCGCCAGCCACAGGGCTACCACGACGGCGGCGATCACGAGCAGCAGCGAGCCACCCTCCCCGCCTTTGCCGCCCGGGCGCAGCAGGGACTCCAGCTTGCGCTGCCAGTTTTTCACGCGTTCATCCAGATCAGGGCCACCCTGACCCGGCCGCCGGCCCCACGGATTGTTCTGCCCGCCAGGTTGATTCCAAGCCATATGAAGAAAATTTGAGCCTGGCGCCGATGCGCCTTTGTCTTTGTGCGCCGAAGTTCGCTTAAGTTCGGTGGGTCGCGCTCGAAACGGCCGTCGATTGTAGGTATGCATCCCCGGGCGCACAAGGCGTATCGGGGCCCCGCACCTCCAGAATCTGCACTCCGGGCGTTCGTGCGAGCCCCAGGAGCTCGGTGTCCGGCAACTCCACTACCAGCTCGATCGTGCCGTCGTCCGTGCTGTGCTCCTCACGTACCGCCTTTGCGGCATAAAGCCGGGAGCGCAGAGCCCCGGCCGAAGCCGGTACCCGCAGGCGGGCCTGCCGGGCGAAGCGCGAGAGTCGCTCCGCGATGGCGCCGGCCAGCAGATCCAGCCCCAGACGCTGCTCCGCGGAAATCCATACCGCACCCGCGCGCCCCTCCGGATCGCGATCGACGCGCGGCTGGCCCATGGGTCCTCCGGGCTCGATTTCCAGGCGGTCGATTTTGTTGTAGACGAGGATCTGGGGTATCTCGCTCGCGCCGATCTGTCCCAGCACCGAATCGACCTGGGCAATATGGTCTTCGCGGCGCGGATCGCTCGCATCCACGACATGCAACAGCAGGGTCGCCTCGCGCGCCTCCGTCAGCGTGGATTGGAACGCAGCAACCAACTCGTGGGGCAACTCACGGATGAAACCAACAGTGTCGGCGGCAACGACGGCCGTGCCTCCAGGCAACGTGATGCGGCGGACAGTTGGATCCAACGTTGCGAAGAGTTGGTCGGCAACGTAGGCATCCTCCCCTGTCAGGGAGCGAAACAACGTCGACTTCCCGGCATTCGTATAGCCGACGAGCGCCAGCGACGGCACCGGGATCTCGGCGCGCAGCTGCCGCCCGGTCTCCCGTTGCTGTTGGATTTTCTCGAGCCGCTTGGTGAGCACGCGCACACGCTGGCCGATGAGGCGGCGGTCGGTCTCGAGCTGCGTCTCACCGGGGCCGCGCATGCCGATACCCCCCTTTTGCCGCTCCAGGTGGGTCCAGCCGCGCACGAGGCGGGTGGCCATGTGTTTCAACTGCGCGAGCTCGACTTCGAGCTTGCCTTCAAAACTGCGGGCGCGTTGCGCGAAAATGTCGAGAATCAGGCTGTTGCGGTCGAGCACGCGACGCCCTGTGAGCTTCTCGAGGTTGCGCTCCTGACTCGGCGACAGAGCGTGATCAACGAGAATGACGTCGGCGGCGCTGTCTTCTGCGATGGCACGGACTTCGTCGGCCTTGCCGCTGCCCAGGAAATAGCGGGGGTCGGGGCGATCCCGGCGACCGGTTACGGTCGCCACAGGCTCAGCCCCTGCCGAGACAGCAAGTTGCCGGAACTCCTGCAGATCCTCGGGATCGACCTGTGCGCCAAGGCCGAGGCGCACAAGGACCGCGCGCTCACCGCTCCGTGGGCGCTCGAACACTCAAGCTATCCGTGAAGCGGGAGTCACTCTGCGGGAGTCTCCGACGTGGCAACAGCACCCTCCTCGGTGATGCGTACGTTGCGCGCCGGTACAACCGTGGAAATGGCGTGCTTGTACACCATCTGGCTCACGCTGTTCTTCAACAGAACGACGAACTGGTCGAACGAGTCAATCTGACCTTGCAACTTGATCCCGTTGACGAGGTAGATTGAAACGGGGACCCGTTCCTTGCGGAGCGCATTCAAAAAGGGATCTTGCAGCGACTGGCCTTTGGCCATCGGGTTCTCCTTGTTCTCACAGCTTCTAGTTTTTCGGTAATAACGGACCGCCCGGACTTCCCTGTACGACGATCCAGCAAGCTACGTGCCTCAACGGCAGCGATTGGCGACATCACCATCTTAACATGCAGTCCCAATCAAAGACCAAGCTCACTTAACACATGACGTGCGTCGCTATTCCACGACGATTCGTCGGTTTGCGGATCCAGCCAGTGCGGCCCGGCAGACCGATGGGCCAGCGTCTTTTCGGCACGCAACCACGTCAACTGCCGCTTGGCGAGCTGGCGCGTTGCGAAAATACCGCGTTGTTCGGCCTCCTTCAGACCATATTCGCCGTCCAGGTGAGCCCAGAGCTGCCGATAGCCCACCGATCGCATCGCCGGGTGCCGGGCGGTCAGGTCACCTCGTTGGTGCAACCTCTTGACCTCCTCTAAAAACCCGGCGGCCATCATCGCCCGAAAGCGAGCTGAAAGCCGCTCATGCAACACGTCTCTGTCCTTGGGGGCCAGTGCCCAGTATTTCAACGGTAGACCGGCAATCGGGCTCACAGTGGCACGTTGCAGCTCGGAAATCGGTCGTCCTGTCGTGTAACAAACCTCCAGAGCGCGTTGAATCCGTTGGCCGTCGTTGGGGGCGATACGCGCGCCGGCCTGTGGATCGAGACGCAACAATTCCGTGTGCAATGCTGGCCAACCCTCACGGGCCGCGCGCTCGTCGAGCTGCGCTCGCAGCTCCGCGGAGGCCTGGGGGAGCGGCGCCAGCCCATGCAGGAGTGCCCTGATATAGAGCATTGTTCCGCCTACGAGCAGCGGTACCCGACGGCGCGCGTGGATCTGCGCGATGCAGCTGATTGCATCTGTCACGAATCGGCCAGCGGAGTAGCTTTCCGTTGGCTCACAAATGTCGACGAGATGGTGAGGAATCCGCTCCCGCACCGCACGGGAGGGCTTGGCGGCGCCGATATCGAGGCCTTTGTAGACGAGAGCGGAGTCTACGCTGATGATCTCGACGGGCGCTTCCTGGGCAAGACGAATGGCCCAATCGCTCTTGCCCACACCCGTCGGACCCGTCAGAACCCAGACGGGTAGCAAGCTCATCAACGTCCTCGCAGAAACAGCTGATCCAGCTCGGGCATGGTGAGGCGTGTCCAGGTCGGGCGGCCGTGATTGCACTGGTTGGCGCGCTCGGTCACTTCCATCTGGCGTAACAGGGCGTTCATTTCGGGAACACTCAGGCGACGGTGCGCATGAATCGCGGTACGGCAGGCGAGCGTACCCAGAAACTTGTCGGCGGCGCCGTCGAGATGATGCGCGTCCGCCTCGATTTCGAGATCGCGCACGACAGCTTTTACGATTCCCGTAATGTTTTCCCCCGCGAGCAGCGCCGGAATGCGACGCAGGCCCAGACGTGTTGGTCCCAGTGCGTCCAGGTCGAAGCCGGCGCGCTCCCAGGCGGCACGATTCTCGAGGATCGCATCCACCTCGTGTCCTTTGAGCTCGACCACGATCGGCTCGAGAAGATGCTGCGACGCGGGCTCATTCCCGGCGGCGTGTTGAGCTTTGAGCCTTTCGTACAAGACACGCTCGTGGGCGGCATGCATATCCACCAGAATCAAACCGTCCCGGTTTTGCGCCAGGATGTAGATTCCGTGAAGTTGTGCCAGAGCGGTGCCGAGAGGTTGCTCCTCCGCCGTCGCTGGCGGCACGCCCGATGTTGCCGACGGCTGCGGCTCGGCAATCG
>DAITMW010000061.1:17308-28171 GCA_036834945.1 Steroidobacteraceae bacterium
GCCCATGGACTTCGGGACGGCTCGTACAACGGGAGAGTGCCTGGAATGGCCCTGCTGCCGCTCCCGCCACCGTTGAAATGGCTGCCCCCGCCGCCTGACCCGACCACGTGACTGTTGTCCGCGGCCGGTGCTGCCGCGACGTTGGGTTTTGTATCGGCGAGCGCACGCTCCAGGGCGCGAAAGACAAAGTCATGGATCTGACGGCTGTCGCGGAAACGCACCTCGAGCTTCTGAGGATGAGCGTTGACGTCGACGAGCTTCGGGTCGAGCGTGAGGTAGAGAACGTAGGCAGCGTGCCGGCCACCGTACAGGACGTCGCGATAGGCGACGCGTACCGCGTTCATCAGCAATCGATCGCGGACGTTGCGATTGTTGACGAACCAGAACTGCTGATCCGGCTGGCCACGCGCGGCCGTCGGCAGACCGATCCAACCCGAGATGTTGACGGGTCCGGCTGAGTGATTTACCGCAACGCAACGCGTTGCGAAATCCTTGCCCAGCACCTCCGCGAAACGTGTCGGCTCGTTACCCTCGGGTACCGCTGGCGCATCGAACACGAGGCGCGGCCCATTACGCAGACGAAATGTCACGTCGAAGCGCGATAGCGCCAACCGCTCCACCAAACGGGCGATATGCCCGAACTCCGTCGTGTCGCTGCGCACGAACTTGCGCCTTGCCGGCACATTGAAGAACAACTCGCGGACTTCGATCGTCGTGCCATGAGGATGCGCGGCCGGGCGCACTGGTGCGACGGAGCCGCCGTCGACGCTGATCTCTGCGCCGTGCTCAGCGTCGGCCGGGTGAGAAACGATGCGGAGCCGGGAAACGGAGCCGATCGAAGGTAGAGCTTCGCCGCGAAATCCCAGGGTCCCGACGGATTCGAGGTCGTCGAGGGAGGCGATTTTACTGGTGGCGTGCCGGGAGATGGCGACCGGAAGCTCATTCGCGACTATTCCGCTGCCGTCGTCCCGGACCCGGATGAGTCCGACACCACCGCGCTCCACGTCGATTTCGACCCGGCGCGCGCCGGAGTCCAGGCTGTTCTCGACCAGCTCTTTGACGACCGAGGCGGGGCGCTCAATGACTTCGCCCGCGGCGATCTGGTCGACGAGCTCGTTGGGAAGGACGCGGATCGGCATCGGGGGCCGGGCTCCACCGGGATCGGAAAAGCGCGAAGTGTACCGGTGATTCGGCTGGGACGTCCGGCTTACCGCGGAGCGTCGGACGCCGCGGCGGCGGGAGCCGCGAGAACGCTCGCCACGGTGCTTCGACGCGACTCCGCGAATCGGGTACCGACCGGGGGAAAGGCCTCGAAGTACTTATGAAGGCCGTTGTAAATCGCGTCCGCGAGCTCCGCCTGGTGACGGACGTTGCGCAGGCTTCGCTCTTCCTGCGGATTCGAGATGTAGGCGGTCTCGACCAGCATTGACGGAATATCGGGCGACTTCAGCACGACGAAGCCTGCCTGTTGGACCTGTGACTTGCGGACCTGGCCAACCGCATCGAGTGAGCCGAGCACGCGCTGCGCGGCTGTCATGCTGGAACTGATGTTGGCTGACTGGGACAGGTCCAACAGCACCGAGGCGAGTTGCTTGTCCTTGTCATCCAGACTCACTCCGCCCATGAGGTCGGCCGCGTTCTCGCGATCGGCCAGCCAGCGGGCCGCCTCGTTCGTCGCGCCGTGCTCGGACAACACGTACACCGAGGCGCCGGTCACATCGCTGTTCGCGATCGAGTCGGCATGGATCGAGATGAACATGTCGGCTTTGGCGATGCGCGCACGCCCGATGCGATCGCGCAGAACGAGGAATTCGTCACGGTTGCGTGTCAGGACCGCACGCATGCCGGGCTCGCCGTTGATGCGTTCGGCGAGGACTCTCGCGATGGCCAGCGTAACGTCTTTTTCACGCGTGCCGCCGTGGCCTATCGCGCCCGGATCCTGGCCGCCGTGGCCGGCGTCCACGGCGATGATGACATCGCGGCCGGTGTCGATCGGCGCGTGGGCGGCGCGCACGATTCTGGGTGTTGATGTTGCCGCAGCAACTTCAGTAGCCGCGGCAGTCGCGATCGCCGCGGGCGTTGGTACGGGCGCCGCAGCCGACCCGGCCGAGCCCGACGTCGCCGACGCCGAGGTCGCTGGCGCGTCGCCCAGGGTGATGACGAGTTGGCGACCCCTGACACCCGGTGTCTGCATCCAGACAGCGCGTGTTGGAGTTGAAGTCTTCAACTGCATGACGAAGCGCAACGTGCCGCCGGGCTGCGTGCCGATGCGGAACCCGGAAACAACACCAACACCCCGGGGCAGGCGCGCCGAGCGGCCCAGGCGTGTGTGGCCGAGATCGATGACCGCGCGCTCGGGATGATCCAGGGTGAAGAGCTTCTGACTCGTGGCCGCCGACAAGTCCAACGTGACTTGCGTGCCCGCAGCAGTCGCGGACACACGCACTCCGCGCAGTTCCGAGCCGGATGCCCACGCCAGGTTGCCCGCCGCGATCAGGGAAGCGAGGACTCCAGTCTGAAAGGCCTTCTTAATCATGGAGTTCGAGATTTAACTTGCTGCGTAATCTACGACTTCCGTGGGGCGCTTTTCAACTGGCTGCGTTGCCAACCCGCGGTGGCGGCACCGCGCTCAACCGTTCGAGCCAGGAAGCGCCCAGCGCACCTTGGGCGCTTACCTCGATATCGTGCCCGCCCTCGCCCGCCTTCAATGTCACGACCAGATCGGCACCCGGGAGCCTGCCTGACCCGCGCTCCGGCCATTCGATGAGCCAGAGGTGGCCGGCCCTGGCCCATTCGCGCAACCCCAGGTTGTCGAGCTCGGCCGGATCGCTGAGCCGGTACAGGTCCAAGTGCAAGGCGGTCAGGGCTCCCGTTTCGTAAATCTCAACGAGTGTGTAGGTCGGACTGCGTACCGGGCCGGTAACACCCAGCTCGCGCAGAAAGCCTCGTGTGAGGGTGGTTTTTCCCGCACCCAGGTCCCCTGTGAGGTAGATGACGCCGAACAGCTCGTCCTGTTCGGGCCTTGCCCGTGCGAGCCGCGCACCGAAGGCCTCCGTTTCCTCTGGCCCGTGGGTCTTCCGGGCTGCCGTCGTTGTATGAACGACCATGGGATTCAGAGGTTGACGCAGTGGTGCAGCTCCCGTGCTACGTCACTCGCTAGCAAGCCGCGCTCCCCAGTCCGTGCCGCGGCATCACCGGCCATGGCGTGGACGAGAACACCCACACGGGCCGCCAACCAGTTATCCCGGCACTGGGCCAGAATTCCGGCGACAGCTCCGGTCAGCACGTCGCCCGTTCCGGCACTGGCCATACCCGGATTGCCACGCTCGCACAACGCCGGCGTGTGACCCCGGGTACCCACGAGTGTGCCGGCACCTTTCAGGACAACTACGCCTCCGTACCGTTTGACGAGTCGGTCGAGTGCGGCAAGACGATCGGCTTGTATCTCTTCCGTGCTGATGTCGAGCAGGCGCCCCGCCTCGCCCGGATGTGGAGTCATGATCCAGTTATCGCGCGGCTGGGTGCCGGCTTCGGCAATCAGATTCAACGCGTCCGCATCGACGACGAGAGGCTTGTCACTCTTTAATACAGCGGCAAGCGCATCTCGCGCCCATTGGGTCCGTCCGAGTCCCGGACCGATGGCAATCACTTCCGCCTTTTCGATGGCCTCCGCCAACACACTCGGATTGGTGAGTTGCAGGCAGATGAGCTCGGGACGGCCGGCGGAGATGGCCGGTACGTTTTCGGGAGCAACGGCTACGGTCACCAACCCCGCGCCAACCCTCAGACAGGCTTCGCCGGAAAGGCGAACAGCCCCGGGCATCCCACTGCCGCTCCCGACGATGAGCACGCGGCCAAAGTTGCCTTTGTGGGCCCCTCTCGGGCGACGAGGCAATGCACGCTGGATCTCGGAGTCGACAATGCGCTCGAGCCCGGGCTTGAACTCCGCGGCGGGCGGTGGGGTGATCTCGAGGTCGTCGAAGTAAACCGTGCCCGCGTGCTCCGGGCCATCACCAATGAAAAGACCGGTCTTGAGGCCGACAAACGTGACCGTGCAATCCGCTCGAACCGCATCGCCGAGCGGAACGCCTGTATCACTGTCCAGCCCGGAAGGGACATCCAGGGCGAACACAGGGCGGCCCGCCGAGTTGATTTCGTGGATCACGGTCGCCAGGTCCTCGCGAACGCCACCCTTCAACCCGGTCCCGAGCAAAGCGTCGACGATGACGTCGCCTTCTCTGAACAGAGCGGGTGTGAAGGTGTGGATCTGACCTTCACTGTTCTTGAAGTCTTCGTAGGCGAGCCGCGCATCTCCCTTGAGCTGCTCGGGGGGCACGGCAGCGAGCACCGTCACGGCAAGTCCAGCCGCATGCGCGAAGCGGGCGACGACATAGCCGTCTCCGCCGTTGTTACCCCCACCGCACACGATGACGATCCGGTGCGCCATCGGCCAGCGCGTGCGGAGGAAACGCAGCGCCCCCTCCCCGGCTCTTTTCATCAAGGTATAGCCGGGAATGCCGAGATCCCTGATCGCGTGGGCGTCGAGGGCGCGGACCTGCGCTGTGGAGTACAAGGCGATGGGCAAAGCCATGCGGCATTATACTGACAGCGGTGAAGACGTTATGACTGATCCGCAACCGAAGCGCAGCGGAGGGAATCCCGAGAAGCGCCAGGGGCGCGACGCGGGGCAACCGATCGACCTGCACGCGGCCAAACTCGAGCTGGCGGCGCGGGCCCGCGCATTGGGTTTCGGTAAGCTGGGCGTGGCGAGTGTCGACATTCCGGCCGACGAGCAACACCTTCTGAGCTGGCTCGAGGCGGGTTTTCACGGCGAGATGGACTATATGCGCAGGCATGGAACTCTGCGCAGCCGGCCGGCCGACCTGGCGCCCGGCACCGTCCGGGTCGTGAGCGTCCGGATGGACTACTGGCCATCGGGCGCCGCCGATGCGACGGCCGTCCTGGGTGATGGGTCCTCGGGCTATGTCTCCCGGTACGCGTTGGGGCGTGACTATCACAAAGTCATCCGCCGGGCCCTGGCCCGGCTGGCCGAAGGTCTTGCGGAACGAATCGGTCCGTTCGGCTACCGTGTCTGCGTCGACAGTGCGCCCGTGCTGGAAAAAGCGCTGGCCCGCAATGGCGGGCTGGGTTGGATCGGAAAGCATACAAACCTCATCGCGAGGGATGCGGGCTCATGGTTCTTTCTCGGTGAGATCCTGACTGATCTGCCGCTGCCGGTGGATGAGACCGCGAGCGCGCATTGCGGCAGTTGCCAGGCGTGTATTCCGGCATGCCCCACGAATGCCATCGTGGCACCCTATAGGCTGGATGCGCGGCGCTGTATTTCGTACCTGACGATCGAGCACCACAGCGCGATTCCGGTGGAGCTGCGCGCCGCCCTGGGCAATCGCATCTACGGGTGCGACGACTGCCAACTTGTCTGCCCTTGGAACAAGTTCGCGCGCAACGCCGCTCACCCGGACTTCAAAGTGCGGCACGGGTTGGACGCGCCGCGGCTGGCGGCCCTGTTTGGTTGGACGGAGGCCGAGTTCGACGAGCGGATGCGGGGGTCGGCGATCTACCGGATCGGGTTCGAGCGCTGGTCGCGGAATATCGCGGTGGCGCTGGGGAATGCGCCGACCTCGGAGGAGATACTGGCCGCGCTGCATGCACGGCGGGAGGACGCCTCAGAGATGGTCAGGGAACACGTCGAGTGGGCGTTGCAGCGGCACCGGGAGCGCGCAAGCGGCGCCTAGTGCGACGCGCGTTGGTGGCGGATGGCTGTTGGCGCGGCAGGACGCCGGCGCCGGATCTGGACGCTACTTCCGGACCTGGATGTTGTCGATCAGGCGCGCTTTGCCCAGACGGGCGGCGGTCAGCACGACCAGGTGTTTCGTGTCGGGGGCGGGTGCCGCGAGATCTTGCGCCCTGCGAATGGAGAAATAGTCGGGCTTCATACCGGCCTTGGCCAAGGCGTCCACGCCGACGCTCTCGATGCTGGCGAAGTCGGTATCACCCGCTTGCAGCCGGCCCGCGGCCGCCTGCAGAGTCTGATAGATACGCGGCGCAACCTGCCGCTGGTCGGCTGTCAGGTACTGGTTGCGGGAGCTCATCGCCAGACCGTCCATGTCGCGAACCGTCGGCGCGCCAACAACCTCCACGGGCATACACAGATCCACCACCATACGGCGGATGATCGTCAATTGTTGGAAGTCCTTCTCGCCGAAGACCGCGACATCCGGCTCGACGATGTGGAACAAAGTCGAGACGATCGTGCTCACGCCTTCGAAGTGTCCGGGCCGGAATTCGCCGTCCAGGATACGCGACAGGTTGGGCACATCGACGCGAGTAGCGCGCTCGGAGCCGTTCGGATAGATCTCCGCCACGTCCGGCATGAACATGAGGTTGCAACCCGCGTCGGCCAGCATGGTCGCATCCTGTGTCGGCGTCCGCGGGTATTGCGCGTAGTCCTCGTTGGGTCCGAACTGCATCGGGTTCACAAAGATACTTGCGACAAAGCGGTCGCCATAGCGGCGCGCGGCCTCGATGAGACTCACGTGTCCCGCATGCAGGTTACCCATGGTGGGTACGAAGGCGACGCGTCGCCCCTCACTGCGCCAACGGCGAACGTGCTCACGGACCGCGGCAACTGTCGTAACGGTATCCATCAGCGCAGTCTACTGCATCCCGCGGCTACGTAACGGATTGTAGTAAAGCCGCCCGCGCTTCATGCGCTGGATGGCAGTCAGGAGCTCGTCGTAGTCGGCCTGGTTGTTGATGGGGTCGATGGACGCCGCGTTGACGATCAGCAAGGGCGCTGCTTCGTACTCATGAAAGAAGCGCGCGTACGCCTCGTTCAGCCGCTCGAGATAGGCGCGATCGATCTGCTGCTCGTAACGGATACCGCGCTTGGCGATGCGTTCCAGCAACACGTCCACCGGTGCCTGCAGGTAGACGACGAGATCCGGCTTCGGGGCCTGGATATCCAGCTTCGCGTGGACCTGCTCGTAGAGTCCGAATTCGGCATCGTCGAGGGTGACACGCGCGAACAGGCGGTCCTTTTCCAACAGGTAATCGCCAACCCGCAGCGGCGCGAACAGGTCCTGCTGGTTGAGGGCCGCCAGCTGCTGCGCACGCTGAAATAGAAAGTAGAGCTGCGTGGGTAGCGCCCCGTCGCGAGGATTGCGATAGAAGCGCTCCAGGAACGGGTTCTCGGCCGCCTGCTCCAGGACCGGCTCGGCTTCGAGGCTCGCGCACAGCCGGCGTGCAAGACTCGTCTTGCCGACGCCGATGGGACCTTCGATTACGACGAAGTGGTGTGGGAAGTCAGTTGTTTTCATTCTCTGTGCGCACGAGCCTTCTGATCCCCGCGGACGTGACGCGTCCCTTGAGCTCGGTCACGCGACCGAGTCCGGGAATGTCGAGATCCGGAGCGATGTCCGCCAGAGGATACAGAACGAAGTTGCGCTCCACTATCCCGGGATGAGGGACGGTGAGCTCCGGGTCGTTGACCCGTTCACGACCATAGACCAGCACGTCGAGATCGATTACGCGCGGCCCCCACTTCTCGCGCTTGTCGGGCGCCGGTCGTCCCTGCGCTGACTCCAGGGCACGCAGGCTTCTGAGGAGAGCAAGCGGCTCGAGCTGCGTCAGTATCCCCACCACCGCATTGGCGAAGTCGGATTGCTTCACCGGTCCGAAGGGCTCGGATATATAGATCGGCGACGTCACGACCACGCGGGTGTTCGGAAGCCCGGCGAGCTTGGAGAAGGCGTGCAGGAGCTGCGCCTGGGGGTCATCCAAGTTGCTGCCTACCCCGATGTAGGCGGGGTGCCAGAGATCCATTTAACAGGTCTGCTTCAGGACGGCCCCGAGGGTCGACGGCGCCGGCGGCGACGACGGCCACCTCCACCACCCCCACCGCTTCGCGGCGGTCCGTCAATGCGTTGCGTTTGTCCGGTGATGGCGTCGGCCATCTGGCCACGCTCTTCGGTAGAGACTTCCTGGATGCGGGTCCACCACTGCGCCATCTCGGTGGAGGCCAGGCCGTACTGCGCCCGCAGGAGGAGCAAGTCGTACGCGGCACGGAACCGCGGGTGCTCGAGGACTCTCAGTGCCCTTCGGCCCCTGGGATGCTCGAGTCGCGGTTGCAGCCCAAACATCTCGCGCACGCCGAGGGAAAAACGCTTCGGGATGGCGACATTCGTCTGCGCCTGGCGGGCGGCCAGGTCGCACGCGTCGAGGATCGTTCCGAGCTCGTGCCAACGCTCCGGCGGCGTCGATTCGATGATACCGGCGATCGGCCCATACAACAGCAGGGCAAACAGAAACGTCGGGGTGACGGGCTTGTCGGACTGCACCCGCCCATCCGTATTCTTCAGGCCCTGTATCAACAGCTTCTCGACGAGACTGCCGGGGTGGGCAGTCAGGTAGGCGTCCACAGTCGGCAGCAGCGCTGCCAGCAGTCCCCGCCGCCGCAGCACTTCGTAGCTGCGCTCGCCGTGACCCGTCAGAAACAACTTCAAGGTCTCATCGAAGAGACGCGCGGGAGGCACGCCACCCAACAGATCGCGCAGGCGGCCGATCGGCTCCGCCGTCGCCGGATCGATCGTGAAGCCCAGCTTCGCCTCGAAACGCGCGGCCCGCAGCATGCGCACCGGATCCTCGCGGAAGCGGGTCTCGGGATCGCCGATCAACTTCAACTTCCGCGCGGCGATGTCCTCGACACCGCCGACATAATCCCAGACCGAGAAGTCGGCGATGTTGTAATAGAGGGAATTGCACGTGAAGTCGCGGCGCCAGACATCCGCGTCTATCGTGCCGTAGACGTTGTCCCGAAGAATCCGGCCGGTTTCGTCGAACATACGCTCGGCGAGAACGTCGGTGTCGGTGTCAGGATCGGCGCTCGCAAACGTGCGACCGCCGTCCACGCCATATGTCGACGCCGCGCGGGCCGCCGAAGCGGCGCCTGCTCTGGGAACACCATCGCCGGCCGCCCCTGGATTTCCAGCGTTTACATCGATTCCGGAAGCCACGCCAATATCAGGCGCTCCGATCGACTCCTGTGTTGCCTCCAGCTGCGGATCGTCGAGCTCGGGCGCTTCGCCGTCCTCAGGATCGGCATCCGGCAACGGCTCCTCCCCTTGCGACGGAGCGCTCGCGGCGCGAAATGTAGCTACCTCGATGATCTCGCGCCCGAAGAAAACGTGGGCGAGACGGAAACGCCGACCCACCAACCGACAGTTGCGGAACAGTTTCTTCACCTGCTCCGGCAGCGCGTCCGTGGCAACGTCAAAGTCTTTCGGCTCGAGCCCGATCAACAGGTCACGCACACAACCACCGACCAGGAAGGCCATGAACCCCGCGTCGCGCAGCTTGTATAAAACACGCAAGGCGTTGGGCGAGATATGCGAGCGCGAGATTGTGTGCTCGGCTCTCGGAATGATGCGGGGGACCGCTGTTGGCGCCACCTGGGACGCGTTGGGGGAGTTCAATGAAGCGCTTTCGGCTGGGGCAAATTTTCGAGGGGCGCGATTATAGCGCAATCATTTTTAGTTTTTCCCGCAGAATCATAAACTTATCGGATCATTGCCGCACCGCCTCCCCCGAGTTCGCGTCAACGCCGCTAACCTTTTGATCCTATTGCCGCTAAAGGTTGGCGCGCAGTGCCTTGCCGCCTCGGCGCCTGGCCGCACTGTGGTCCCGATCAACCGAACCCCAGGCCGAAGCCGGTATAATCGCCACGCTTGCGGTCCACCTGGGAGCGTGTATGAGCCCTCGCTTTCTGCCCTCCTCTTCCGCCGACGGTACAGGCCGTGAAATCCTGGCCGGCGGCAAGCTGCCCTTTTATGGATTCGTGGCCCTCGCAGTCCTGGTCCTGCTGTGGTTCCTGTGGCCCTTCAACTCGGTGCCCACCGGCAGCCGCGGCGTCGTCACCCAGTTCGGCCGGATCGTGGGGATCGAGCCGGAAGGACTCGCCATCCTGCCGCCCTGGCAGCGACTCGCCCTGTTCAGCATCCGTGCCGAACAGGCCGACATCGAGAACGCCGACGGCAGTACCAGCGACACCCAGCCCGTCAAAGTCTCGATGACCGTCCGCTACAGCATCGTGCCGGACAAGGTGGCGGAGGTTTACGAGAAATACACGCACAACGGGGACCTCTCTTCCTATGTGCAAACCGCCACGCAGGAGATCTTCAAGGCGGTCACTGCCCGTTATGTTGCGACCGACCTGATCGGCAAGCGCGCCCAGGTGTCCTCGGACATCAACGAGGCACTGCGCGCGAAGCTTGCCATCTACGGCGCGCAGGTCATCAACATCGACATGCGCAACTTTTCGTTCTCGCAGTCGTACATGGCTGCCATCAACGACAAGGTCACCCAGGAGCAGCTGCGCCTGGCCGCGGAAAACCGGCTCAAGACGGTCGAGGCGGAGCAGAAGCAAAAGGTCGCCATCGCCGAAGCCGAGGCGAACGCCGTCAAAGCCAAGGCGGATGGCGACGCCTACGCCGCTCTAAAGAACGCCACGGCCCAGGCTGAGGCTTTGCGCGTGCAGAACCAGGCGCTCACCCAGAGCAAAGATGTCCTGGAGCTCCGCCGCATCCAGGTGGAGCAGACCAAGGCCGAGCGCTGGAATGGGCAGCTGCCGCAGAATGTGTACGCGGGGGCGCCGATTCCGTTCTTCACGCCCGCGGTTAAATAAATGCGACCCGGGGCGGGGTCGCGGGGTTTACAGCCCGTCCCGGCTCACTATAATGCCGGGCTCTTGGCCGTTGCGCCCCGCGCCGCTCCCATCGTCTAGAGGCCCAGGACATAGCCCTCTCAAGGCTAGTACACCGGTTCGAATCCGGTTGGGAGCGCCAT
>DAITMW010000062.1:0-4765 GCA_036834945.1 Steroidobacteraceae bacterium
TGACGGCGATCAGCTCGAAAGAAACCGGGGCGCTGCGTTGGAGCGACATCAGGATATCGAGCAGCGTGTAGGAATCCTTGCCGCCCGAGAGGCACACCATGACGCGATCGCCCGCGGCGATCATGCCGAAGTCTTCAATCGCCTTACCCACTGAGCTGCGCAACTGCGCTTGCAGGCGCAGCAGCGTGCGGGAAGGCTGGCCCATCACGGGTCGGGCCTCCGGGGCTTTATCCAATTGAAATCCCTCGTATCAGGCGGCAGCGCTGTTTTCGGCGCTTTCGAGATACTTTGCCTCGACATAGCGCACGAAGGAAGTCGCGTTGAGCGGCTTGCCGGTCGCGCTCTTCAGCAGGTCCTGTACCACCATCTTCGAGCCGAGCCCATAGACGTTGGTCCGCAGCCAATCCAACAGACCGGCGAACTCGCCCCGGGCAAGCTGCTCGTCCAGCGCGGGAACATCCGCACGCAGACTTTCGTAGAGCTGAGCTGCGATGACTGCACCGAGTGCGTACGACGGGAAATATCCGAACGAGCCTACCGCCCAGTGAATGTCCTGCAAGCAGCCTTCCATGTCGTTCGGCGGTCGGATCCCCAATCTCTGCTCCATGCCCGCATTCCAGGCCTCAGGCAGATCGCGCACAGCGAGCTCCCCGCTCAGCAGCTGCTTCTCGAGCTCGTAACGCAGCATGATGTGCAGCGGATAAGTCAGCTCATCCGCATCGACACGAATGAGCCCACGCTTCACGCGCGTAAGGTGAGCGTAAATATTCTCGATGTCCCACTCCGGCCCCGAAACGCCGAAGTGTTTCGCGATGAGCGGCTGGATGTACCTCACGAATGGCCGACTGCGGCAGATGATCATCTCGACGAGCAGTGACTGGCTCTCCCCGAGCGCCATGCCACGATCGCGTCCGACCGGCTGGTCGCGCCACTCCAGTGGCAGCCCAAGGTCGTACATAGCGTGGCCGGTCTCGTGCAGCGCCCCGAGCAATCCGGAGAACAGATCATCCGGATCAATGCGCGTGGTGACGCGCATGTCGCCCGGAACACCTTCGGTAAAGGGATGCTGACTCTCGTCGAGACGGCCTCGATCAAAGGGGAAGCCGACGGCCTTCATCACTTCGATGATGAGTGCGCGTTGCTTGCCCGGCGGGAACTTGCCCATCAGCGGTACTGGTTGCCGGCTTTCCTGGACCGCGATGGACTCGCGGATGAGTGAAGGCAAGCGGCGCGACAGCGCCTTGAACATCGCGTCGATGTCGGCGGTCGTGATGCCGGGGCTGAATTCGTCAACGAGCGCGTCGTAGGGGGCGAGGTTGAGCGCCTGGCCCAGGAGGGCCGCCTTGTCGCGCACGAGATTGACGACTTCTTCGAGATGCGGTGCAAAAAGCTCGAACTTGCCCTGCTGCCGGGCCTCAAGCCATCGCGCTTCGGCGCGCGAGGCGGCTTTCGTGAGGCGGGAGATCAGACTCACAGGCGTCGCGATCGCGTGATCGCGCTGACGACGCATCTCGCGCAGGTTCGCGATCTGCCAGTCGGAGAGCCCCTGGATGTTCGCCTGAGCGCGATCCAGGAGACGGGTCACCCGCGGGGCGGTGAGCAGAGCATGGTATTCGGTCTCGAGCGCGGCAAGCTGCTCGCCACGCACATCCGCGCTTCCACGCGGCATCATTACGGCGGCGTCCCAGCGTAGTAGCGACAGAGATCCGCGGAAGGCATGGAGCCGTTTGAACTCCTGCTCGAGTTGTTTGTAAGGGGGCGCTGACATGATTCGTTCTCGGGTCCGTTTGGCCCGCAGCCGACTTGGGAGCGCTCGACAAAATCTGCGTCTTACGGGGCGCTCTGAAGAGTCGTCTGGAGCGATTGAATGGCGCTAGTTTACCAGCGGGCCACGGCCAAGCTCGCCCTGGGCGTGTTTTTAGTCTTATTATTCAATGGGTTGCGCAGAATCAGCACCATTGACACGCAAACCGAGACTAAAGTCCTATTGCGTCGCCTGAAGCGGCACTGAGGCATCCGAGTGGCTCGCCTCTCGCTGTGCCGCGAGAGAATCCCACGCAAGGATCGCTCGCTTGCGATCTTCGCCCCAGTGGTAGCCCCCTAAAGTGCCGTCACGACGCAGCACGTTGTGGCAGGGAATCAACCAGCCGATGGGATTCGCGCCTACAGCATTGCTCACGGCGCGTGCGCTGCTCTGTGCGCCTATCGCAGATGCGACGGCAGAATAAGTCGTATGCGTATGAGCGCCGAGGTCCAGCAGGGCTTGCCAGACCTTGAGCTGGAAGTTGGTTCCGGCTACGTGGAGGCTCAGCTCGACCCCCGGGGTACCGCCTTTGGTGCCCCAAATGCGGTTTGCAAAGTCGCGGGCTCGAGCGTCATCGCGCTTCAGGTCCGCATTTCGCCAACGCGTGCGGAGCTCGGTTAGTGCTTTCTCACGTTCGCGTGAGTCGACGAAGGCTAAGTGGCATAGACCGCGTGGAGTACTCGCTATCAACGCGTCGCCAAATGGGGTTGGTGTGAAGCCGTAGTGAATTGCTATGCCGCTGCCTTGGGCTTTCAGCTCGCCTGGGGTCACGCCGTCCAGTGTGACGATCAGATCGTGCAGGCGGCCGGGGCCGGATAGGCCTACTGAGTACGCAGCGTCTAGCACGGAGGGCTGCCTGGCTAGCGCCCCGTGTGCTTCCTGGCCTGTGACAAACGCCAGGTATTGCTTGGGTGTGACGCCGGCCCACCGGCGGAACAGGCGGTTGAAGTGGAACTCTGACAGGCCCGCGTGGGAAGCGATGGTTGTCAGCCGCGGTTGCTCGCGGAAGTGGCTGTCGATGTAGCGGATCGCTTTCGCGATTCTGGCGAAGTCGCGGCTGTCTACGAAGCTGTCTGGGGACGCTTTCATGGTGGACCCATCATAGGGGGGCTCGTGGGCAGGGCCGACCCGGATCTTGCGATTGTGCCCGGGCAGCGGAGTGGCCGAGGGGATCTGAGAAGGATCTGGCTGCGAGGCGGGTGGAGTGACACAGATTGGATGCATGAGCCGGTTAGACTACGGGGAGTGAGAGCCGGTCTCTGGGGGGGGACAAGGCCAGTGCCCAGAGGGATTGCCGGACGAAGTGTCCGCGCGGCTCGGCAAAGGCCGGCCCACAGTCAGTGCAGGACGTGCCGCCAGGCCGGCCACAAAGCCACGGCAACGCCGACGCCGATCGAGACGACGAGGATCAGTGTGAGTGTGAGTCCAATGAGAAAGTGACGCATCGATTGAGCTGATTCCGCTGTCTCGATCCCTATCCCCCAATGTCCTCCATAATAATCCGGTAACGAGTCCATGAAACTCACTGTGTGCCTGCTCGCCTCCGAGGCCGTCCCGCTATCGAAGACTGGCGGTCTCGCGGATGTGTCCGCGGCGTTGACGAAGTATCTCCACGCTATCGGCCATGACGTGAGGCTGTTCACTCCTCTTTATAAGTCCATCGATCGGGCGAAGGTCGGCGCGCAGCCTCTGCAGACATTGCAGAACTTCAATGTGGACGTAGGTCCTCATCGCTACGTGTTTTCGGCACTGACGGCGCACCTCCCGGGCTCTGCGGCGCCGGTTTATCTGCTGGACTGCCCGGTGCTCTATAACCGCCCTACTCTTTATACGACCGACGTCGACGAGCACCTGCGGTTTCTGGCGTTCACGAGAGCCGCGTTCATCGTGTGTCAGCGCCTGCAGTGGTCGCCACGGATCCTGCACTGTAATGATTGGCATACCGCCTTTGCCCCGATGTTCCTGAAGACGATCTACGAGGGCGACCCTCTCTTCCAGAACACGCGGTCCGTGCTGACCATCCACAACATCGGTTACCAGGGAGTATTCCCCGCTACGGCGATCGATGATGTCGATCTCGGGTCGTCGAGGAATTACCTGCTGCACCAGGATGATCTGCGTGCCGATCGGATCAATCCGCTCCGTCACGGGATCATGTACGCGGACGCGATCACGACCGTGAGTCCGACGCATGCCCGCGAGATTTGCACCGACGAGTACGGCATGGGGTTGCAGGACAGTCTCAGGGCACGTGGTGGTGCATTGAGCGGCATTCTCAATGGTGTTGATTACGACGAGTGGGATCCTCGGCGGGACCGGCATCTGCCCATGCACTACGATCCGGATCATCTGCAGATCAAGGCCGAGCTCAAGCGGGAGTTCATCGGGCGCATGGGGCTCAACATCGCTCCTGAGGTGCCGCTCGGGGGAATTGTGAGCCGGCTCGCTCAGCAGAAGGGTTTCGAGCTGATGTTTGGCTCTCTGCCCCAGGTGCTGGAGTGGCGGGAGTTCGCGTTGGTGGTCCTCGGCAGTGGCGAGACGAAGTACGAGGAGTTCTTCACGAAGCTGCAGGCGGACTTTCCGGGGCGCGTCGTGTTCCGGAAGGGTTATGACGATCCGTTGTCGCACTGGATCGAGGCGGCGAGCGATCTGTTTTTGATGCCGTCGTTATATGAGCCGTGCGGGCTCAACCAGATGTACAGCCTGCGCTACGGGACCGTGCCGATCGTCCGCAAGACGGGCGGGCTCGCGGATTCGGTCGAGCACTACAATCCGGATACCGGGGTGGGGACGGGTATCGTTTTCAACGATTTCAACGCCGAGGCGTTGGAATGGGGGTTGAACACCGCGCTGGATTTGTACGCCGCGCCGACGCACTGGCAGCGGCTGGTTCGCAATGGCATGCGGCGCGACTTTTCGTGGCAGCGCCAGGGTGGGTTGTACGTGGAGTTGTACGAGAAG
>DAITMW010000062.1:4865-27782 GCA_036834945.1 Steroidobacteraceae bacterium
GGGCCCGCTAGCGCAGGCTGAAGCTGCCGTGCTGGTCGAAGGGGATCGAGCGTAACAGGCCTTCCGACAGGGAGATGCGGCCGGCGAGGTGGTACTCGACGCTCGCATCGGTGCCATGGCTCAGGAGGCTGAGGATGGTGCCGGCCATGTTGGCGGTCATGTTCATGTCGAACTCGGCGTCGCCGAGGGCGGGAACGACGAAGCTCGCGGCCGATTCGCCGTGCGCGAACTCCTGGCCGTTCACGTCGAGGGTGTAGTTGATGCCCCGGATGGGCAACTCCCGGTTATTGGGGTTGTCCACGTGCATGCGTACGCGCAGCTTCTGTTGCCACAGCGCGCCTTTCTGGAATTCGACGTTGACGACGGACAGTCGCGGCGGCTGCAGTTTTGGCACGAACAGCGAGCAGCCCGACAGACACAACATCGCGAGGACAACGGAAAGAGTTCTCACCGACGCGCCTCCTACGCGCACCCCTGGGGCCCGTTCTGAGTAGGCTCGCCGTAGGCGAGCTTTAGTCAGGTAGGCTCGTAGCTTGAAGCGCGGATGGTAGCAAAGGGTGCCGTCGGGAAGCCGACGCAGTGCTCAACAGCGACCGAAAATTCCGTTCAGTCGCGCGAAATGGCCGGCCAGGTCGGGGGTGAGCGCGCCCGGGGCCACTCGCCAGCTCCAGTTTCCGGTGGCGGTTCCCGGGGTGTTCAGGCGCGCCTGTGAGCCGAGTGCCAACAGGTCCTGCACGGGGACTATGGAAAGTCCGCCGATGGAGCCGAGCGCGCAACGGATGAGCGCGTCGGGCATCGCGCCCGGTGTGAGGCGCAGGAAGTAGTCCACCTGTTGGCGAGCATGGTCCGGAAGGGTCCCGTACCAGCCGACCGTCGTGTCGTTATCGTGAGTGCCGGTATAGACGACACTGTCGCGCTCGTGCATGTGAGGCAGGTGCGGGTTGGTAGCCTCGCCGCTGAATGCGAACTGCAACACGCGCATGCCGGGCAAGCCGAATCCTTTGCGGAGCGCTTCGACGTCGGGGGTGATGACGCCCAGGTCCTCGGCGACGATCGGGAGGTCTCCGAGGTCGTCCCACAACAATCCCATCAACTCCTCGCCCGGCGTGGTGCGCCATTCACCGCCGCGCGCATCAGGAGCACCGGCAGGCACCGCCCAGTACGCGGCCAATGCGCGGAAGTGATCGATGCGCAGTACGTCGACCCGCTGCATCTGCGCGGCTATGCGATTGCGCCAGAGCCTGAAGCCGTCGCCCCGCATGAGGTCCCAGTTATAGAGAGGGTTGCCCCAGAGCTGCCCGGTTGCGGAGAAGTAGTCGGGCGGCACGCCCGCCACCGCGGTGGGATGGCCGGTGGCATCCAACTGGAACTGCTCGCGGTGCGCCCAGGTTTCGGCGGAGTCGGGCGCGACGTAAAACGGCAGGTCGCCGAATAAGCGGATACCTCGCGAGTTGGCGTGCTCGCGCAGCCTGCGCCACTGCACGAAGAACGCGAACTGCACATCCCGCACCCGTGTCAGTTCGGCTGCGTACTGTTGTCTCGCGTGATCGAGGGCCGCGGGAACGCGGTCGCGCAGTTCCGGCGGCCAGTTCCACCACGGCGCGCCGCCGTGCACGAAGCTCAACACTTCGAACAGGGCGTAGTCGTCCAGCCAGTGGCGCGAGCTTTCGATGAAGGCGGCGTGCTCGCCGGAGTTGAGATCGGGCCATTCGTTTGAGTCGATGAAGGCCGGGTTGCCCGCGAAGTCGGAGCGGACCCAATAGGGGGAGCCGTCGGAGCCGGTCGGGCCGACCGGGAGAATCTGCCAGACGGTGAAGCCCGCGGCGGCCAGCCAGTCGATGAAAGCGCGGCCGCCACGCCCCAACCCGCTCTCGAGCGAGCCCAGGTGCAGCAGCGCTCCGGAGCGGCGGCGATCGAAAACAGGCAACCGTTGGATCATGTGTGGTTTGTGTGGGCTCAGTCAGCGTAGGCCCGGCGCATCACGCCACCGTGCTCGGCGTGGCCCCCGCCGGAGGAGATCGGCTGCGACAGGCTGGGTGGGGTGTCCAGGTCGAGCAGGCGGTAGAGGTTCATGAGCTGGCGCCGGTAGAGGCGGTCGAATTGGCTCACGGCTTCCGCCGGATTGTAGTCGCCGAACCACCAGAACCAGTCGGAGCTTTCACACAGAGCCAGCTGGCGCTCCGCCGCGGCTCGACGCGCGGGCTCGAGCGGATGCGTCTGCATCACACGGTCGAAGGTCGATTTCGCCTCGCACAAAAGATCCCAAGCACGGTTCTTCGCGGGATCGCCGATCCAGGTGGCGAGCGTGCCGTGCACCCAGCTTCCCGCCATCACCTTTTGCAGCGGTGCGGGCTCGACGCCGCGTGAGAGACAGTCGGACAAGGTGGTCAACTCCAGCAACGGATGATTCGCCAGCAGCGAATACAGTGCCCGGAGGAAGTAATAGCCGTTGAAGGGGTAATGTTCCCACGCGTTCTCGCCATCCAGTGCGATCAGCACAGCGTGGCCCGGGGTGTTTGCATACTTGCGCGCGAGCTGTGCGACTTCGTTGACGAGATTGTGCGCAGCATCGTCGCCGTGCCAGGTGGCGTAAGTGAATCCGATCAGGTCGGAAAGGGAGTCATCCCGGAAAAAGCAGTTCAGGGAGCTCCCTGGCACCCGATACGGGCGGTTGTACGCGCGCGGGTCGTTCGCAGTCTGCTTGTCGCTCAGCTCGAGGCAGCCGCGCAGTACGTTGGTGCTCGATGCCGCCCAACGGAATTGGTGTCGATCCAACAGCTCGAGTGTGCCCCGGCTGATGGCGCCTTCCGCGGGCCAGCAGCCGGCCGGGCGGCTGCCAAAGGCCTCGGTGAAGATCCGGATACCTTCCTCTACGTGTCGTTCGGCACGCTCCACTCCACCAGGATAGCCGGGGTGCTCCGGTAATGACATGTTAGGAACAGCATCGCGTGCCGCTGCGAAGTCGAGCAGCAACGGAATGATCGGATGCCCATACGGCGTTACGGAGAGTTCGATCTGTCCCTTCGTCGCCAGGGACCGGTAACGCGGAAGCACGTTACCCACGAGATCACCGATGAGTGTGAGCAACTGGCGCCGATGGGCCGGCGTGAAGCCACGCCCGCGCTCGGTCAGATCGCTCACCAGCGTATCCGAGCGTCGCACCGTCTCACCGAGCCAGGCCAGGTGATACCAGACCGCGAGGTCGTGGATGAGCTGGTCGGAGGCGTACGTGATGCGATCGGGGGTTGCCAGTGTTTCGGCGAGAGTGGCGAGCTCGAGGTACGGGCCGAAGCGCTCGATCATCTGTTTGCGCTGGGCCCGCAGGCAGGAACGCAGCAGCTCGAGCCGGGGGACGGGCTCCGTCGGGACCGGGTCGGGCCCCAACAGTCCCAGCACGGAGTCCGGCAATGGCGCTCCCGAGCGAAGGTGCTCGGTCACGCGCCGGCTGATCTCCTGAATCTGCTCGATCAGGACGGGGGAGAAATTCACGACGGCGCGACCGGCAGGATTGCCTTCCAGGTGCGCGGCCATGTCGGTGTAATCCTTGATCGCGTGGAGGTACGTCCAGGGAAGGACGTACTGTCCGGTCAGCGCGTCGCGGTACTGTGGCTGGTGCATGTGCCACAGCAGGACGACAGGCAGGCGCGCGCCGGCGGTCGTCGGCTTCATGCCAGACGGCGCAACATGTCGGTCGTCACCAGCACGACGCCTTTGTCAGTCACATAGAAGCGGTTCCCATCGGCCGTACGATCGACGCCGATGCTCATACCATCGGGTATCTCACAGCCTTCATCGAGAATCGCGTTGCGGATCACACAGCCGCGACCGATCTCCACGTGCGGCAGCACCACCGACCTTTCGATGCTCGAGCCCTCGTCCACCCGAACATCGGAGAACAAGAGTGACTCGCGCACCACGGCCCCGGAGATGATGCAGCCACCAGAGACCATGGAGTTGATGGCCACCCCGCGGCGGCCGTCCTCGTCGAGAATGAACTTCGCCGGTGGCTGTTGGATCTGGTAGGTCCAGATGGGCCAGTCCTGGTCGTAGATGTTGAGCTCGGGCTTGACGTGCACGAGCTCGAGGCTCGCTTCGTAATACGCGTCGATCGTACCGACGTCGCGCCAGTAGCTCTGTGCGCGGGTCTTCACGTCCTGGAACGGGTAGGCGAACACCTGGAGGTTGGTGTTGATCGCCTTGGGCAGGATGTCTTTACCGAAGTCGTGGGCGGAGCTGTCGTCGGCGAAGTCTTCCGCGAGCATCTTTTCCAACAGCCGCGTGTTGAAAACATAGATGCCCATGGAGGCGAGAATGGCGTCCGGCCGTCCGGGGAGCGTGTCGGGCACCGCCGGCTTTTCCGAAAACTTCGTCACACGGTTCCACTCAGTGGCGGTCAACACGCCGAAGTGGATCGAGTCGCTCGTGGGAACCTCCACTACGCCGACCGTGATGTCGGCGCCCTTCTCCACGTGGTAGGCAATCATCGGGCCGTAGTCCATCTTGTAGATGTGGTCGCCCGCGAGCACCAGCACGTGTTTCGGCCGATGCGACAGAATCAGTTCGATGTTCTGGTGCACCGCATCCGCGGTGCCCCGGTACCACATCGGCCCCATCTGTTGCTGCGCCGGGATGGTCTCGACGAACTCCCCGAATTCACCGCGCAGGTAACTCCAACCTCGTTGCACGTGCTGGATGAGCGACTGCGCCTTGTACTGCGTGAGGATCGAGATCTGGCGGATGCCGGAATTCACGCAGTTCGAGAGCACGAAGTCGATGATGCGGAACTTTCCGCCAAAGGGCGTCGCCGGTTTACAGCGATGGGCCGTGAGGTCCTTCAGACGCTCGCCGCGTCCGCCGGCCATGATGATTGCGAGTGTGCCGCCGGTCAGGCGGCTCACATAACGTCCGGAGGAGGCACGCGCGGGCTGTCTGGGCATGGTTGTTCTACGCCTGTGTCACGGGAATATACCCATTCAAAGCCATTTCATCAGCCCCAGCTCGTACGGATGGGAGAGCAGATCGTGCCACGGGTAGATGCGGACTTCGGTAGCGAACTGTCCACATTCCGGAGGGACGGCATCCAGGGCGAACACGATCGAGCCATCGGAGTCCACCTCGCCGGTGGGGCCCAGCGCGGTACTCCAGATGCCCGTTTTTGGCGGCTGGTTGAAGGATGACAACGGGGGTGGCGCGAGATCGGCCTCCGGCAGCAGTCGCCTTGTGACGAACTCGACGCGCACGTCGGAGGGCTGCAGGCCGTTCAATTGCGCGGCGATCCGCAGGCGTAGACGTTCGCCCTGCGGAAGGTCCGGCGCAATGTCGGCCAGCATCCGCAAGCCGACACGCGGCCAGAGCTGGCGGACGCGCTGCTTCCAGTCCGCCAATGTGACGGCGCCGGTGAATCCGCCGGCGGCGAGTCGCCGGTACTGGCGCGCGGCCGGCTGGTACAGGCCTTTCGTGTAATCGAACAGGACGCGGCGCATGTTGAACTGCGGGATCACGGTCATCATGGCGCGCTTGCTCCGGCGCACCCATTCGGGCGAGTAGCCTTCCTCGTTGGTGTCGTAGTAGAGCGGAACCACTTCTTCTTCGAGCGTGTCGAGGATCAACTCCGCCTCGATGGCATCGCGGCGCTCCGGGTCCTGCACATTGGCCGGTGGGATGCCCCAGCCGTTGTCCTGCATCCAGCCTTCCGCCCACCAGCCATCGAGGATGCTCAGGTTCAGGCGACCGTTGATCGCGGCCTTGATGCCGGAGGTGCCGCTCGCTTCCAGGGGCGCGATCGGGTTGTTGAGCCAGACGTCGACACCGGAGACCAGCCAGCGAGCGAGTTGCAGATCGTAGTCCTCCAGGAAGATCACACGCCCGATGAACTCGGGGGTGGTCATGAGCTGGCGGATCTCACGCAGCACTTGCTTACCCGGCTCGTCCGCGGGATGGGCCTTGCCGGCAAACAGGAACAACACCGGCCGGTCCGGATTATTGACGAGCTTTGCCAGGCGGGCGCGGTCGCGAAGCAGCAGTGTCGCGCGCTTGTAGGTCGCAAAGCGTCGTGCGAAGCCGATCGTCAGTACGTTGGGGCGCAGCGGATCGAGCAGGCGTGTGACATGACGTAATTGCGCGGGGCTCATCCCCTTACGGGCGTACTCGCGTTGCAAGCGATCACGCACGCTCGCGAGCATGCGGGACTTCACCGATTGCGCTGTGGGCCAATAGCGCTCATCCGGAACATGCTCGAGTGCGCCCCAGAAGGCCGTGTCGCTCAGTCGCTCGCGCCAATCCTTACTCAACTCGCGGTCGAGGAAATCCGTCCAGGTCTGGTGCAGGAACGTGGGCACGTGCACGCCATTGGTGACGAAGCCCATCGGGTTATCTTCGGGCCGGACCTCCGGCCACTGGTCCGAGCACAGGCGCGCGGAGACGATCCCATGAATGCGGCTCACCGCGTTCGTGTGGCGCGTGCCGTTGAGCGCCAGGCGCGTCATGTTGAACATACCGGGCGCGCCGGGAGCGCGCGCGAGCTCGAAGAAACGCTCCACCGGAATTCCGAGCTCACGGACGAAGTCGGCGAAGTGGGCCAGCATGTGATCGTGGCCGAACGCGTCGTGGCCGGCAGCGACGGGCGTGTGCGTCGTGAAAACGCAGCTGGCCGCGGCGGCTTCCAGGGCAGCGTTGAATTGCAGTCCTCCGGAGAGGTGTTCGCGGAGCAGCTCGAGGATCAGGAACGCGGCGTGGCCTTCGTTGAGATGGAACACCGCGGGTTGGATGCCGAGGGCTCGGAGTGCGCGGATACCGGCAATGCCGAGGATCATTTCCTGCCGGATGCGCGTCGATTCATCACCTCCATAGAGGCGGTGGGTGATGTCGCGATCGGAGGGGGCGTTCTCCGGAACGTTGGTGTCGAGGAGGTACACGGGAATGCGGCCGACCTGGGCCTTCCACAGGCGCGAGTGAACATCGCGTCCGGCGATCTTCACGACGACCTTTACCCATTCGCCGTCGCGTCCTCGGGCAGGCTCCACCGGTAGATCACGCGGGGAGCGCTCACGATACTCAGCGTGTTGCACGCCGTCGTTATCGACGCTCTGAGTGAAATAGCCTTGTCCGTACAACAGTCCGACAGCGACAAAATTCGCACGGTCGTCGCTAGCGGCCTTGCAGTAGTCGCCGGCCAACACGCCGAGGCCGCCCGAGTAGATGGGGAAGCTTTCATGGAAACCGTACTCGGCACAGAAGTACGCTGTCAGAGGTTGGTCGGCTGTGGGGGACCGCGCCGTCAGGTACGCGTCGAGGGTGTCGGCGGCCTGTTTGTAGCGCGCGAGATATACGGAGTCCTTCGCGACGCGGTCCAGGGTGGCCTGGGGCAGGCAACGCAACATGAGGCGGGGGTTGCCGCCGGTCTGTTTCCACAGTTCAGGGTCGAGGTCTTCGAACAGGGCCCGGGTGGGGCGGTGCCAGCCGAAAAAGAGGTTGCCGGCCATTTCCGGCAGGCGGGTCAGGGCGGCGGGAATGACCGGAGTGACCTCTAACAGGGGGTTTCTCATCACTTTTCCGGGAAAAACGGGGGTTGAGGAGTGTATCAGCTCATTTCGGGTACCCGATGACGCACTGGCGGGTGCGTTTTGCGGTGAGAGGACCTTGGTAAGCGACCAGTACTGATTGACGGCTAATACTGTGAACTCTACAGTACTGGTATGGATGACGAGGGCCAGGGCCGCAAATTCCAGAAAGACCTGAACGCGGGCCTGGTCGCGCTGGTGCTGCTCGCCGTGCTCGAGCGCACCCCGGAGGATCTTTACGGCTATGAGATCGCCAAGCGCCTGCAGCGGGCCAACGAGGGCGATGCGCTGTTCAAGGAGGGCACCATTTATCCGGTGCTGCGGACCTTGAGCGCGTCGGGTCTGCTGACGAGCCGGATCGTGCCCTCGTACTCCGGGCCGCCGCGCAGGTATTACCGGATTACGGACGAGGGCCGCGCTGTTTTGCAGCAATGGAGCGGGATCTGGCGTCAGACCCGCGACTTTGTGGATCGCTTCATCGAAGGAAAGGCGTCATGAATCGCAACTCCGCACCACGGTCGATCGATGAGTATCTGAAGCAGCTGCGTGACGCCCTCGAGGGCGAGGATCCCGCGCTGATCCAGGACGCGCTATATGACGCCGAGGAATATTTGCGCGCGGAGGTCGCAGCGCATCCGGAGAAATCGGAAGCAGATGTGCTCGAGCTCATCTCGAGCACGTACGGTGCGCCGGACGAAGTTGCGACCGCTTATCGCGATACTGAAGTGAAGGTGAAGGCGGCGTTGCGCACGCCTCCGCCGCGTCGAGTGGAGAATCCAAGCGGACTGCGACGCTTCTTCAACGTCTATTCCGACCCGCGCGCCTACACGTCCCTCTTCTATATGTTTCTCGCCATGGCGACGGGCATCTTTTATTTCGTCGTGGTGGTCGTCGGCCTTTCGCTGTCGGCAGGACTTGCGGTCCTGATCATCGGGGTACCGTTCTTTCTCGCTTTCATCGGCATCACGCGCGTGATCGCGCTTGGCGAGGGGCGCCTGATCGAAGCCATTACGGGTGAACGTATGCCTCGCCGGCCAGTACATCCCGGACCGCAGGCGGGCTGGTGGTCACGGATCGGAGAGATGCTCAAAGATGCGCGCACCTGGACGACGCTCCTGTATCTCGTCCTGATGCTGCCGCTGGGCATCATCTACTTCGTCCTCGCGACACTGGGTCTGTCGGCGGGCTTGCACCTGACTTTCTCGCCCGTCATCGCGCTCGGAGAGTCATTCGGGTGGATCCATGAGTCGTGGGATTGGCCCTTCGTTCTGGGCCCTCACTGGGACGGTGCGTCGATCGGCGTCTGGATCGGCTCCTTATTCATGTTCGCCGCAGGCGTCATCATCCTTACGGTGCTCATGCATCTTGCCCGCGGCATTGCGCGCGGCCACGCGCGGCTCGCTAAGGCGCTGCTGGTCGAGCCGGGGGCCTGACGGGTTAAACTGCACGGATGCTTCGACTTTCCGTTGCCGCGTGGTCCGTCGTGGGATTACTGGCGGTGTCTGGGGTTTCGCACGCGGCAGGTTGCCTTCCGGCTGGTAACGGCTATCTGCGCGCGCGCATCCGCGGAGCGATGAACCTCGACATCAACTGGCATAACAGCGAGATGGAGTGCGAGGGAGGCCCGCGACCCGATGGCAGCGCTCTGCGCGTGGTTTTCGCCGGGCCGAAGCATTCCGACGGCAGGCGCCTGCGCTTGGTGTTTGGGGTGGGCGAAGCGAAGGAAGGAACGCCCGGCCGGGAGCTGCCGACCAATCTCACTGTCATCTTTGAGGGCGAGCAGCGTTTATTCGCTACGCGTGGCGACGACCGATGTACCGTGGACAAGCTCGAACAGGAACGTCTCGGTGCCCTCGGTGGTCCAAAGCGCTCTTACCGGATTATCGCGAGCGGGTTTTGTATCTCCCCGGCCAGCACCCTGGATGGCAAGGGGCGGATTCTGGTGACCCGATTCGATTTCGCCGGTCAGGCCGTGTTTGAAGACTTCGCCGACGGAAAGCCTTAGGAAACCATAACCCATGTTCAAGAATTGTTTACCGGCCGGCAGGCTGGTGCTCGCGATGCTGTGCGCCCTCACATTGCTCGTGGGGGTCACGACGACCGTCCGCGCGCAATCCGGTCCGCTCGAGGATCTCGCTAATTTTCCACGCACGTCGCTCGAAATCCTGCATGGCAAGGACAGAAAGGACCCCCGCGTCTTCAACATCTGGATCGCGGACAGCGCGCCGCGCCAGGAGCAAGGGTTGATGTTCGTGCAAGACCTTCCCCAGGGTCAGGGCATGCTGTTTCCGCAAAAGAAGGTGCGGCAGATGAGCATGTGGATGAAGAACACCTACGTGGAGCTGGACATGGTGTTCATCGGCAAGAAAGGCGCGATCGACCAGATCATCGAGCACGCGCACCCGCTGTCGCTGCAGACCCTGAGCTCGAAGGAGCCGGTCAGCGCGGTGTTGGAATTGAGGGGCGGAGAGGCGGCACGACTGGGGCTGAAAGTGGGCGATCACGTGAATTGGACGCCGCCGGAGGGATGCGATTGCGGCCCGCCCGCGGATCCGCACGCACTCAAAAAGAAGTAGGTGGCGGCATCAATGACTGGCGCTGCTCGAGCTCGATGCGCCGCTCCCCTGGTTGAGGATCGTCGCCCCGTTCGTTCCCTGGCTCGCCATGTAGAGATCGTGGTGCTTGAAATCGATGCCCAGGGCGGTCGTCGTGCCGAGAACGTCCATGCCGATGATCATCGCCGGCTCGTTGGCCATGTCCCACACTTTGAAGATGTGGAAGTCGCCAAACACCAGCTCGACGTTCTCGATGCGTAGCGCATCGATGACCACGACGGGCACTTTCAACAGCTCCCCGGTTTCGACGTCTTTGGTCGCACCATAGACGGAGGTCACGCGAGCCACCTCGCCGCGTCCCTTGTTTCCGAGCACCGCGTCGCGCAGAGCGATATTACCGAGGCTGCGCTCAGCTCCAGTGTCGATTACTGCACGAACCCACACACCCGCGACGCGGGTCTTGATTGTCAGCAGTCCACCGGCGACCCGGGCACCGTGGACGCGCATGGATCGGGTGCGCATCGAGGCGCCCACATTGCCGGCGATCGATACTTTGTTGTGCTCGAAGTCGACGAGCAGACTCTGCGAGGTCAACCCCGCCGCGCCGAGTATCCCGTCGGCGCCCGCGAGCACCGGCACCCATACGACCGGCATGGCCGTGCGCTCGAGGAGCAACGCACCCGTTTCCAACCTGTCAATCGTAACTGCCGCCACTGTCGTGGAGCCGGTGATCCCATCGAGAACGATAGTTGGCAGCGTCGTGGACGTCAGGCCCAGCGCATTGGCGGCTGTCGGCGAGATGGTCGAATGACTCGCGCCCGTGTCCACGATGAAGCGAAACGGACCCTGTCCGTTGATCTTGACGGGGACGACCACGCGGCCGATGCGGTCACGCGTAGTCGGAGTGGCAAACAGGGGATCCTCGTCGACTACGGGGGGAACCGTTGGAAGGTCGAGTCGGGTGCCAGTCGATTCGCTCGACGCGGCGAGTGCGAATCCGGCATAAAGCGCGGCAGCCAGGCCCCACAACCCAGTGACTGTCGACCAACGCCATGTGCAGCGCATGGTTGGAGGATACCACCGCGGCCCTCCCTCAGGTTAAGCGACAGCTCACAATCCCCAAGCGACATCTCACAAGCGTCGACGTTACAATAGAAAAATGAACGCGAGTTTAGATTCCGTCGAGTCACAGCTTCGGCAGCTATTAGGGGCCGCTGAACAGCGGGAGATGCAGGGCCAGCGCGACGAGGCGGTACGCCTGCTCAGCAGCGCCCGCTCAATGGCGCCGGATCATCCTGCGGTGCTCGGAGCCTGCGGAGCACATGCACTTCGCAAAGGCGATGCCGCGGAGGCCCGGTCTCTCCTCGAGCGCTCGATCGCCGCCGATGCCTCCAACCCGGTGATCTTTCTCAACCTGGCCGCGAGTCTGCGCGCGCTCAAGGATGCCGATGGCGAGCTGAAGGCCTTGGACCAGGCACTGGCCCTGGAGCCTCGCTACTTCGCCGCGCTCATCCAGAAGGCGTCGCTGCTCGAAACACAAGGACACGCCAAGCGCGCCGCCCGCCTGTATCACCGCGCGCTCCAGGCTCTGCCTCCCGCGGGTACGACACTCCCGTCAGCCTGGAAACCCCTGATCGAGCATGCTCAACAGGTCGTCTTCAAGAATCTGCAGGCGCTGGATGAGTGGCTGGAGTCTCGCCTGCGGGAGACTCGACGCCAACACGCCGCGGAGCCACAGGATCGGGTGGATGATTGCCTGGGCGCCATTCTCGGCAAGAACCGGATCTTCGTCCAACAACCCACCTTCTCTCATTTTCCGCGTCTGCCGGCCATCCAGTTCTATGATCGGAAGGATTTTCCCTGGCTGCCCGGCGTGGAGCAGGCGACGGACGACATCCGACAGGAGCTCATGGGGCTGCTCGCGGGGGCGCGCGAGGCGTTCTCGCCTTATCTGCAACACGCTTCAACCGAGCCCCTCAATCAGTGGAAGGAGCTCAATCAGTCCAAACGCTGGAGCGCGTTATTCCTGTTCAAGGACGGCAAGCGCGACGACGCGATCGCGGCACGCTGCCCCAAGACACTCGCGGCGCTCGACACGGCGCCGGTGGTCAAGATTCCCAATCGTGGCCCGACTTCCTTTTTCTCTCTGCTCGAGCCGCACACGCGGATTCCGGGGCACACCGGGACAACCAACACGCGCCTGACGGTGCACATTCCGCTCATCGTGCCACCCCAGTGCGGCTTCCGGGTCGGCACTCAAACCCGTCAGTGGGAGCCCGGGACCGCGCTCGTGTTCGACGACACGATCGAGCACGAGGCCTGGAACGACAGTGACGAGGAGCGCGTGATCCTCATCTTCGATATCTGGAATCCGCTGTTGACTCCGGCGGAGCGGGAGCTGATGACGGTCGCCACCGCCGCCATCGCGGAGTTCTATGCTGATTGAGCGCTGCGGGACGCGCGGCAGGCGAACATCAGTCAGGCAGGCCCCATTTTTCGGGGCGCACGTCGAAGGCGATGCACAGGCGCGTTCGATCGCCGTAGATCGGATTCGTCCCATGCCACATGTACGAGGGGAATAAAACCAACCGGCCGGGCTTGGGTTGCACGAAGCGCTCGGGGACCAGGCCACGCACGGGATAGCGCGGCTCACCGAACTTGAGCCAGCCGGACTTCGCTTTCTCGTCCTGGGTCTCCTCCGGGAGCTCGACGTAGTAGGCCGAGCTGAGCAGGCCGTCCGGATGAAAGTGATTCACGTGATAGCCGTTGCGCTGCAGGCGGACGGACCAGGCGCCGGTGAACTGCGTGGGACCCACATTCCAACGCGACAAAGGATGGTTGGGCGAGGTGCCGAGAGTGCGCCGATACTCTTCGATCGGCTCTTCGAACGCTTTGAGGATCGCTCGGACCGCGGGGTCCGGCTCGGTCAGCAAACTACGGGAAGTCTGCGTGCCGTTACGAAGCGTCTGGTCGAGGGGATGCTGACTGAAGCGATGCCGGTCGTTGAGCGCCGTGGCGAGGGCCCGGTTGAGCTCATCCATCGAGGACCAACCCGGCGGCGTCTCCAGGTCGAACACCCGGACGAAGCGGTCGTAATCATAGAGCTCGCGGTAGCGGTCCTTCCCGAGCATTCGCGCCGCCGTGGCTTCGTAGGCGAGCCAGGCTTGGGATGACGGTGAGCGCTGCAGCTGGACCTCGATGAGAGGCATCGCATCCTCAGCGGCACCCCTGGCAACCAGGATGGTCACGAGATTCAACAGGACGGCCTGGTCCCTGGGCCGGGTCACGGCCGCCTCGGCCGCCAGGGTCTCGGCTTCTTTCAGTCGTCCCTGCTCCAGCAGCACCGCGGACAAGGTCGCTTGCACACCGGCATTGGAGCCGTTCCGGGTGAGCAGGTCACGCAGGAAGGTTTCCGCTTCGGGCAGCTGTCCCGCCCGCCAGAGCAGCCTGCCCAGCGAGTGTTGGAGACGGACGTTATCGCGATTTGCCTTGACCGCTGTCACCACCGCACGGGCGAAACCCGGGTCGCCACGCATGTAACGGACGCGTGCCAGCGTCATCTGCGCTTCGACGTTGGTGGGTTGCAGCTCGACGGCTCTCGCGAAGCCCTTCTCCGCGCCATCGAGATCCCCTTCGTTCAGCGCCGCACGCCCCATGTTATAGGCGGTTTCATAGCCGGTGGCTCCCAGCGTGCTCGCGGTCGCGAGTGCCGCGAGCGCCTCGGGCCTTTCGAGTTTCACCAGCAACGCGCCGAGATTGTGATGGGCAACCGCGTTACTCGGGTCGATCGAGATCGCGCGACGGTAGGCGCTCTCAGCCTCGACCTCGAGGCCACGGTGCGCCAGCGCCATGCCGAGAATTGTCCAGGCCTCGGGGTCGGATGGGTTACGTGCCAGGACCGTGCGACATTGCTCTTCGGCTTCCGTGTGCCTGCCAAGATCGTCGAGTGTCAGGGCAAGGCCCCGGCGGGCTGCCGGGTAATCAGGCATGAGCTGCAGCGCGGACCGATAACTCTCCTCGGCGAGGGGATACTTCTGCTGAGCTCGCAGCAGATTGGCGAGGTTCGCGTGGAAATCGGCGCGCCGGGGCTCGACCTCGATACTGAATCGGAGCCATTGCTCGCTCTGTACTAGGTCTCCCGTGCCCTTCAGGGCGAGTCCGAGTAGATGGGCCGCGGCTGCGTTACGCGGCTCGCGCGCCAGAACGGCTCCGCACGCTGCAGCGCTGTCCACGGGTTTTCCCTCGCCTAAGAGCGCGGCAGCTCGCTCCAGAGCCTGCTGTGAGCTCATCAATTGATCACCAGGGGCGGCCATGATCCTCGTCGTGACCCTCTCGTAGCGTTCCCGCAACACAACGCCCCGGAGGGTCGGTAGCTAAAATAAGACAAGCGGTATAGTGCAAAATCGCCGCAAAGCTGTGGGGTTTTTGCAAATACCCCGTTTGCATAAATCCATCACCGCTGTATTCTTGACACACTGGGAATCAATCCCCCGCGGGGTGTCGCGGTGAGCCCCCGAAGTTTACGCAAAAAAATTTTCTGGAAAAATTTTCTGGGAGTGAAACAACGATGTCGAGCAATACGCTCTTAAGGAAGGCGGTACGCCTCGCGTTAGTGACCAACGCCAGTGTAGCGTCCCTGGCCATCCCGGCTTTCGCCGCGGCGGCTGACGCACCACAGGGACCGCAACAGCCGGCCACCACGACCGCCGACACGAATGAGTCGCCGGTCATCTCCGAAGTCGTCGTGACGGGTTCGCGCATCTCGCAACCCGGCATCGAATCGATTAGCCCCGTGACTTCGGTGAGCGCCGAGGCTCTCAAGCAGCAGGGCGTGACCAAGGTCGAAGACCTGCTGAACAGCCTGCCGCAGGTCGTCGCGGACCAAGGCACCATGTCCTCCAACGGTGCATCCGGTACCTCGGAAGTCAACCTCCGCGGACTGGGTCCGCAGCGCACCCTGGTGCTCATCAACGGTCGCCGCCTGATGCCTGGCGACCCGAGCGTGAAGACGCCCCAGTTCATCGCTCCCGACCTCAATAACATCCCCGCCGCACTCGTCGATCGCGTCGACGTGCTGACGGGTGGTGCTTCGGCTGTGTACGGCGCCGACGCCGTCGCGGGCGTGGTCAACTTCGTGATGAACGACCACTTCGAAGGCTTCCGCATCGACGCCAATGCGAGCGCGTACCAGCACTCGCAACACAACGCTGCTGGCCACTTCGCGGTGGACGCGGGACTCGGCCAGACGGACTCGGTATTCGATGGCGCGACCAAGGACATCACTGTGCTCCTTGGTAACAACTTCGCCGACGGCAAGGGCAACGCGACCGCCTATATCGGGTATCGCAAGCTCAGCCCGATCCTGCAGTCGTCCCGCGACTTCAGCCTCTGCACGCTGCAGACCGCCGCCAGTGGAGCGGTGAGCTGCGGTGGCTCGAGCACCAACGCCACCGGCCGATTCTTCTCGGCGAACTTCCTGCCGGCTCCGGACAACTCGGTGCCGAACTTCCTGTCGCCGACTCTGACGGTGAAGAACGGCCAGTTGGTCCCCTACACCGCTGCCGACGCGTACAACTACGGCGCGCTGAACTACTACCAGCGCCCGGACGAGCGCTGGACCGCCGGTGCGTTCACTCATTACAACTACGACGACAACCACCAGGTCTACTCCGAGTTCATGTTCATGAGCGACCGGACGATCGCCCAGATCGCTCCCAGCGGTGCGTTCATCGGCTCTGGTACGGGCGTCAATCCGAGCACGGGCAACCCTGACGGCAACTGGGGAGTCAATTGCGACAACCCGTACCTGTCCGCGCAGGAACAGGGCATCATTTGCCAAGGCCTCGGGCCGACCGACACCGCGCAGATGATCTTCGGCCGTCGTAACATCGAAGGTGGTAACCGTCAGGACGATCTGACCCACACCTCGTTCCGGCTCGTGATCGGCACGAAAGGGGAGATCAACGACGCGTTGCAGTACGACGTGTACGCACAGGAGGGCATGACGCTCTTCTCCGAGGAGTACAAGAACGACGTCTCCCGGTCGCGACTCTCCAACGCCCTGCTGGCGGTGGTTGATCCTCTCAGCGGAAACATTGTTTGTAAGGCAAACGCCAACGGCAACAATGGCGCGCCGGGTTGCGTGCCCTATAACATGTGGGGTACTGGACCGATCAACCCCGCTTCGACTGCTTACTTCACGGCTCCCGGCCTCTCGAAGGGAGACACCGAGGAGCGCGTCATCAGCGGCAACATCACGGCGGACCTTGGCAAGTACGGCGTGAAGTCGCCTGTGGCCAACAACGGTCTGATCGTGAACGTCGGTACGGAATACCGCTCCGAGAGCCTGGAGCTGCGTCCCGACGCCGAGTTCATCGGTGACGGCAACCTCTCCGATCTCGCCGGGCAGGGCAGCGCCACTCTGCCCTTGGAGGCCAACCTGCACGTCTGGGAAGGCTTCATGGAAGCGCGCATGCCGCTCATCCAGGACATGCCCTTCGCGAAGGAGCTCTCGGTCGAGGCCGGCTATCGCTACTCCAGCTACACCGTAGGCTTCAACACCAACACGTACAAGTTCCAAATGGACTGGGCGCCGACTTCCGACGTCCGCGTTCGTGGTGGCTACAACCGCGCCGTCCGTGTACCGAACCTGACAGAGCTGTACGCACAGAAGTTCGTCGGTCTGGACGGCTCTTCTGATCCGTGCGCGAGCTCGTCGGGATCGCCTGCGGTCGCGACGCTGGCACAGTGTCAGCGCAGCGGCCTGACATCCGCGCAGTTCGGTGGGCTCGGAACGCCGGGCAACCCGGCGGGTCAGTACAACGGCCTGCTCGGTGGCAACCCGAACCTGAAGCCGGAAATCGCCGACACGTACACGGTCGGACTGGTCGTCACGCCGACGATTCTGCCGAACCTGAGCGCGACGATCGATTTCTACAACATCAAGATCAAGAACATCATCACGAGCTACACCGCGAACCTGATCGTCGATCAGTGCGTGCTGCAGAACGTGGCGAGCTTCTGTAATTCGGTGCAGGAAGGACAGGCGGTCGGCGTGCATCGCGACTCCGCGGGCTCCATCTGGTTCTCGCCCAACGGCTACGTGGCTGACCCGCTGCTGAACCTGGGTTACCTCCAGGCTCGTGGCGTGGACATCGGAGTTCACTACCGCCAGGAGATGCCGGCGAGCCTCGGTCGCATGGACTTCGCGTTGGCTGGCACGTACACCGCGAGCTTCATTACGGAGCCGTTCCCTGGCTCGGGCACGTATGACTGCGCCGGGTTCTACGGTTCGACTTGCGGCAACCCGCAGCCGAAGTGGAAGCATGTGTTCTCTGATACCTGGACGACGCCGATCCCGGGACTCAGTGCGACACTGCGGTGGCGGTACCTCGCCCCCACCACGATCGAGCTCCTCAACGCGAGTCCGCTGCTGCAGACCGTGGGGAACACGAAGCTCTTTGGGCCGTGGTCGCACATCTCGAGCTTCAGCTATATCGATCTGTCCACGGCCTATCAGGTTACGAAGGGCGTAAGCGTACGCTTGGGCGTCAACAACCTGATGGACAAGGACCCGCCGGTGCTGGCCGCTACCACGGGCCCGTACTCGTTGCCGCCTCCGTTCTTCAACGGCAACACGTACCCGCAGGTCTACGACACGCTGGGCCGCTTCCTGTTCATGAATGTGACGGTGGACTTCTAACACCGACAACAAAAAAAACAGTCCTGACCACTCGAAACAGCGGGCCTCCGGCCCGCTGTTTTTTTTGTGGCATACTCTTCGCGGAACATGGCTGAGCAAGCAGAAACCCGTGCATTTCCCGTGGAAGCCGGGCTCGCGCGAGTGCGCGAAGTGGTGCGACGAGGCGATCGCACCGCAGCCCTCGTCCTGTTGCACGAGCTGGAACAGAAGCACCCTGCTTCGGGGCTTCTGTGGCAGGAGCGTGCCTCCTGCTACCTCGCCCTCGGTGACCGGCCCGCGGCCCTCACGGCTTTCCAACGCGCGGTACAGCTGAATGACACGCTCGAGCCCAGCTGGGCGGCGTTGAAGGAACTCTACAGCGCGAGTGGTCGCAAGCAGGACGCCGAGTACGCGACACGGTGCCTGACCAAGATCTCCTCTCTGCCTAGACCCCTCGCCCACGGCTCGAGCCTTCTGAATGAAGGCGAGGTCAATGCCGCCGAGGACGTCGTCCGCGGCTACCTGGTCCGTGAGGGCACTCACGTCGAGGGACTGCGGCTGTTGGCACAGATCGCTGTGCGGCTCGGTGTACTCGATGACGCCGAATTCTTACTGGAAAGCCTGCTCGAGTTGGCGCCCGACTACGACGATGCACGTTACGAGTACGGAGCCGTGCTCACACAACGTCGGCGCTATCATCATGCGCTCACTCAAGCGCAACACTTGTTGCGACGCGTACCCAATCACCCTGAATGGCAGCTTCTATACGCCAAAGCTTGCGATGGGCTGGGCGAGAACGAAGAAGCTTTGCGCGTGTATCAACAGCTTTTGGCTGCCACACCTGGAAACGCGAGCCTGCAACAAGCTATCGCGCACCTGCTGCGAACGCGCGGTGATGGGAAAGAAGCCGTCGAAGCGTTTCGAGCGGCGGCGGCCCTCCCCGGCGGCGCCGGCGGGGCGTTTCTCGCGCTGGCCAACATGAAGACCTACCGTTTCACGGATGACGAGATTGCTGGAATGCGCGACGCGGAATCGGCGCCCGGCGTCTCGCTCTCGGATCGATATCACCTGTGTTTCGCGATCGGCAAGGCGTTGGAGGACCGCAAGATCTACGCCGAGTCGTTCGAGTACTACGAGCGGGGCAATGCGCTCCGGCGCTCCGAGTTGGTCTACAAGCCGGCTATCGCGGAGCGCAACCTGCTCCTGCACAAGCAGATTTGCACCGGCGAATTCCTCGCGGCGCGGCGTGGCATGGGGTGCCCGCGTCCCGACCCGATCTTCATCGTGGGACTGCCGCGCTCGGGCTCGACCCTGATCGAGCAGATTCTTTCATCGCACTCGCAGGTCGACGGCACGCTCGAGCTTCCGGAGATCCCACGCCTGGTGAACCAGTTCCGTAACCGGGCTGAGAACGAGGCCCCGAAGTATCCGGCCGTGCTGGCGGAGCTGCACGCCGAGGATTTCAGGGCGCTGGGCGAGACGTATCTGGAGGAGACTCGTGCCTATCGCCGGGGCGCGCCGTTCTTCATCGACAAGATGCCCGGAAATTTCCGCGACATCGGCTTCATCCATCTCATTCTGCCCAATGCCCGGATCATCGACGCGCGCCGTGCGGCCATGGCCTGTTGCTTCGGCAACTTCAAACAGCTGTTCGTGAGCGGACACGAGTTCACGTACAACCTCGAGGAGATGGGGCGTTACTACCGCACGTACGTCGAGCTCATGGAGCACTGGGACCGGGCGCTTCCGGGTAAGGTCCTGCGCGTACGACACGAGGACGTGGTCAACGACCTCGAGGGTAGCGTACGCCGTATCCTGGAATTCTGCGGGCTGGGGTTCGAGCCAGCCTGCCTGGAGTTTTACAAGACGGAACGCAGCGTGCGGACGGTGAGCTCGGAGCAGGTGCGGCGCCCGATCTACCGCGAAGGTGTCGAGCTGTGGCGCAATTATGAGCGCTGGCTCGGGACGCTGAAGTCCGCGCTGGGACCCCTGGCGGAGTAACGCCAGCCCGCGCGGACTACTGGACCCGGTCGACGCGGGTCCAGTTGTGCCTGTTGGTCTCGATCCAGAACGATCCCATGGAACCGCTGCTGATCTTGGCGGTGACGCCCGGCGTGGCCTCGAACGAGCGCGTCTCGGATTGCCGCCAGACCTGGCCGTTATCCAGGGTGATCACCCAGTGTCCTTCGGAGTTCTGCGTGGCGCTCGCGATCTGCGCGGTGATGTTCTTCAGCCGGGTGGGCGGCGGGACTCCCTGCTGGCGTGCCTCGAGGGCGCGGATCTGATTGCCCGACAAGCCGAAAGCCTGTTCCGGCGCCAGTTGTCTGACGGTCGTGGCTGTTGTGTTGGTGGCGGGAGGTGCGCTGGGGGCGGGCGCAGTGCTCGAGGCCAGCGCCGTCGGTGAGGCGGGCGCCGCGGCTGCCATGGACTGCGTGGCCTGAGCGCTGTCCAGTTTTGCCAGCTCGCGATCGAAGCAGGCAAGGCGCTCCTTGTCCGTCGTGATCGACCCGCAGGCGCGCAAGGGCCCCGGCACAGGCACGGCTTGCGCCTCGATCCGCGCGGAGGCCGCGGCAAGTACCAGAACGGTCAACACTGTTACTGTGGGTCGCATGAGAAACCTACTTGGAGCGCACCACCGACAGCAACTGGGTCGCTACGTCTTCAAAGACCTCCGGCCAGTCGCCACCGACGCGGCGCCGAAAGACTCGCATGGTCGGGTACCAGGCATTATCGCTTCGATCGCGACCCCAGCGCCAATCCGGCACGGAGGGTACAACCGTCCAGACGGGCACGCCCAACGCCCCGCACAGGTGCGCCAGGAGCGTATCGGAGGTGACGACCAGATCCAGGGTGCTCACCAGCGCCGCGGTCTCGAGCAGGTCCGCTTCGCCCAATCGCATGGGGTCGGTGAGTTCGACAATCTGCTCGCTGAAGGAGACGCTGTGACGTTGGTTCGCCGCCTCCCCTTTTTGCAGGCTCACGAAGCGCACGCCCGCGACTCTTGCGAGCGGCGCCAAGCACTCGAGCGGAAACGAGCGGCTGCGCGCCCAGTCCTGTCGCTCGGTTTCGACGTTACCCTGCCAGTGAATCCCGACCTTGAAGCCCGGGATTGCCTCGACCCGGGCGCGCCAGGCCCTCACCGCGTCGGGATCCGCCTTCAGGTATGGCACGCCGCCTGGAATGGTGGCGAGCTCAGTCCGGAATGCCAAGGGCAGGCTCAGGAGCGGGCAATGAAACTCGACAGGAGGAACCGGATCACCTTGTGCGATCAACTGGCCCTGCATCGGTAACGAGCGCAGCAATCCCACGAGAACGGGTTGCACTTCGAGTATCACGTGCGCGCCCCGCTCTTCGAGAGGGCGCACGTAGCGGATGAACTGTACCGTGTCGCCGAGGCCCTGCTCGGCGTGAATCAGGATTTTCTTGCCCGCCAGCGGCTCCTGGCCCGTCCAACGCGGGACATCGAAGGTTCGCGGCTCGTGCTCGAATCGTAGACGCGACTCGTAAAGTGGCCAGCCTTGGGAAAAGTCTCCGAGACTCAACACGAGCAGGGACTTGCTCCACATCGCTTTCGAGTCGTCCGGAGCTACTGCCAACGCCGCGTCGAAGTTCTCGAGCGCTTCGTCGAAACGGCCCAATGCCGTGCGGGTATTCCCCGCGTTAGTGTGGGCGCCGACGTGACCCGGCTTTAGCGCTACGGCCTTGTCGAAACACGCGATGGCTTCCTCGGATCGGTCCAGCCGCTCGAGAACGGCACCCCGCGCATTGACGATCTCCGCGGAATCCCCTTTCAGCGTCAACGCGCGCTCAAACGACGCAAGCGCCTCTTCGTAGCGCCCCAGGCCCTGGAGCGCGAGGCCTCGTTGGTAGTAAACCTCAACATCGTCCCGCGAAAACGCCAGTGCCAGATCCAGGCTCGCGAGTCCCTCCGCGGGGCGCTTGTTGCGCAGGAGAATTCTGCCGCGCGCCAGGTGTGTCTGTGAGGTCGCCGGTCCAACCTCGAGAGCCCGATCGAGGCTCTGCAGCGCCTCGGCGTCGCGCCCCAGCTGCATCAACGCGGCACCCCGGTTGTGATGCGTCGTGGGGGGACAAGGACCCAACGCCAGTGCCCGATCGTAGCTCCCGAGAGCCTCAGTGGGCTTATCCCAAGCAAGCAGCGCGTCGCCCAGATCGGAATGGAGTTGTGGCAGCCCGGGCTTCAGAGCGATGGCACGCTCGATACTCGCCACCGCGTTCGCATACTGCCCCAGGGCTTGCTCGAGCAGTCCGCGGCTGTGGTGTGCCTCCGCGAAACGGGGGTCGAGCCTGGTGGCACGGTCGAAGCAGGCCAGCGCCTCCTGGCGATGGCCGGCGCGCTCGTGGACGACGCCGATGTCATATTGAATCCGGGCGTCGTTGGGAATCAGGCGGGCGGCATTGTTGAAACTGGCGAGCGCAGCGTCGAGTCGGCCCAAACGCGCGAGCGCCACGCCGCAACCGCGATGCGCGGGCGCGATGTTGGGCTGCAGCGCCGTCGCGCGTTGATAGTGCTCGACGGCTTCCTGGTACCTTCCGAGCTCGCTCAGGGCGTTACCGAGGTTGGTGCGGATCGCCGGGTTGGCAGGTTGCAACTCCACGGCCGCGGCGATGTGCCGGGCCGCATCCTCCACCTGGCCCATCTGGGCGAGCGTGACACCCAACAGGTGCAGGGCGTTGCTGTTGCGAGGGTCGGCCTTCAGCAGTCGGCGGAAGGCCGCCGCGGCCTCGGGCAAGCGGCCCTGCTGCTGCAGGGCATAGGCTTGCGCGAGCTCGATCTGGTTGCTGTTGGTGCTCACTCGGGTTGTGCCTGCCAGCGCGTCAGTGCCCGCCCTTGCCGAGCTCCAGTACGGGGTTGGGTTGCAGAGCCACCCCCTGCCGCATCGTACGGTCGGCCTGCTCTCTGGAGAGCCGGATCAGTTCGACGAGTTGCTCGACTGACCCGCAGACCTTCTTCTCGAAACGCGAGCCCAACGTAACTTCCCGGCGGCAGTATCTGGCCTGACCGTCGTGAACTTCCCGGTGATACCCGCGTGAGCGCAAGAGGTTTTCGTCCGTGGTGCGCTCGTCGGGCTTGTTGGACTGCGGCGGCGAGGCACCTGACGCC
>DAITMW010000063.1:0-8513 GCA_036834945.1 Steroidobacteraceae bacterium
CTGCAACACCAGGTCCTCGTTGGCCGGCAGGTTGTACTGCACGATCTTGCGAGGCGCCTTGCAGTCATGTGCGCCGGTGAAGTCAGTCGAGTCGATCAGGGCCTGGCGACTCACGATGTCGATCCAGAACCCCTGGTCGAGCGACACCCGATAAGCCCCCGCCGTCGGAACGCGGAAATGCACAAGGCCGGCGAACGCGCCGTCGGGCAAGCCCTTCTTCCCCGGAGGCACGACAAACTTCACGCCCTCCTGCGGTGAAAGTGACAGCTCGTACAGTGTCTTGGTTTTCATTGCAGGAGCCGACGCCGCATCACGTCCAGCCGCGGTCGGTTGTGCTTTTTGGGAGAACACCGCGCGTTCTTCGGTGACATTCCACTTGAATGCGGCGCACGGGTCGTCCGCAGCCACGGCCGCTGTGGTGCCGCTGAGCGTCAGCATTGAGACCGTCAGCCAAGCTAAAGTTCGCAGGCTCATAACAATCCCTCAATAAGTCACGCGCAGATTCAGGAAATATTCACGCCCCGGTCCGTTGTACCCGTCCTCGATGACGTAGTCGCGGTCGGCCAGATTGGTGGCGCCCAGATCGATTGTGACCGGTTCGACCGGCTTATACGAGGCCTTCAGTGGCGTTACTTCGATTCAGCCGCTCGGGCGGCCGCGGCGCGCATCACCTCCGCGCAGCTCTCGGGTTTGTACGGCTCGCCCGTATCCAGGGCTTCGATCACCTTCTCCATGCGCCTGATGTTGGCGAAGGTATCCACCATGATGAGTTTGTTGGTACACGGCAGCGCCGCGAGATGCCCGTACTGCGGGATCATGGGGCGTAGGATCGGGACGAGCTGAGCGACCGCGATGTTTCTCGCGCTCAGGATCTTGGTGACGATCTCGTCGTCCGGCCGTGTCTCCTTGCCGGAAATCACCGGCCCCGCGATCTGGCGTGCATTGGCATCGGGGACGACTAAGACGTAATCGCCTTGCTCGGCGGCGATGTAGTTGTAAACGTGAAGGATCGTCTGCAGATCATTGAAGCTCAGATTCGACAGGTCCTGGTCGAGCATGGCGACGTTGCCACGCACCCGGGGGTCAATGACGAACTTCTTGTGGGTCTTTTTCTGGACTGCCTCCAGCAGCCGGCTGATGGGGATGCCATTTTCCACGCGCTCGCTCGTAGCGCTCTCCGCCGAGGTGGCTGTGGTCGTCGACTGGGCCTGGGTCACCCCTGTCAGAATCAACATTGATACAACACACGCAATCCGTACCGCGTTCATCCAGAATCTCCGTTGTCTAGAATTTCAACTCTCGGCGCTCGCGCGCGATGGCGACGCCTTGATTGATTTCCGTCTGCTCGAGCATGACGAAGCCCCAGCCCTCCGGATCACGACCGTAGGACGGGTAGTAGTTGGGTGCCATGCTGTTGCTGACGAAACTCACCAACAGCTGATTGCCCTGGGACCCGGAAGCGCTCAAATACAGGTAGAGCGGTCGCGCGGCCGGATAGGAGCTGTTTGCGATACTGAAGGTGTCGGGCGCGACGCCGTCGATCGGGATCGCGGCCAGCCCATCCTGTAACTGGCGCAAGTCGCTCAGGTTGAAGATGCCGACTGCCGTCGGGTTGGTCGCCAGGAAATTGACAAAATTCCATGCCGAATTGTCGTTGGGACGGTACGCGGCATCCTCACGCAAGCTCCCGCAGATCTCCTGGTACCGGTCCGGGTTGCTCTGCCGCAGCGCTGCGATCCAGGCATAGGTGTTGCAACCGGGCTCGAGGAGCAATTCGGCGACGAGCCTGGCGGACGCCGAGCCGATCGCCGGCCCGAAGACCTGGATGGGATCGTAGGGCAGGGTGCCGTCGACCTCGTTCCAGGTCGCACTGTGGTTGTTGATCAGGCCCTCTGCCTGGTTGGGATCGGGGATGCGGCGCGCCAGCGCCAGGAACAGGTCCCGCGCGGACACTTTCAGCGGACCATAGAGGCGCGCCCGCGCCAGTACGAGCGCCTGGTAGCCGAGCTTCACCTCGACTACGCCCCAGCTGCGAGGTGCGTTGCAACCTGCATATTCCTCGCGCGTGATACGTCGGGTGAGTTCGATGACGTCGATATCCGCGGTCCTGGACGGACACAACCTCTCGAAAGGATTCCCCTGTCCCGTACCGGTCTCGATCTTGATGCTGCCGGTTCCATAAGCTTTGGCTACGTGGTCAGCCGCCAGCGATACCATGGGTTGAAGGCGGGGGGTGGTCAGCACTTTGAGGCTCGCCCACGCGGTCAAAGTCGTGTTTGTGCCCGCCACACCCCCCGAGCGCGATACGGCCTGATCGCGGCCGCTGTTGGAACCGCCTTTCCCTGGAGCAGCAAGCGACGTAGATTCCGTGGGCACCTTGGGTTGCCCCGGAGGACCACCATCCACGGCCGGATGAGTCGGCAGCCACACCGGACCTAACGGTACCGCATGCGTTTGCGAGTCCCGCTCCGGATGCTCGCCAGCGCCAGCGCCACCGCCCGGCATCAGCCGCGCCAGAGCCTGCACCGGCGCGCTCAGGAACGAGCGTAGCGAATCAGGCCGGCCTCCAGTAAGCGACACCGCGGTGATCGCGAACGCAGCGCCACCTAACATGAGTCCGGCGAGCAACCCCCGGGTGAAAGTCCAGCGCCGCCGGGGCGGAGGCGCCAGCGGCTGCCGATCCAACTTCGCCTTGAGTCCCGTGAGGAACTCCGGCGCGGGGGTCTTACGGATACGATGGAGAAAATCGTCATTCATCGCGGGCGCTCGCATGTCCGTACCACTGGGCTCGCAGGGTCCGGACGAGGCGGTGAAGGACGGTCCCGACGTTTGATTCGCTCAACCCCGTGAGCCCGGCGATGAGTCGGTTATTGAGAGAGGCACCGTACTTGAGCGCGATCAACTCGCGTTCGCGCTCGGGAAGAGTTGCTGTCAGGGTGGCCAGCCTGGCCAGATCGGAGCTCAGTTCCGCATCCAACTCCGGAGATCCGTCGCCGGCAACCTGGGTGGCCGCATCGAGGGGCAGGTGCGGGCGCCAGCGGCTGCGGTAGTCCGCGCCGACGTTCTGCGCAATCTTGAAAAGCCAGGTCGAGAAGGCGGCCAGGTCGCGGCGATAGTGTGACCGCGAGCGCCATGCCCGTTCGAAGGTGCGCGACGTGAGCTCCTCGGCGTCCGCGTCGCTCCCCATCCGGTAGCGGAAGTAATTGTAGACACGCGGCGCCAGGTCCGCGTACAGCGCATCCCAATTCAGGTCATCGGTCGACAGCCGCTCCATCGATCGATCCGGCACCGCGTGTTGCACGATCATGGTGGGATATACCGCCGCTCGAGCGGAGTATCACACGCCGGTGCGCGATTCTAAGTCATCGGTGGCCGCCTGGCGGCGGTTGCGGCATTGCACCGGGCATGGGCGGAAAGGACTGGCCGTTCACTTTCAACTGCCCGCCCGCGAAAGTCAGGTGGGTGGTCAGGGCTTTACCCTCGAGGGTGATGTATCCCTGGCGCTGCAGTCCCTGCAGTTGCGCCGTGACCCGCTCGGACTGGCCGCTGGTATCGAGCAGCTTGTCCAGCAGGGCGGTATCGATGCGCACGTCGGCGGAAAGCTGCAGATGTTTCGCCATGGCCGCACGCAGTGCGATCGGCGGGCCGTCGAGCTCTTCGCGGGTCAGGCCATGCGCGCTGGCTTTGAGGGAAACCTGGAGCTCGCCCTCGGGCATCGCGAACCCGATGCGGGGAATCTCGAGGACCGGGTCTCGCACGAGGATGTCCACGCCGCTCGTCTTCAAGGGCTCCATCATCTTCGCCACGTCCGGCACGGCATTCGTGGAGTCGGCCCGCGCGTCCCGGAACGATTTGTTGAGCGCCGCCGTCGCGGGACCGTAGAAGTGACTGCCGCGAACCTCGAGTCCCGGGTGCGTCAGGGTGAGCTGTCTGGCCTGAATGCTATCGGCGTTGAAGGTGCCGTCGAAGTCGAGGTAGTCGCCCTGCGCGGAAGACTTGCTGTGCGCGACGAAGTCCTGCACGGAAAATCGGCTCTCGGCGGCCGTTTTTCCAGCGACCTCCAGGCGAGTCACTGCCAGATCGCCTTTGCCCACGTAGAGTCCGTCGAAGGCGGCCTGTTGGTCCGCCCGCAATCGCAGATTTTCGATTCTGGCGCTGAGCTGGGGGCTGGCGAGGTCCAGTCCCGGGACGGTGAGGTCCACCTTCCAGTAGTTGAGATCGCGACCGGCATCGCTCGTACCGTCCAGTCCCTGCCAGTTGACTTTCGACCCATCGGCCATCTGCTGAGTGAAGGCGGGGCTGCGCACGACGGTCGTGCTGCTGCCCGACCAGTGCAAGGTCGTGTGGATCGTGAGATGCGCCTTGCCGTCGAACAGGGCCGCGAGTTTCTGCTGCACGTGGGGCGGCAGAATGACTTCCGAGTCGATCGTAGCCGGGGCGAAGGTCCGCAGTTGCGGCAGCGGTCCGTGATGTAGGGTGTTGCGAACTGTAAACTGGAAGTCGCCTTCCTGTGGGTTGCCTGGAAGGGACTGCAGGCGCTTGGCGGGCTGCCCGGTCAGACGATAGGTCACTTCCTCCGTCGCGCTGTAGACGCCGCGGTGGTATTCATGTTTGATGACCTCGAGGAACGGGTAGCGGGAGGAAACCTCCTGACCGCGCTGCTCCCATTGATGCTCGGCACTGACCCCGATCAGCCACGCCGCGGCCGGATAAGCAAGGATCACAACCCCCACCAGCACCGCAATTCCGATTCTGCGATTCACGACCCCCTCCCTTTGCTCGTTCTTATGGATCGCAGTGTAGCGGACTAGCCCTCGATGACGTGTAAGAACTTGTCAAGTGCGATGTTACGGCCGCAGACGATGGCGGCGACCTGCCGCCCGCGGTAGGCGTCGGCGCACTTCAGGAGCCCGGCGACCGCCACACCGGCCGCGCCCTCGATGATATATCGATCAGACTGGGCGACGGTGCGCAGGGCTGCCGCGATTTCGGACTCCGTGACCGTGATTCGCTCATCGATCACCCGGCCGCAGATGGGGAATGTCACGGAACCCTCCTCGACGGCGCCCGCGGTCGCATCGGAGAGAGTAGGGTATTCCACGGTGTCGACGATCGCGCCGGCCCGCAGAGCCTCCAGCATACAGGGCGAGTTCTCCGGCCACACGCCGACAACCCTTGTGGCCGGGCTCAGTTGTTTCAACGCAGTGCCGATCCCGCTGATGAGCCCGCCGCCGCCCACGGAAACAAACACGGCGGCCAGCTCCGGTGCCTGGCGGGCCAACTCGACCCCGATCGTGCCCTGGCCCGCGACGACGTCGAGATCGTTGTAGGGAGAAATATAAGTCTTGCCCTGGATACCGGCCTGGCGGCGGGCTTCCAACTCCGCATCGATCGGCGGGCCGTCGATCGTGACGACTTCGGCACCGAACGCGCGAATGGCCGCTATCTTGTGGGGCGCCGTTGCGGCGCCGACATAGACGCTCACGGCGACACCTGCCAGGGAACCTGCCCGCGCGACACCCAGGCCATGGTTGCCGGTGGAAGCGGTGATCACACCGGCTCGCCGGGCGGCCTCATCCAACACACGGATCTTGTTCGCGGACCCGCGCACCTTGAATGATCCGGTGGGTTGCAGGTGCTCGCATTTCAGCAGCACCTGGCAGCCGGTCGACGCGGACAGGGCGGGGCTGAGCTCGAGGGCGGTGACCGAGACCTGAGGACGGATGCCAACATCCGCGGCCAGAATGTTCTCAAACAGTGTCGCCAAGCCGGGCTCCTGCGAATCTGGGACATCGGGGCTTCACCCCGCGTGATCTCATGATACGCATTTTCGAGTCACGTCCGCAGCCACCAGGGTCGCGTACGCGAGAATCAGCCGTCCGGGCTCTTCAGCCCTGAGCACGCTCGAGCTGCACTCTCACGGCCCGAATCAATTATGCTGCCATGCACCCCTCGCTGGCCGCGAGCCTCGCGAATGCACGCCAAAGGAGCATCGCCATGAGCGATCCGCATCTGAAAGAAATCCGTAAAGTGACTCCGAGCGCGGAGGGCTGCGAGGACTGCCTGCGGATCGGCTCGGACTGGGTGCACCTGCGCCTATGCCTGACTTGTGGTCACGTAGGCTGCTGCGATGACTCGCCGAACCGGCACGCGACCGCGCATTTCCATGCGACCCGCCACCCGATCATCCAGTCCTTCGAGCCGGGCGAGGACTGGCGCTGGTGCTTCGTTCACGAGGCGGTGGTGTAATCCGCCGGAATTGCCGGCTCGCTCGCGACGAACAAGAGCGAGCAGGGCGCTCGCGCCAGAAGATCGGCGGGTACGTCGCCGAAGAAAAGTTGTTCCCCGGGCCGGGGACTCACGCCCATGACCAGGAGATCGTAGCTGCCGCCGCGGACCTCGCGGATGATGGCGTTCTCCGCGGTTCGGCGGCTGCGCAAAGCTCCCTTGACCTCGACCCCATAAGCCTTGCCCAGGTCCATGATGTCGCGCAGGGTTGCATCCGCGCCCGGCTCGGGTGACAAAACTGCTCCCAACCGCAATCCCCAGCGTTTGTCCTTGGGATGGTTGCCGGCAACATGTAACGCTGTGACGCTGCCCCGGGAGCCTTGCGCTAGTGCGATCGCCAGCTCCGCGCCCTGGCGCGAGGTCGGAGTTCCGGTAACCGGGACGAGAATGCTCAGCGGCGCATTGTTGTTTTCCGGTTGATTTGGGCCGCGTGCGATCGTGATGGCGATCGGTCCACCGAAACTGACAGCGCTGCGCGTGATCTGCTCGGTGAAGCGATTCCCATCGGAGGCCGGCTCGCGGCCGATGAAGAGCAGGCCATAACCTTTCCGGGCTTCCTTGCTGATAGCCTCTTCCGACTCGGCGGGCGCCTCGATCCGTGTCGTGATGTCGACATCGTGTTTGGGCGGATCCGGCTCGTCCGCCGGCTCCGCAGCCTCGCCAGCCGAGACGGCGGCCCTCGTCAGAACCGTCGCAGTGCGTTCCGCCTGCTCCTCGGCGCCGGGCAGCGCTTCGGCAGTTGCGTAGTCGAAATGCAGTGCGGTGGTCGGGATCTGACGCACCCCGGCGAGCAATCCCACGAGCCGCGAGGCCAGTTGTCCGCTGTAGCTGGAGTCCACCGCAAGGAGAAGCCGCTCCACGTTTGATACGAAGCCGCGCGACTCCACGTCCTCTCGTTCCAGCCTCTCTTGCTCTTCCGGCCGCATCGGCAAGCGTGCGAACGACCAGCGCAACATCGGAGGCATCACCATGGTGGTAACAATGGCCATGGTCACGATCGCCGTGAAGAGGTTTTGACTCAACGCGCCCATCGATAGTCCGAAGGAGGCGATGATGACCTCCGTCGAGCCGCGGGCATTCATACCGCTTCCCACCGCGAATGATTCAGCAAGCGTCAATCCACCGATGCGTCCGCCTAGAACCGCGCCCGCGAACTTGCCGATGCTCGCGATGATGATCAAGCCGAGAGTCAGGAGCATCAGGTCCATACTGGTCAGCGCGCGCAGGTTCGCGGAGAGTCCCGCAATTCCAAAGAACACGGGCATGAACAAGGTGACGATGAGGCCGCGCAGCTGCTCGTCGATGTGCCGGGTGAGGATGGGGGACTGTCCGACGAGAATGCCGGCTACGAAAGCACCGAGGACCGTGTGGACGCCGATGGCGTCAGTGATCAGCGCCATCAGGCCCGTGATCACAATGATCATGCTGATGGCCGACAACTCGCTCACGAACCGGTCGTTCGCCCAGCGGATCAGAAAGAACACGATGCGGCGTCCGAGGGTGAAGCTCAGCACCAGAAAGAGGGCGGTCCCGAGCAGGCTGCGTGTGACGGACATGAAGTCGATGCCGCCGTGGAGCGCGAGGCCGAACGTCACCGACATGATGATCCAACCGATCGTGTCGTCGATGATCGCCGAGGCGACAATGACCTGGCCGACGGTGCGGCGGAGAAAACCCAGCTCCCGGACCAGGAGCGCAACGATCTTCACGGAGGAGATCGAGAGCGCGGTACCCAGGAACAGCGCGGTGATGAAGCGTCGGTGCGGGTCAGGCAGGATCGAGTCGGGCAGCCATTGGCCCACGGCGATACCGCAGGCGAATGGAATAGCGATGCCCGCGATGGAAACGCTGAAGGCAGTCCGCCTCGAGCGGCGGATGACCGAAAGGTCCGTCTCCATGCCCGTCAGGAGCAGCAGCAGCAGGATGCCCAGCTGCGAGACCGCGTCCAGCATGGCCTTCTGGCCGGGCTCCCCTGGAAACAGGGCGTGCTGGGCGCTGGGCCAGAGCGCGCCCAGCACCGACGGGCCGAGCAGCATGCCCCCGATCAGCTGGCCCATGACCGCGGGCTGCCCGATGCGCTCCATGAGCTCACCCATCAGCCGGCCACAAACGACCAGGGCAATGATCTCGGCAATGAAAATGGCAAGGGACGGCTCTGTCATCGGCCCATTATCGAGGAACGCGCCGCGAAGTAGCCATATTTAGGGGTCGTGATGACCGCGGCG
>DAITMW010000063.1:8613-26741 GCA_036834945.1 Steroidobacteraceae bacterium
GCGCGACGATTTCCTCCACCCTTGCCGCAAAAATTTAATCATGCGAGCGGCGACCGCGGGCGTCGCGCGGCGGCGCTCCTCCATCCTGACATACCAACACTCAGCCGGTTCGGCAAATCCCCGGTCGAGCCTCTCAGACCAAACATTGCACGCTCAGCGCAACCGCCGGGCGCGTCGGACTTTCGTCGCGCTGTATGGCAACTGAACGTCTCCATTCGCACACATTGTGGCTCTGTCCGCCGTCGTATCAAATGCGCGCGCGTTAAAAACGCCCTGACGGGCGTTAAACATATCAGGGACACGAGATCGCATGAAAATCAAGCAGCGCTCCACTTTCAAACTCAACCTGCTGGCAGGGGCCGCCCTGGCGGCCGGTAGTCTCGCGGCACACGCCACCGAGGTCGCACCTTATTTCTATACCTGGGCCTTCGGGTCGAGCGGCTATGCGGTCAATTCGCTGGCGCAGGCCAAGGCGGCCGGCATCAGTGCCGTGACGCTCGCCTTCGGCACGTCCAACGGCAGTTGCACCCTCCAGGGTTTCAATTTCTCGGCCTCGACCAAGCAGGATGTGCAGAATTACCTGGCCGGTGGCGGCCGCCTCATTCTGTCGTTCGGCGGCGCCGATGGCCCGTTTCTGGAGGAGACCTGCTCCGTCTCCGGGTTGTACAACATCATCAACAACCTGATCAGCACTTACAAGATCTACGCTCTCGACTTCGACGTCGAGGGTGCTCCGGTCGATAACACGACCTCCGCCAACACGCGTAACGCGGTGATCAAGCAGCTCCAGGCGGCCTATCCGAATCTCTACGTCTCGTTCACGGTGGCGGTCGGCTCGGGCGGCATGCCGGGCGATGTGGTAACGCTCATCAAGAACGCCAAGAACGCGGGTGTGAAGATCAACGTGGTCAACATCATGACCATGGACTACGGCGGTGACACCGGCGGCCAGGCCGAGGGCAAGGTGGCCGTCGAATCCGCCAACGGCACTTTCAACCAGTTGAAGTCGATCTACACGGGCCTCACGAGCGCGCAGATCTGGGGGATGATCGGCATCACCCCGATGATCGGCCTCAACGACGGCAGCACCACCGCCCGTCCGACCGAGCAGTTCAAACCGTCAGATGCGACCACCGTGACCCAGTTTGCCGAAACAAACGGCCTGGGTCTCCTGGCCTTCTGGGCGATCAATCGCGACCAGCCCGGCACGGTCAACAGCGAGAACGACCTGGACAGGTTCGACAACACGGGCACCACCAAGCTGCAGTTCTACAACATCATGAAGGCTGCCCTGACCGATAGCGCAGGCACCACGCCGCCGCCGGTCGAGAACGGCGCCTTCCCGGCCGGTACCTATACGATAGTGAACGCGTACAGCGGCAAGTGTGTCGATGTGAACGCCGCTTCGAAGAGCTCCGGCGCAGTCGTGCAGCAGTACGCCTGCAACGGCACCGGCGCGCAATCGTTCAAGGTGATCGACGAAGGCAACGGCTGGTTCAAACTGTTGAATGTCAACAGCAACCTGGCGGTGGATGTCATCGGCGCCTCGACCGCCAATGGTACGCACATCCAGCAGTACACGGACAACGCCACCGGCGCGCAGCGCTTCTCGATCTCCGTGGCCGACACGAACGATACGACCGCATTCGAGATCGTGAACCAGACCAGCGGCAAGTGCCTGGATGACACCGACTGGGGCACGGCCGACCGCAACCCGCTGCAGCAGTGGTCGTGCACGGGAGCTTCGAACCAGACCTTCCGTTTCTATCCGATTGGCTCGACCACGCCAGTCAGTGTGAAGTGACCTGAGGTAGTCCCGCCACCCCTGTGGGGTGGTGGGACTGCTCTTGCGCCGCCCTTAGGCTGGTGTGGCAGGTTTGCTCTTGCGCCTCAGGCGATACGTGCGCAGCAACTCTTCCGTGTAGCCGTTGGGTTGCGCACGCCCTTCGAACACCAGGGCGCGCGCCGCGGCGAACGCGATGCTGTGCTCGAAATTCCCGCTCATCGGCACATATCCCGGGTCGCCGGCGTTCTGCTGATCGACGACCTTCGCCATCCGTTGCAGAGCCTGCAGCACCTGCTCGTTGGTGCAGACGCCGTGGTGCAGCCAGTTCGCAACGTGCTGGCTCGAGATGCGCAGGGTCGCGCGATCCTCCATCAGCCCGACGTTATGTATGTCGGGTACTTTGGAGCAGCCGACGCCGGAGTCGATCCAGCGAACGACGTAACCGAGGATGCCCTGCGCGTTGTTGTTGAGCTCGGCCTCGATCTCGGCGGGTGTCCAGTTGACCTGATGCGCCAGGGGCGGGGTGAGTATCGTGTCGAGCGAGGCACGCGGCCGGCCCGCAAGCTCTTCTTGGATTTTCGCTACATCCACCATGTGATAGTGCAAGGCGTGCAGCGTCGCCGCGGTCGGTGAGGGCACCCAGGCGGTGTTGGCCCCCGCGCGCGGATGGCCGATCTTGATGCGGAGCATGTCCGCCATCTTGTCCGGCATGGCCCACATGCCTTTGCCGACCTGCGCCTTGCCGCGCAGACCGCAGGCGAGCCCGACATCGACGTTGTTGTGCTCGTAGGCATCCAGCCATGGGGTCTGCTTGATGTCGCCCTTGCGGACCATGGCGGCCGCTTCCATGGACGTATGAATCTCGTCCCCCGTCCGGTCGAGGAAGCCGGTGTTGATGAAAACAACCCGATGCCGGGCGGCGTGCAGGCACTGCTGCAGATTGAGCGTGGTGCGGCGCTCCTCGTCCATGATGCCGATCTTGAGCGTGTTGCGGGCCACGCTGATGAGGTCCTCCACCCTGGAGAACAGCTTGTCGGCGAACGCCACTTCCTCGGGGCCATGCATCTTCGGCTTGACGATGTAGATGGAGCCCTTGCGGGAATTGCGGACCGTGCCGTTGGCCTGGAGATCATGGAGCGCGATGAGCGATGTGACCGCGCAGTCGATGAAGGTTTCCGGCACCGGCTGGCCGTTGTAGGTGACCATGTCGTTCATCATGTGATGGCCGACATTGCGCACCAGTAGCAGGCTGCGCCCGTGCAAAGTCAATGTGCCGCCGGAAGGCCTGGTGTAGGTGCGGTCCGCGTTCAAGCGCCGCACCATCTGCTTCCCGCCCTTCGGGAAAGTCGCCTCGAGCGTGCCCTTCATGAGGCCCAGCCAGTTGCGGTAGACACGTACTTTGTCGGCAGCGTCGACCGCTGCGACCGAGTCTTCGCAGTCCTGAATCGTGGTGATGGCGGACTCGATGACGACATCGGAGATGCCAGCCGCGTCGGTCTTGCCAATGGGGTGATTGCGGTCGAAGTGGATTTCGACGTGCAGCCCATGATGTTTCAGGAGGACCACGCTGGGAGCGGACGCCTCACCCTGGTACCCGGCGAGGGCGGTCGCATCCGCCAATGAGGTTTCAACAGGGCTTTGCCCCGACCCCGCCACCCTGACGACGAGTTGTCCGTTTTTGATGACATAGGATTGCGCTTCGGCATGCGAACCCTGTCCCAGTTTGAAATGCTCGTCGAGGAAAGCGCGGACATAGGTGATGACTCGTCCGCCACGCGTCGGATCGTAGCCGCCGCCCGGAGGCGGCAGGCCTTCGCTGATGGCATCGGTTCCATACAGTGCGTCGTACAAACTGCCCCAACGGGCGTTGGCTGCATTCAACGCGTACCGGGCGTTGTCCACTGGCACGACCAGCTGTGGGCCGGCGATGTGCGCGATCTCGGCGTCGACTCCGGCGGTCTCCACCTGAAAGGGGGCGCCTTCGGGCAGAAGGTAGCCGATCTCGCCCAGGAAGCGCTTGTAGGCGGCCGCGTCGAACCCGGCTCCGGGATGTTTCCGATGCCACTCGTCGATCTGCGCCTGCAGGTGATCACGCTTCTCCAGAAGCGCATGGTTGGTCGGCATCAGATCGCGAATCAGATCGGCGAGTCCGTGCCAGAAAGCCTCGGCGGTAACGCGTGTCCCGGGCAGGACCTCACGGTTCACGAAATCGTGCAGAAGGGTAGCGACGCCCAGAGGGCCGATCTTCACGGACGGGTCAGCAGGTTGATTCATGGCCTTTCGACACAGCAGCAGGGTGTGGCGGGATGATACCGCTGGAGGAGGGGCTGTGCCCGGTCGGGCTTCGGCCGTGGTCGCTTCTCGGACATTGGCGCGCTGCCATAGGGGTCCGGCATAATTCGCGCGGTAAAATTGACGCAGTGAATTTAACAACCGGCAGGGGGATGAAAGCCGCGTCTTTCAGCTTCCGCCATCAAAAGCGCCCCAGGCGACTTTTGATCATCGGACGAGAGGTATGGATGGTGAAGTCGAGAGTGGCACTGGAAGCGGGCGAGGTCCAAGCGGCGCTGGAGGCGGCCAAGACCGAGGCTGTGAAGAACGGCTGGGTCGTGGCGATCGCGGTGGTGGATGATGGTGGTCACCCCCTTGGATTTTTGCGCCTGACCGATGCGGCACCGTTGACTGCGCAGATTGCTTTCGGCAAGGCGCGCACCGCGGCGATTTCGCGCCGGGAGTCGAAGTTCTACGAGGACGTGGTGAAGAACGGCCGCACGGCGTTTCTGTCGGTGTCGGATTTCACGGCGCTCGAAGGTGGAGTTCCGGTGATCGTGGCCGGCCAGTGTGTTGGTGCAGTTGGTGTCTCGGGCGTTAGATCGGACCAGGACGCGCAGATCGCCAACGCCGGTGTGCAGGCGATACTCCAGAACCAATGAGCTTGCGCATCGGGCTCACGTTCGCTGCGTTGTGCGTCATCTGGGGCCTGCCATACTTCTTCATCAAGCTGGCGCTCACTGAAGTTCCGCCGGTCGGTGTCGCGTGGGCCCGTATAGCGCTGGGAGCGATGGTCCTGCTGCCAGTGGCGTGGAAAAGGGGAGTCTTGCCCGCCGTTCTGCGACACAAGCGCGCCGTCTGCGCGTTCGCTTTCGCGGAGCTGGTCGGCCCGTTCTTTCTCATCTCGCAGGGCGAGCGTTGGGTCAGCTCGTCATTTGCCGGAATCCTGATCGCCACCGTTCCCCTGATGGTGATTGTCCTGTCGCCCCTGTTTGGGGTGCACGAGGCCTTGAGCCGGCGGCGCCTGTTGGGGCTCGTCGTCGGTTTTGTCGGTGTCGTCACGCTCCTCGGTCTCGACGTCGTCGACGGACCACTCGGTTGGATAGGGGCGGCGTGCATAGTGATCGCGACGGTGGGTTATGCGACCGGCTCGCTGATCGTGCAACGCTACCTGTCCAGTGTCGATGAGCTCGGTGCGGTTGCGGCGAGTCTCGTCGTGGCCACGGCGGTTCTGTTACCGCCCGCTATTGTGACCGCGCCGGGCAGCGTCCCCTCATACCTGGTGCTGACTTCCCTGGTGGTTCTCGGCGTGGTGTGCACGGCCACCGCGTTATGGTTGTATTTCTCCCTGATAGCGCACATCGGGGCGGCGCGTGCCGCCGTCATCACCTATGTGAATCCAGCGGTCGCGGCACTGCTCGGCGTCGCCATCCTGCACGAATCCTTCGGGCTGGGATCCGCGTTGGGACTGGTCCTGATTCTCCTGGGCTCCTGGCTGGCCACCCATCGCGGCCAGCCTGTCGAGGTTCAGTAGCGCTCAGCGGACCAGCTGCAGGGTCGACTCCAACAGTTGAGCCCGGTCCGCGCAGGGTCCTACGAAAACGGCCACTTCTCCCGGCTCGAACACCGGGGTCATCTCCAATCCCAGGTACTTCAACTCCGCGGCCGGCAGATGCAGCGTGACAGTGCCCGACGCTCCGGGTTTGAGCGCGATCTTGCCAAAGCCCTTGAGCTCCAGGAGAGGGCGCGTCACCTGCGCGACCTTGTCGTGGGTGAAGAGAAAGACGGTCTCTTCCGCTGCCCTCGCGCCTTGATTCGTGACGTCGACCCGGACCTCGATGGTGTCGGATTCCTTCACGCTGGTCGGCGTTACTTGCAGGTTCGAGAGGACGAAGCGCCCGTAGGTGAGGCCGTGGCCGAAAGGGAACAGGGGCTCGTTCGGCGCGTCGATGTATTTGCTCGTGAAATGGTCTTTCGGGTTGAAAGGCCGTCCGCACGGACGCTCGCCGAAGAAGACCGGGATCTGACCCATCGCACGGGGCCAGGTCATTGGCGTTCGACCGCCCGGCGACACGTGACCCAGCAGAACGTCGGCGATGGCATTGCCCGCCTCGCTGCCAAGAAACCATGCCGCCAGTACGGCGTCCGCCTGTTCGATCAGCGACGGGACGATGAGAGGGCGTCCGGAGAACAACACCACGATCACCGGCTTGCCGCAATGTTTGGCCCGCGCGATGGCCGACTCTGCGAACAGATGCTGTTGCCCCGGTAGGTCGAGGTATGCGCGGCTGGCGGCCTCGCCACACATGTTCGCAGCCTCACCGACACACAGCACGACCGCATCAGCCTGGTCGCATAACGTCACCGCCGCTGTCATACCGGAAGTGTCGTCACCCAGGATGTCGACACCCGCGGCATGGAGGATCTCGGCACCGGATGGCAGCGCGTTGCGCAGACCCTGCAGCACGCTGACATGTTTCTCGGGTTCCTGTGCGGCTCCCCACGGCCCTCCCATCAGCGGGCCGGCGTCGGCGAGCGGACCGATCAGGGCGATTTTGCGCAGAGCGCCCAGCGGCAGGGTGTCCCGCTCGTTTTTCAGCATCACAATGGAGCGTGCTCCAACGTCACGAGCCAGGCGCCGCCGCTTGGCGATGGCAGCGGCGCTCTCCGCCTTCTTCCCACGCCTGTAGGGATCATCGAAGAGACCGAGTTTTTCCTTGAGCGTCAGCACCCGGCGCACGGCAGCATCGATCTCCTCCATGGTCACCATGCCGCGCTCGAGCGCGATCGGCAGCCCGCTACGATAAGCGTCGGACATCATGTCGATATCGACACCCGCCTTGAGTGCCAGTGTCGCGGCTTCCACGATGTCGGCCGCGACTCCATGATTGATGAGCTCGCGAATGGCGTTGTAATCGCTCACGATCACGCCGTCGAAGCCCTGTTTCTCCCGTAGCCACCCACGTAAGAGTCGCACGTGCATGGTCATCGGAATGCCGTCGAGGTCGGTGAAGGAGGGCATGATGGTCGCGACGCCCGAAGCCACCGCCGCCGCGAAGGGTTTCAGGTACACCTCCTGCACCGAGCGCTCGGAGACATCCACAGGGGCGTACTCCCGTCCCGCCGTTACGGCTCCGTAGGCGCAGAAGTGCTTCGCACAGGCGGCGATCGAGTCCGCCGCGCTCAACTCCGCACTCTGGAAACCCCGGACCTTGGCTTCCGCCATGCGGGCACCGAGCCAGGGGTCCTCACCCGGACCCTCCACCCCACGTCCCCAACGAGGATCGCGGGCAACGTCGAGCATTGGAGCAAAAGTCATGGCCAGCCCGTCGGCGGCGGCCTCCATGGCCGCCTCCCGTGCCGTCATCGTCCAAGCTCCTGGATCGAAAGTAGCGGCTTCGGCCAGGGGAACCGGAAACAGCGTCCGGTGACCATGAATGATGTCGAGGCCGATGAGGAGCGGAATGCGCAGCCGCGAGCCCTCGACGGCCAGCCGCTGCATCTCGTGGCAGTGCGCCGCCCCGACCATGTTCAGCAGGTTTCCCAGCGTTCCGGCGCGGATAGACTCGGTCGAATCCCCCGCGATCACGGGTCCGGTCACCGCGTAGCTGGATGCCGTCATGGTGAGCTGGCCCAGCTTTTCCGCCAGTGTCATGGCGGTAATCAACCTCTCGATGCGACTCATGGCAAAATGACGCGGCTCCTGTCAAAGCATACGGGAAGTGATGATAGATCGGTCGCAATCAGAAATCGCCAGCGCCACCGCCGAGATCGACGAAGCCGCCCACGCAGGACTCGTGCCGCAGCTCAGCATGATGATCCGGGCGCTCCTCGCCAGCCGGGTACGCAACCAGCTGCTGCTGCTCGGGGTGTCGGTCTTTGGAGTCATCGTCGCCACGGCCTACGGACAGAATCGCCTCAACAGCTGGAACAAGCCGTTCTACGATGCCCTGGCGCACCGCGATCTGCACGGCTTCGTCCTTCAACTGGGTGTATTCGCCATCATCGCCGGCGCGCTGCTGGTGCTGAATGTCGGGCAGCGCTGGCTCGGCGAGATGTTGAAACTGAAGCTGCGGGCCGGACTCGCCCACGACCTGATCGGTAACTGGCTGCAGCCGCGGCGGGCGTTCCGCCTCGCCAATGCCGGCCCGATCGGCGAGAACCCGGACCAGCGCATGCACGAGGACGCCCGTCACCTGGCGGAGCTGTCCGCGGACCTGGGAATCGGGCTGTTGCAATCGTCCATCCTGCTGCTGACGTTCGTGAGCGTGCTGTGGGCGATCTCCAGCGGTTTTGTGTTGACTGTTGGCGGCCAGCACCTCTCCATTCCCGGCTACATGGTGTGGGCGGCCCTGATCTACGCGGGCGGCGGCTCGCTCATGAGCTATTGGGTGGGCGGCAGCCTCATCGACCGCAATGCGACCCGTTACGCCCGCGAGGCCGACCTGCGTTATTCGCTGGTCCGCGTGAACGAGCACATCGATGCCATCGCGCTCGCCGGTGGCGAGGCGGATGAGGGGCGGCGCCTGGAGCTCGATTTACGCAATGTTTTCGCCGCCACGCGGCGGCTCGTCACGGGGCTCACCAACCTGACCTGGGTGACTGCCGGCTATGGCTGGTTCACACTGGTGGCGCCCATCCTGGTGGCTGCCCCGTTGTACTTCACGGGGTCGCTGTCCTTCGGTGGCCTGATGGTCGCCGCCGGCGGCTTCACGCAGGTGCAGTCGTCGTTACGTTGGTTCGTCGACAACTTCAGCGTCATCGCCGATTGGCGCGCCACGCTCTTGCGGGTGGCGAGCTTCCGGCGCGCGATCATCGCGACCGACGCCCTACACGATGTCGAAAGTCAGATCACGTTCGCCACAGGCGATCCGGGCTGCATCACGATCGAGAATCTCGAGATTGCCTCGCCTGCCGGCTGCACGATGCTGGCCGAGCGTGAGGTCGTAGTGAAAGCCGGCGAGCGCGTGCTGATCGTGGGAGAGCCGGGTACCGGCAAGACGCTCCTGTTCCGTGCCCTGGCCGGTCTATGGCCGTGGGGCGCCGGACGCGTGACTCATGCGCCGGGCGAGGAAATTTTTTACATGCCCCGCACGCCCTATCTGCCACCGGGCACGCTTCGTGAAGCCCTGGCTTACCCGTCGGCGGTCGAGAAGTTCAAAGGGGAAGATTACAGCGGCGCTCTGGCCCGGCTCGGTCTCGACCATCTCGGGCAACTGCTGGACGTGTCGAAGCGCTGGGACCACGAGTTGACCGAGGATGAGCAGCAACGGCTGGCTTTTGCGACGCTGCTGCTGCATGCGCCGCATTGGGTCCTGATCGACGAAGTGCTCGACTCGCTCGATGAGGATACCCTGGAGCGCGTACGCGAGGTCCTCACGAAGGACCTAAAAAGCACCGGTGTCGTTTATATCGGCCGGGATGCGGAGCGGGACCACCTGTTTGCGCGCGTGGTGCATCTCATCAAGGATCCCGGCATCCGTCGGTTGCCCCGGAAGAGGGCGGCCACGGCCGAGACCCGCAGCGCCGCGGCTTGATTCGTTGCCCTGGTCCATGTACTGGCGAGGATGGTTGTGTTCAAAGCTGACAGTGCCCGTGCCCTGAGCGAGCTGCCCGATGCTGAAATGCTGGAGGCCGTGCAGCGCCAGACGTTTCAGTTCTTCTGGGAAGGCGCTCATCCTGACTGCGGCCTGGCTCGCGACCGGATTCCGGTAGGGCCGCCGGAGCGGGAAGATCTCGTGGTGACCGGGGGAACCGGGTTCGGCGTCATGGCACTCATCGTCGCCGTGGAGCGCGGTTGGGTGTCGCGCGACGAGGCCCTGGCGCGGCTACGGAAGATCCTGGATTTCCTCTACCGGGCGACGTGCTATCACGGTGCCTTCGCTCACTTCATCAATGGCCGTACGGCGGCGACCATCCCGTTCTGGCGGCTGGATGATGGCGCGGACCTGGTCGAGACCTCCTTTCTCCTGATGGGTCTGCTGTGCGCCCGCCAGTACTTCGACCGCGATACGCCGGCGGAGCGGGAGGTCCGGGGCCGCGTTTCCGGGCTCTGGGAGGAGATGGATTGGAGTTGGTTCACGCAGGGCGGTCGGAAGCTGCTCTACTGGCACTGGAGTCCCAACAACGGCTGGGCCATGGATCACGAGATCCATGGTTGGAACGAGTGCCTGATCACCTACGTGTTGGCCGCCGGATCACCGCGGCACCCCATCGATCCGCTGGTCTATCACCGGGGCTTCGCCGCGGGACGGGATTTCTGCAACGGCAGATCGTATTACGACATCCCGTTGCAGTTGGGTATGCCCTACGGCGGCCCGCTGTTCTTCTCTCACTACTCTTTCTGCGGGCTCGATCCGCGCGGCCTGAAGGACCGCTACGCCGATTACTGGCAGCAGAACGTCAATCACGTGCGGATCAACTACGCCCACTGCGTTGCCAATCCGGGTAAGTTCAAGGGCTATGGTCCGCAGTGCTGGGGTCTCACCGCGAGCGATGATCCCGACGGATACTCGGCTCATGCACCGGACAACGACAATGGCACAATCTCACCGACCGCGGCGTTGTCGAGTCTGCCGTATGCGCCGCAGGAGGTGACTCGTGCGCTGCGTCATTTTCTGGCGGAGGAGGATGAGCGGATCTGGGGGCGCTACGGCTTCGTGGATGCCTTCTGCGAGCAACGTGACTGGGTCGCCAACACGTTTCTTGCCATCGACCAGGGCCCGATCATTGTCATGATCGAGAATCACCGCAGCGCGCTCTTGTGGAAGCTCTTCATGAGCGTCCCCGAGGTCCAGGCCGGGTTGCGCCGCCTGGGGTTCTCGAGCCCGTGGCTCGACCCGGCGGAGCGCCGTTGATGGGGGCGTCGGCCCACGGGTCCTCGGGGCTCGATCTGTGGATCGAGCGGCAATACCGCCACGCCCTGGAGTCCATGTTGCCGAGTCTGTCGGCGGTCGGCATTACGAAGCAACGGCCGGGTTTCGGGCAAACGATACACCCCCGCAAGGGCTCCATCGTCGCCTCCCCGGTACTGGCCGCCTACGATCCGGACCCGGATTATTTCTTTCACTGGTTCCGGGACTCGGCTGTCGTCATCGATGCGGTGCGATTGCTCCTGGCTGACGGGAGTCTCGCCCCGGAGCGGGCGCTCGAGTACTTCCACGACTTCGTGCAGTTCAGTCTCTCGCTGTTCGACCTCGACGGTCGATCCCTGGTCGAGGTATCTCGCTGGCGGGCGGGCGTTACGCCGGATTTTGCGAAGTTCGTGCGAACCGATGTCGACCTCGGTGCCGTGCATGGCGGACTGGTGTCCACCGAAGCGCGCGTGAATCCCGACGGCACGCTCGATATTTCCAACTGGGCACGTCCCCAACATGACGGACCGCCGCTGCGGCTATTGGCCGTGTTGCGTTGGGTGAGGGGTGTCGATTTGCGCTCTGCTGAGCTGGCTTCGCGAGCGGCGACCTTGATCCGTGCCGATATCGCGTTTACCCGTGGACGTTGGCGTACTCCCTCGGTCGACATCTGGGAGGAAGAAAAGGGGCACCATTACTACACGTTGCGTGTTGCCGCGGCGGCCTTGGAGGAGGGGGCGGACTGGCTGGACGCACAAGGCGGCAGCGGTGACCGTACCGAGGCACAGTTGTGTCGGGTGGATGCGCGCGAAATTCTCCACATGTTGGATGGCTACTGGTTGCCGGAGGCCGGCTATTACCGCTCGCGCATCCTCGAAGGAGGTGCCCGGTCCACGAAGGAGCTGGATATCGCGGTGATTTTCGCGGCCATCCACGGAGTGGGAGGCAGCGGCACGGCTCATACCGTTCACGATCCGAAGATGCAGGCGACACTGGCACGGTTGGAATCCCTGTTTGATGCGGAGTATCCGATCAACCAGGGACGGCCTGCAGGGCGCGGCTCCGCGCTGGGCCGTTACAAAGGGGACGTTTACTACTCAGGCGGTGCGTACTATTTCTCGACATTGGCGGGGGCGGAGTTCTGCTTCCGTGCCGGTTTCCGGGATCGGGGTGACGCATACCTCGAGACGGTGCGTGCATTCACCCCGCCGAGCGGTGATATGTCAGAGCAGTTCGATCAAAAGAGCGGCGCGCAGACTTCCGCGAAACACTTGGCGTGGAGCTATGCTGCCTTCATCTCCAGCGTCGTCGCGCGTCGCGATGGCAAAAGGTAAGAAAACTACCGAGGCAGCCGCCCCCGAGAGCGACGAGGCCGCTCAGTCCGGCCTGTTCCGGCAAGTCGGACAGATGGTGCGGGCCATCGCCCGTTCCGGCGTCGGCAAGCCGCTGGTCGCACTGATCATCGGTCTGGCCGTGGTCATCGTCGCCACCGCGTACATGCAGATCCGCCTGAACGCCTGGAACAAGCCGTTCTACGACTCCCTGTCACGCCGCGACCTGCACGACTTCCTCACCCAGCTCGGGGTGTTCGCGGTCATTGCCTCCATTCTGCTGGTCCTGGACGTGGCCCAGACCTGGTTCGGTGAGATGTTGAAGCTGAAGTTGCGCGACGGCCTCGCGCACGACCTCATCCGGGACTGGATGTTGCCCCGACGGGCGTTCTGGCTCGCCAACGCCGGCTCGATGGGCGTCAACCCGGACCAGCGCATGCACGAGGACGCCCGCAAGCTGTGTGAGCTGTCGTCCGATCTCGGCCGCGGGTTGCTGCAGGCCTCCATTCTGTTTGTCTCTTTCGCGGGCGTTCTCTGGGGCCTGTCACAGGACTTCGTGTTCCGGATCGCCGACCAGGATTATGCGGTCCCGGGCTTCATGGTCTGGGCCGCCGTGATCTACGCGGCCCTCGGATCGCTCGTCAGCTACTGGGTGGGCGGCAGTCTCATCAATCGCAACTCGGAACGCTACGCCCGGGAAGCCGACCTGCGTTTCTCTCTGGTTCGCGTCAACGAGCACCTGGACGGGATCTCTCTGGCCGGGGGTGAGCCGGACGAGCGGCGTCGTATCGAGCTGCATCTCCGTAACGTTCTGGCAGCGACGCGACGATTGGTCACGGGGCTGACCAACCTGCGATGGGTGACCGCGGGTTTCGGTTGGGTGACGATCGTCGCGCCCATCCTGGTCGCCGCTCCAGTCTACTTCGCGGGAAAGATCTCTTTCGGCGGCCTCATGATGGCCGCCGCCGCGTTTACTCAAGCGCAGTCCTCCCTGCGCTGGTTCGTGGACAACTTCAGCATCATCGCGGACTGGCGCGCCACCTTGTTGCGTGTCGCGAGCTTCCGCTATGCCCTCACTCACACCGGGGAGTTGCGCGAGTTCGATAGCCGGATCGAATACTCCGACGGTGAGCCCGGTACGATTACAATTGCCGACCTCAAGATCGTGTCGTCGGCCGGGTGGGATCTGCTCCGGGAGAAGAACGTAGTCGTGCGGGCGGGGGAGCGGGTTCTGGTAGTGGGTGCGCCCGGAACGGGGAAGACCCTGTTGTTCCGTGCCCTCGCGGGGTTATGGCCGTGGGGGTCGGGCAGTATTTCTCAGCCAAAGGATGAGGCTACCTTCTACCTCCCGCGCGGAACTCCCTACCTGCCCCGGGGCACTTTGCGCGAGGTCATGGCCTATCCGTTGAAGATCGATGCCTTCGAGCCCGGTGCGTTCGCGCACGCGCTGAGCCGGCTCGGCCTGGACCGTCTGCAGTCGCAGCTCGATGAGACCCAGCGCTGGGATCGCGATCTGAGCCAGGATGAGCAGGTCGCACTGGCCTTCGCCCGCATCGTGCTGCAAAAGCCCTCGTGGGTACTGGTCGATGACGCCTTCAGCACACTCGACGATGAGACCATGGAACGGGTCACGGATGTTTTCGCCCAGGAACTTCAGCAAACCGGCCTCATCAACATCGGGCGGGCGGCGCATGCGCGCGATCCGTTCTTTTCCCGTGTCCTGCACCTGGTCAAGGCGCCGCCCAATCTCACTCTGGCGCATGACTCGACCTCGGGTAGCTCGAAAGAGCCGGCGGGCCACTCATGAGTCCGGTTCGGGCGGCCTGTTATCTGGGTCTCATGTTGCTGCTACAGCCCTGGGCGGTGTTGGCGCAGAATTTCGATTTCAAGCCGCCGGCCGCGGTGAGCGACCCGACCACGCCGGCCGTCATGCGCGACCTGGCCGAGCGCATTCTCCCCGTGTACCAGGAGTCCAATCCCGAACGCTACCTGGCCAACCTGTCTGCATTGCAGTTGGTTGCCGGCAACTACACCGCCGCCAATTCCTCGCGTCAATCGCTGCGCGATCGCCGCCGTGCCGCCGATAACGGGCGACCGGTTGGCCGTAACCTGGTCCTCGACATGTATACGCAGGCTCGCGCCATCGAGGCGACCAACCGAATCGCGTTCGCGCAGGCGTTCACTACGGCCTACAAGGACTCGGTCCCGAAGCTCAATGACCTGGATGCCTACACCGTCGCGGGTTGGTTGGGTACACCACTCTCGGCGTATCGCGATCCTGTGCAAAGAATTTTCGATGAGCGCCGGTCGAAGGGTAACATCGAGCTGCCCGAAGCCGTGCAGCTGGTCCAGGACTACGCCCTATACGACGCCTACCGGAACTTCGCTCCCATCGTCGGCGGGCTCCTCGACGAGGAAGACCAGCGACGCTACGAGACCCTGGACGAGATCCTTATACCGGTCCACAAGGACATCAACATCTCCGCTCACCTGGTTCGGCCGAAGACCTCCGGGAAGCCGCTTCCGACTCTGCTCGAGTACACCACGTATCTCACGCCTGGCTACGCCCGGGAAGTCGCCGCACACGGTTATGTTGGTGTGATTGCCTACGCGCGTGGCACCGGCCGAAGCACCGGCGTTGCCGTTCCTTACCAACACGACGGTGAGGACGTGCGTGCCGTCATCAACTGGATTGCCATGCAGCCCTGGAGCGACGGAAGCGTGGGGATGTATGGCAGCACTTATAGTGGATTCACGCCATGGGCCGCGGCAAAACGCCTGCCCGCCGCGCTCAAAGCCATTGCAGTGACTTCGCCTACGGCGCCCGGGATCGACGTGCCCGATGACGGCGGCGTGTTCCGCAATTTCGCCTATCGATGGTCGCTGTACGTCATGAACGCGATCGACGACAAAATATACGACGACGAAGCCGCCTGGCGCGCCATCGACCAGAAATGGTATGCGAGCGGCAAGCCCTATCGCGACTTCCCCAGCTTCTACGGCAAGCCCAACTACCTGTTCCTGCGCTGGCTCAACCACCCGAGCTACGACAAGTTCTGGCAAGCCTTCATTCCTTACGGACGAGAGCTCGCCAAAGTCAACATCCCGGTACTGACGATCACCGGCTACTATGCCGCCGGCGAATCCGGAGCCCTCTATTATTTCAACGAGCACCAGCGCCACAACCCGCACGCCGACCACAAGTTATTCATCGGCCCTTACGATGACGGTGTGACCGTGGGTGGGGCGCAATCCGTGTTGAGGGGCTACCAGCTCGATGCCGCGGCGCAGATCGACGTGCGCGAGCTGCGCTATCAGTGGTTCGATCACGTGTTGAAAGGCGCTGCCGTGCCGGCACTTCTGCAAGGCCGCGTCAATTACGAGGTCATGGGAGGTAACGAGTGGCGCCACGTCCAATCATTGGACGCGATGGCCAATGGCTCGATCAAGTTCTACCTCGATGCGACGGCCGTCAATGCCAGTCATCGGCTGGCGCAACACGTCCCTGCGGGTAAGGCGGCCAGGACTGCCACCGCGGGCGGCGCCGGCGCTGGCGCTGGCGGCAAATCACCCAAATCCAAGTCCAAGCCCGAGCCCACCTTCGTCACCGAGGAGGTAAACCTCGCGGATCGCAGCGATGCGGGCAGTTGGGCGCCGCAGCTGGATATCGCCAGCCACAACGTCGATGTCCGCAACGCGACGGCCTACGTGAGCGACCCCTTGCCCAAGCCGCTGGAACTGGGAGGCGCCTGGTCGGGCAAGCTCGACTTGACCGTCAACAAGCTGGACGTCGACCTGAGAATCGCCGCCTATGACCTGCTGCCCAACGGCGACTACGTCCAGCTGTTCGAGCCCTACACCCTGCGGGCCAGCTACGCGAAGGATCGCCTCCACCGCCGCCTCCTGAAGGCTGGCGAGCGCCAGATCCTGTCCTTCAAGTTCGAGCGCCTCACCAGCCGCAAGCTCCAGGCGGGCAGCCGCATCGTGCTCATCCTGGGCGTCAACAAACGCCCCGACGAGGAGATCAACTACGGCACCGGCGAGGACGTCAGTACGGAGTCCCTCGAGAACGAGGGGGGCAAGGTGCCGGTCAAGATTCGCTGGTATAACGACAGTTATATCGAGGTGCCGGTGCAGCGCTGAGAGGTTCGACCAGGCATGCCTGGTGGGACATCAATTCGATTCGAAAACAGCCTGCAGGTCGGGTGCATCCAGGGCGCGCTCGACCCACGCCTCGATGCATTCCGCATTCGCAGAGAAAATGCGCTGCCGAACGGGGGCCGGTATGATGCCGAAACGTTTCTCGAGGAGGCGGGCGAGGATCTTGGCTTCGCCTTTCGTTTCACCTTCGGCAAGCCCCTCGGCCTTACCTTGGTCGTAGTACGGTTGAGTCAACCATCCCATGATTCGCTCCTTTCGGTCGGGCACGAGTCGTTCCAACGTATCGTGCTTCAAGAAAGCCCGCAACTTCGCCTCGACAGAAAGATCCGCGTCCTCCATCGGCGCCAGATCGACCAGCGCGTGACGAAAGGAAGGCAGGTAAGGCCGTAGTGGCTCCGGCACGCTGCCAAACAGGTCTGTAAATTCGCAGGAGATATTCCAGCCTTCCGGTCCTTGGTGGGCCAGCAATGGGAGCACGGTAGGCAGTGGGAGCTGTTTGTCGTTCCGCTCGTAGCATGTGGTCAGCACGCGGACCAGATAGCGCAATAGTTGCAAGCGCGCGCCCGGATCGGGTGAGCTCTTGCTCCATGAGTACGTAGGCGAGTGCCTCCCGGCGGCCTTTGAGCTGAACCTGATAGAGCAGGTCCGAGTGGTGCTGCCGTAGTTCTTCGTCAACGAATGAGCCCGGTATCAGAACCGGAAGCTTCGAGCCAAGTAGTTCCGCCACCTCCGGTGGTAAGTGTTCGCGCAGAAATGTGCTGGCAAGCTTAGGGTCGCTCAATACCTGCTTGAAGAAGGCGTCGTGAATATTGGCGAGTTGCTGCGACATGACTTCAGCGCGCGCAATGACGCGATCAATGGCCACAGGGGCTCATGGCATCTCGCCATTATCGGGATTGAAGCCGACCGGTCGGCGCGCGGGTCCCGGGATCTTGTGGTACATCGGCCTGCGGATCGCGGAGACAAGGGTGCGGATGGTGTCGATGGCGTGATCGTGCTCGAGGAGTTTTTTGTCGAGTCGCTTCTCGAGCTGCGTGAAGCGGCGGGCCGGTTCGCGGTTGGATTCGAGGAGGTCGCGCATATGCGCAAAGGCGCGTAGTACATAGACGCCCATCGCTACGGCTCGCGGAGAGTTCAGGACATTCGAAGCTTGGAGCGCGCCGTGCTCGGTGAAGGCACGTGGCTGGTATTTGGCACTCTGCCCGCGGCCGCCTTTCGAGGTCGCAATCTGCGATGTCGAAAGTTGTGCTTCTTCGGGGGTGAGCTGGAACGTGAGGTCTTCGGGAAAGCGCGCGGCGTTGCGCTCGACCTGTTGGTGGAGTCTTTGGGTGGTCACTCCATAAATCGTGGCGAGCTCTCGATCGAGTATTACGCGTTGACCGCGCAGAACGAGGATGGAGCGCGTAATGTGCTCGATACTCCTGTGCTTCTGTGTTGAATTGCGTGACATGCAGGAGGGAGTCGTCTGATTTGGAGTGAGTGTCGGAATTCAAACACAAAGTGTGTTTGAAGTTAAGACATTATTTATGGATAACGATCGATAACTCGTATCGAGCGACACGGGTGTTTGCACGCGATATTGTACGGTGACGCGGCGCGGTGTGGCGCGTGAGGGGTTGGTCGCGCGTGCGCGTGGTGTGGCGCGTGGGGGGTCGGTCGCGCGTGCGCGTGGTGTGGCGCGTGAGGGGTTGGTCGCGCGTGCGCGAGGTGTGGCGCATGAGGCGG
>DAITMW010000064.1:0-22686 GCA_036834945.1 Steroidobacteraceae bacterium
AGAAGACTATCTATGTCCATTCGTGCAGTGACTTGCTCCTCGAAACCCTCGGCAGCCAGGATATCTTCCAGATCCTCGATCGACACGGACACTTTGTGCCGGCGATAGTGATCCACCAGGCGATAGCGCGCGATGGCGTAAAGCCACGCGGTAAAGGGACGGTTGCGGTCATAAGAGGCGCGGCGCGTATGTACCGAGATCAGCGTCTCCTGCACGAGGTCTTGTGCGTCCTCATCCGCTCCGCGAAGCCGCCGTCGGTAGAATGACTGCAAAAGAGGCACGAGGGCCTGTAGCAATGCCGCATGCGCTGCGTCATCGCCGTCCAGTCCCTCCAGCATCCACGCTTTGAGTTGAGCCTCACTTTCGGCCATCCACACTCCCACCCTATCTACGTGATCTGTGAGCGTTGGGTTACAAGAGGACCGGCAATGAGCGCATTAAATTGCCCGAGAAGCCGCCGGGAACGTGAAATCGCCTGACACACGCTGACGTGCCGTAACCGGAAGCCCCTGTCCCCCGTATGGAGCGCGGATCGGCTCTCAATCGATTCAAAGGAAAACAGGTACGTGCGCACCAGAATACTGAAACCGTTCGTCGCGGCGCTCATGGTCATGACGATCCAGGCTGGCCTCACCGCCCAGGCGGGGGTTCCGGGCTCGAAGTCCGAGATCAACCTCGACGCGCAGGGTGTAGCGCTCGGCGGTTATGACCCCGTCGCCTTCTTCGACGGCGGCAAACCCACGCATGGCATTGCAACAATCTCCGCAACCTACGGTGGGGCGCGGTATCTGTTTGCGACGGAGGAGCACCGGCGGACCTTTCTCAAAGACCCCAAGACCTACATCCCCGAGTTCGGCGGGTTCTGTGTGGTGGGTACCGCCTTCGGCGAGAAAGTCGATGTCGACCCGGAGACGGGCAAGGTGGTCAACGGGAAACTCTATCTGAACAACAACCCGAAGGCGCTCGAGATCTTCAACAAGGACCAGTCAGGTATTATCACCAAGGCCCAGGGCAACTGGCCGGCCGTGAAGGACAAGGTGCTTTGACACCACCACGTGGGCCGAAGGGACGGGTGCGGTTGTATTTTCTAGCGATCGCTCTAGAATGCCGCGCGCGAGGCATCAGAGAACTCAAAAACAGGAATCCCGCATGAACCTTGCTGGTAAGCGCGTATTGATCACCGGGGGCTCGAGTGGCATCGGTCTCGCCCTGGCTGAAGAGTTGTGCGCGCGAGGCGCAGCCGTAGTGATTACCGGCCGACGTGAAGGGGCGGTGCGCGAAGCGGTCAGCCACCTTCGCGCCAAGCGCGGGCGCGCCGAAGGCATTGCGGCTGATGTCACTGCCGAGGCAGGGCGCCTCGCCAGCGTGCAGGAAACCCTGGACGTTCTCGGCGGACTCGACGTCCTGGTGAACAACGCGGGTGGTGTCCGTGCCAGTCGGCTGGAAAAGACGACGGAAGAGGACATCAGGACGATGCTCGACGTCAACTTGCTCGCCCCGATACTACTGACCCGCCTGGCACTGCCTCATTTGCGCGCCGCTGGCGAGGCCATGGTTGTCAACATCACCTCGGCGGCGGCGCTGATCGGCATGCCGTTCTATGCCACGTACTGCGCGGCGAAAGCCGGCTTTGCGCAATTCGGCGAGGCCCTGCGACGCGAACTGAGCGGGGAGGGCGTCAAGGTGTTGACGGTCTACCCGTCGGGGACTGAGACACCGATGATGAGAACCTCGCGCGCCGGCCCTGAGCTGGGCTTCGCCCGCGAGCCTGCTGCAGCTGTCGTGCAAGCCGTGGTCGCGGCGATGCAAGCGGACGAAATCGAGTTGGTCCGAGGCGATCAGACCCGCGCTGAGATGGTCGAGCTCAACTGGAACAACCCGGTGGCGCTCGATGAGCGATTCGCTAGTATGAAGGCGGGACTCGAGGAAGCGGTGCAAGATCATCGCGCGCTCTGAAGCGGCGCAGCCAACGGTCTGTTGGCTGGCCTGAGTCTGTTCGCTTCAGGTCCCGAACAGATGAGTCGCGTGAGTAATGGCTCCGCCCGCTCGGATCGCGGCGGCGACGATCGCAGCCTCGGAGAGCTCGGTGTCGGTCGCGCCCGCATCGCGGGCGGCCTTGGTGTGCAGCGCAATGCAATAAGGACACTGCGTCGTCAGCGCGACGGCGACGGAGATCAACTGCTTCACCCGGCCGCTCAAGGCACCGTCCGCGAAGGCGGCATCATTGAACTCCCAGAAGGCTTTCATCGCCGCGGGGCTCTGCTCATCGAGCACTTTCAACTTTGTCAGATTCTTCATGTCGAACATCAGGCTCTCCTTTCATCGGTCGTTGCGTATGGATGAGGAAGAGGACCGCGCGGGCTGGACTCTTATTGCAATAGATGACGGTGTTCTCCGGTCTACTCACGCAAGGGCGCGGAAGCGCGCCACACCTGACTACCGAGGCTCACTTGAAACAGCTCATTGCCTTCTTGCTCTGCCTGACCGTCGCGATTGGAGGAGGTGCCGTGGCCGGGACCTGGGTGCCAGGCTCTGCAACTGAGTCTTCCGGATTGGCGCAACAATTGGAGCATGCCAGGTGGATTCCCGTCGGGGCTCCGTCATCCGCCCGGGTGGTTTATATCTTTACGGACCCGGAGTGTCCCTTCTGTCATGAGCTGTGGAAGGCGATGCAAACGGCTACGGCGCCGGATGTACAAGTCAGGTACCTGCTGGTTGCGGTCATCGACGCCGACAGTCGTGGCAAAGACGCTGCGATCCTCGAGTCCGCCAATCCAGCGGCGACGTTCGAGCGGCAGGAGCGCTCTTTTGACCAGGGCGGCATCGCGCCGAAATCGACTTCGCAGCCTGCGACGAACGCGACCATTGCCACGAACGAGGCTTTGATGCAGCAATTGCACATCTATGGCACGCCCGGCCTGGTGTACCTGGACGAGCACCAGCACCTCAATGTCTTCGCGGGCATGCCCAGTCCGACGCAGCTTCGGAGCATTCTGGGCAAGAGGTGATCCGCAACGGCCGCGCCTGTGGGAAATGAGACGCCGCCGGTTCCGGCGAGGCGTCGTGGCCGGGCCTGCGGCCACAGGGTGATAGCTCACACCTATGCGCGAGGCTTCCGGGTGATCCGTTTCTTTGGGACCTTGCCGATTCTAGCGTCGCCCGCGCGTATAAGGGCGCATGCTCGCAGCGCCGCCTCTTCGAAGTCCGACGAGTCCGTCGGGAGAACCTGCCAGCCGGTGACTTTCTTTCCGAACAGCTTGATCGATCGCATGTTCGGAAACTCATGCCGCAGGCTCTCGTGATGGTCAGCCGTCGTCGCGAGCCACACCCCGTTGTCTGCCTTGGAGTCCTGTCGCTCACGGAGAATCAATACAATTTTCTCCTCGACATAAATCGCGAGGCAGCCGAACATCAGTCTCGTACTGGGCGACATCGAGGCGAGTGCGTCGAGTACGAACTCATGCGGCGGCGGCTTGTGTCGCTTCCGCGAGGAGAGCGCGTCGTCAATGGGATGGCGAGCTTTACGGAGTGACTTCGGCATGGTGTCTCAACGCGCACGACAACGGCGCCGCGAGCTCCAGCGGGAGTGTACTCCGAAGGACGCCCAGAGTGGCGCGAGGCCGCTCAACAGCCTCACGCCACTCCACTCGTCAGTCGGCAGCGATCCCGTTCAGGCTGGAGCCTGCCGGCAAGCCACCTATCGTCCCGAGATTCGTCAGAGATCCGTCAGCATTGATCGCAAATGCGCCGACCGTACCGCCGGCCGAATTGAGCGAATAAAGGAACTTGCCATCCGAGCTGATGGCAACGTCCAGGTTGCCCGAACCGGCGGGGTTGGTTCCGACGATCGTGCCCGGGATGGGCGTCAACGCGCCGGATGGGGCGATCGAGAAACCGGCGATTGTCGAGCTGCCGGCATTCGATACATAGATGAAGCGCCCATCAGGCGTGACGACGTTCCAACAGTTGGCCGCGCCGAGCGTTGGCACGCTAGCACTGACCGGGGTCAGGCTGCCGTCGATTTGGATGTGGTACGACGAAATGGCTGACGTAGTGCCTCCCGAGCCAGTCTCGGAGACGAGCACGGTGCCATTGGGTGCGGTGGTCGCGGCGAAGGCGCCCGGCCCGACGCTGGGGTTGACCTTGATGGGCGAGAGTGCGCCGTTGGAAGCCACGCTGAATGTGTCAATATTGTTACCGGTCTTCTCCGTCACCAACAGTGACTTGCCATCACTGCTGAAAGCCACCGATCCCGGATTCGCGCCGTTGGTACTCAAAAAGTGCTGTGAATTCTGGAGTTCCGTCAGATGGCCGCCGTGGAATGCGAAACCCACGACGCTGCTGCTGCCGGCCGCATTGAGGACGTAAACCAGATTCCCGTGCTGTGCGACCGCGGTGGGCTCGGCGCCTCCGGTCGGAACCCGGTCAGTTTGAATCAGAAAAGGGCCTTCGATACGGAACACCGTCAAGGTGCCGCTGCCGGCGTTGACGGCAAACAGCCACTGATGATCCTGGCTCAAGGTCAACGAACCTTGTGAGGCCAACGGATCTCCCTTACCGCCGCTGCCACGCCCGCCGGTCTTGAACCGGTGCGGCGCGAACAGGGTTCCGTAAGGGTTGCGCTGGTAAACGATCACCTCGTTGGCGTCGGCGTCATTGCTCATGACGAACACCGCATGTCCGACATCAAAATTGTTCGGCGCCGCTTGCGCGGTCGCCGCAAGGGCGAGGCCCACCGCCGCGCCGGCCGACAGGACGTAACTCAGGGTCTTCATCTACTCATCTCCCGTTAGAAGGGTTTCGTGTCTTGTTACTTCCGGACAGTCGAAAGACCTTGTCAGCTTGCGATTTATTGCGGCCCGGAACGAAGGAGTTGCTATTCCTGGAGGGAATAATGATTATTCCAACCGACGCCGCGGGACTCGGGCTCGCTGTGCGGCATCGCCGGCACCGTAAAAGCAAAAGCCGCGCCTCCCAGATCGCTCGACTCCGCCCACAGTCGCCCCTCGTGCGCCTCGATGATCGACCGGCAGATCGACAAGCCGATGCCGAGTCCTCCGGGTTTGGTGCTGTAGAACGGGTCGAAGAGGCGGGCGGCGTTGCTCGGGTCCAACCCGGGTCCGGAATCCTCAACCTTCACAATGAGATCCCCCGACGTCATCCGGGCGCTGCTGATGCGCAACTGCCGCGGGCGCTCGGACGAGGTAGTCATCGCCTCGAGAGCATTCACCAACAGGTTGAGAATCACCTGCTGTAATTGGATGCGATCCGCGCGAGCCAGCGGAAGTCCCGCGCCGAACTCGTTGCAAACGGCGACCCCGCGCTTGACCAGCTCGCTGTGGCTCAATGCAACGACCTCCTGGATCGCCTCGTTGAGCGGGAACTGGTCCTGGCGCGGCGGTCCTTTCTGGACCAGCGCGCGAATCCGGCCGATCACATCGACGACCCGGTTGCCGAGTTTCGCGATGCGTTGCAACGCCTGCCGGACCTCAGCGAAATCCGGCTCGCGCGCATCCAGAAAACGCAATGCCGCCTGGGCATTGGTCACGGTCGCGGCGACGGGCTGGTTGATCTCGTGTGCGATCGAGGCGGACATCTGGCCAAGCGTCGCAATCCGGTTTGCATGCGCAAGCTCCATCTGTGCCTCACGGTAGCGCTGCTCGCTTTCACGTATGGATTGCTCCGCCTTCCTGCGCTCGGTGAGATCCACTATGAAGGCCACACCATCATCACGCTCGCCGTCAAACCGGGCACAGCCGATGAGTACCGGGACAAGATGGCCGCTTTTGTGGCGGTACTCCTTTTCGTACGGTTGAATCGTCCCGGTGGTCTGCAGCTCCGTCATGCGCTGGGCATCGGTCTCCTGCCACTCGGGCGGAGTCAATTCCTTCCAGTTGATGCGGCCCGAGAGCAGATCGTCGCGATCGTAGCCAAGCATCCGCAGGAACGCCTCGTTCGCCTCCACCACCGAGCCCGGCATCCGCCAGATGAAGATTCCGATGATGTTGGCGTCGACGAGACGCCTGACATTCGCCTCGCGTTGCTGCAACTCGCCATATAGACGGATATTCTCGAGCGAGATCGCCGCCTGGGACGCCAGCAGCTTGAGAACCACCATCCGGCTGGGCGTGAAGACGTGCGAGGTAAGATTGTTTTCAAGATAGAGCATGCCCAGCAGCCTCGACTCCTTCAGCAGCGGCAGGCAGAGCATCGACCGCGAATGATGCCGGGCGATGTAAGGGTCGGCGGAAAATGACTTCTCACCCGAGGCATCGTGCAGCAGCAGGGTCTCCCCGGTACGCACGACATAGTGGAGGACGGACTCGGGCAGATCATCGGCATTCACTCCCGATTGCCGGGGCCCGACGTTGACCCGGTCGGCCTGGATCGTAGCTTCCGCCACGATGCGATACTTATCGCCGCGCGCCAGCACCAGCAGACCGCGCTCCGCACCCGCATGCTCGATGGCGACGCGCATGAGAGTATCCACCAGCCTCTCCAGGACAATCTCGCCCGACACGGCTTGTGATAGTTTGATCACCATGCCGAGGTCCAGGTACCCGACAGGTGCGCCGATCGTGCTCGTGGAGACCAGGCTCGTCATCCGGGTCGTCAGCTGCGGATGCAGCTCATCGAGCTGGCGCACCTTGCCGTCGGCGCCCCAGCGCAGATAGCGATCCCTGGCCTCCTTCAGATAGCTCAGCGCGAACCTGCCAAACTCCCGATCGGCGTAGAAGCGCGCGGCGCATTCGTAGGCAACCGCTTCGTTGTGGACAAATCCACTCGCGTGAGCGGATGTGATGGCCTCTTCGTACAGATGTTGGGCCTCGAGATCGCGGCCTTCTATCCGTGCGATCTCGGCTGCCGCCAATGCTGCCCGGTTCTGGAAATTCTCCGGGCAGTTCACTGCCCACAACTGCAGCCGCGCATGGTGTAAGCGTAGCGCCTGCAGGTGCTCGTGCCGATGCTCCGGATCTGTACTACAGGCAGCCGCTCGCGCCAACGCCCCGTAGTAGTGAAACTCGGCGGTCTCGAACTGGGAGGGCGAGGTCCACAGCAGTCGCTGCGCCTGCAGGGAGGCCGCGATGGCCGCCATGTAGTCTCCCGCGAAGAAGCGTGCCTGCAGCTTACGGATCGAATACCAACACAACACCTCGCCCAGTGCGGGATTGTCGGCGAGGTCCCGCTCGAAGCGCTGCTCATCGAACCCCGCGTCGTTGAAAGAGCCGAATGTCGGCGTCAAACCACGCAAGGTGCGGATGAGTCCCAGTTGAGCGGTGATCTGGCTCACGACCAGCCCGAACCGCACCTTGTGCGCGAACCGCAGGCCACTTTCCGCCTCACGCTGGACCTCCGGCAGCGGATCCCCAGCGGACAGATAGTTCGTGACCAGGTGATCACGGCTGTAGGCGGCAAACGTCAGATCCCCGTTGTGCTCGGCCGCCTGGAACGCCCGTCGCACGAGATCGCGGCCGGTGCGCACATGGGTCGTCCAGGGCAGGACAATGTCACCGTATGACATGTAAGTCCGGGCTTGAAAGCGCTTCAAACCGCGCTTCTCCACCAGGTCATAACCCAGACGACCAAAGCGGGCTCCGGCGTCATAATTACCGAAACGCGGCCCGGCGATGATGGCGAACCAGACATAGGCGAAACACGAGGCGTCCGTGTTTCCGTGCTCCAGGCTGAGATTCACCATGTGACAGATGACGAGCGAGGACAGATTCTCGTCCCAGAAGAGAGCCGGCGTCACGGCCTCGGTCAGCACCTCGAGGGTGTCGAGGACCTCCGGCGCCGTAAGTGGCGCTGAGTCGAGGAGATCCTCGATCCGCCGCCCTTCCAGTTGCGACCAGATGCGGTTGTATTCCTGCATGACCTGGCCCAGGCAAGGACGGTTGGACCAGTGAATGCCCCTGCGCCGCAGGTATTCGACGCAGACTTGTATGCCCAGGTCACTGCGATCCAGAGTGGTATACAGCGTCAGCCGTAAACGTGTGACAACCGCCATGTCGTGCGTGTTGCCGGCCCTTTGTGTCAGCTCCAGGAGCCGTCTGTCCGCGGCGGACATATCCGAGGTCAACAACTCACACTCGGCGATGTTGGCCTCGATGGCAAACAGCAAGCCGTACTCCTGGTCCCAGCGCGCTTCACTCACCAGGGCCCGCGCGAGCATCAGGTAGCTCAGCGCCGAGGCGTAGGCGCTCGAGCTCTTCGCCCTGTTGCCAGCCAGAAGATTCAGCTCAGCCACACGGCGGCGCTCCGCGGCCGAGGCGATCAGGTGCGACCCGCGGTTGAGCTGATTGACGATCTCGAAGATTCCCTCTTCCTGTTGTGGGGCCGGCAGGCTCGCCAGCAGCAATCTGCCGATCCGCAAGTGCGTCGCGGCACGCAGGGGCTCCGGAACCAGCGAATAGGCGGCCTCCTGCACGCGGTCGTGGACGAAGGCGTAGGAGCCTTCGGAATGCAGAACGAGGCCTGCCTGGATGACCTCTCCCAGAACAGGATGGATGTCTGCCTCGGAACAGCCGCAAAGGGTTGCGAGCAGCGCGCCCGGGACGCTGTTACCGAGACACGCCAGCTGCTGCACCCCGGTCCGGGCACGCTCGGACAGGCGGCTCAACTTGCCCACCATCAGATCGACGACATTGTCAGTGTAGCCCTTGGCGTGTATCCCCTCGAGGTCCCATGACCAACGTGCCTGGCGGTGCTCGAACCTGATCAGGTCCTCCTGCGCGAGCAGAGTCAGGAACTGGATGGCAAAGAACGGATTGCCCGCCGTTTTCTGGTGCACCAGGGCCGCCAGCGGACCGGTCTCATGCGATCCGCACCGTAATGAATCCGCGAGCAAGTGTTCCACGTCAGCGCGGGTGAGCGGCGTGAGACTTACTTCCCGCACCGCTGTGCCGGCATTGCGAATCGCATCGATCTTGCGCATCAGCGGATGCGTGTCATCGACCTCATTGTCGCGATAAGCGCCAATCAACATCAGATGCCGTACGTCAGGTTGACTCAGCAGGTCCTCCAGCACGTCGAGGGTCCCCGCATCGAGCCATTGCAGGTCATCGAGGAACAGGGCCAGCGGATGCTCCGGACGGGCGAACACACCCAGGAATCTGCGGATGACCAACTGAAAACGCCGTTGGGCATCCACGGGCGCCAGTACAGGAACCTCCGGCGGCTCGCCTATGATGTGCTTCAACTCCGGAACGAGATCGACGATGAGCAGTCCGTTCGGACCCAACGCCTCCCGCAGGGCATCGCGCCAACCCTGCAACTCCGGCTCCGGCTTGCCGAGCAGCGGCCGGATCAGGCCCTGAAAGGCTTGCGCCAGCGTGGAGTAGGGGATGTCGCGCTTGTACTGGTCGAATTTGCCCGATGCGAACAGGCCTCGCGGCGGCACGAGAACTTTGTGGAGCTCGTTGACCACGGAGGACTTGCCGATGCCGGAGTAGCCGCGAACGAGCACCAACTCCGGGACGCCGGAGCGCACCATGCGGTTGAAGGATTCGATCAGAGCCTGGATCTCGTGGGCACGCCCGTACAGCTTCTCGGGTACGAGCAGACGGCTTGGCGTGTCATCTTTCCCGAGCCCGAATTCTTCGATGCGCCCGTGAAGCTGCCACTCAGCCAGGCAACGCCGCAGATCACGCTCGAGGCCCGCCGCGGTCTGATAGCGCTCCTCGGCGGTCTTGGCGAGCAACTTCAGGACGATGGCCGACAGGGGTTGCGGAAGATTCTCCAACCGCTCCCCGGGAGATGGTGGCCGTCTCGCGATATGGAAGTGCACCCATTCCAACGGATCGGAAGCCGTAAACGGCAGGCGACCCGTCAACATCTGGTAGAACGTCACTCCGAGCGAGTAGAGATCGCTGCGCGAGTCGATCGAGCGATTCATGCGGCCGGTCTGCTCCGGCGCCATGTACGCGAGTGTTCCAGCAATGAACTCGGGTGGATCCGGCGATTGCCGCTCTCGCGGCAAACATGAGGCGATTCCAAACCCGGTCAGCCAGGCCTGGCCCGCCGCGACATCCACCAGCACGTTGGTCGGCTTCAGATCCTTGTGCAAGAGCCCTCGAGCATGCAACTGCGCAACCGCACTCGCCACCGCGATAGCCAGGCGCAAAAACACGTCGATCTCCATCGGGTTACCGATGAGCCGGCTGAGCGGCGTGCCTCCGGGACAGAGGAGGCGCAATGCCGGCCGCCCCTGCTCGCGTACCAGCTCGAGTGGGCGCGCCGCCCACGCAAGGTCGAGCTGGTCTTTCAGCTCGTACTCGTGATTGAGTCGATTGAGGGCCGCCGACGTCGGTTGCTCGGTGATGAGCAGCCGCGTCAGGATCTTTTGACGCGAGCCCCCGGCGGTTGCACGCCACGACCTGTATAGAACAAACTCGCCATCTTCATTCAATACCTCGGACGGGCCACTGTGCAAGGGTGCGGTGAACCACGAGGCAGTGATCATGTCGGATCGTGACCCCCTTCGCTGAGCTGTAGCGCCGACTGTACACATCCGAGCAAGGCGCGCTCGCTGCAGGGTTTGCTGAGGTAAGCGATCACCCCGTCAGCCATGGCTCGAGCCCGGCCTTCATCCTCCGGATAGGCGGTGATCAGTATGGTCGGAATGGGACAACCCACTCTCAACAGGTGACGATACAGCTCCACTCCGGTCATCCCGGGCATGTTGATGTCGGCGATCAGGCACGAGGTCTCGGGCAGACGCGGCCAGGCCAGGAACTCGGCGGCGGATTCGAACGACTCGCCGGCGAAACCCAGCGATCGGATGAGAACCGCCAAGGCCTCGCGGCTGGCCTCGTCATCATCGACGATCGAGATTACATGCCCCACGGGGTACTCCGTCGCTCCGCCCATAGCCACGCAGAGTGGACAAGTCCATCCGGCCGCGGCAATACCGCTTTGGTGGTAATTACATAGGACCTCAGCAGGTTAAACTGCCGTATCGCACAGGTACGATCTCCTCGAATGCCATGGGCGGATATCATGACGGAGGCAAACCCTACAGTATTGATCATCGATGACGACCCGGACGTCCGGGAAGCGCTGCAGTGCCTCCTGCGCACCGTCGGCCTCCAGTCGAGGTCGATGGGCTCCCTGCCCGAATTCCTCGAGTCCGAGCTGCCCACCGGCCCGACCTGCCTCATTCTGGATGTCAGGTTGCCCGGGCGCAGCGGCCTTGAGCTGCAGCGAGAGCTTGCCGCGGCCAACATCAATCTGCCTATCATCTTCATCACCGGGCACGGCGACATCCCCATGTCGGTGCAGGCCATGAAGGGCGGGGCCATCGAGTTCCTGACCAAGCCCTTCAGAGATCAGGACCTGCTCGATGCGATTCAACTTGGATTGACCCGTGAGCGGGACCGCCTGAATCGCGAACGGGAACTGGGAACCCTGCGCGAGCGCTTCGAGTCGCTGACCCTGCGTGAGCGCGAAGTGATGGCCCACGTGGTCAGCGGACGTCTCAACAAGCAGATCGGTGGGGAGATCGGCATCAGCGAGATGACCGTCAAGATTCACCGGGGCAACGTCATGCGCAAGATGCAGGCAGCCTCGCTTCCGGAGCTTGCGCGCATGTCAGATAAGCTGACCGATGCGGGAATCGCCAGCCCTCCCAGACCCTGATCTGCCCGCCTCTCACCTTGGGGTTATCCGCCCCTACCCATGGTTGCATGGTTTTCGCGTCGCCACGCCGACTAAATTCTCCGGCCATGGCTCGAGCAACCTGCAGCGCAAGGTGGGAGGAGTCACATGCAATCCGACCGGACCACGGACCGTGTCGATAGGAAAATACTGACGCGACTCCTCGTCGCAGCCTCCGAAACGTTGGAGAGTGATCTGTCCGCCGCGAGGGCTTGTCTTCAGCAGGCTACGCGGCTGCTGGACGGGCACCGCGCAGAGACCGTACCACTCGTGCCGAAGCCATCTGTCCTGAAAGGTGGCCTCGCGCCGTGGCAAGAGAGGCGGATCGAGGAGTATGTCGACGCCCACATCGCCTCGACCATCCGCATGAGCGATCTCGCCCACATGGTCCGTTTGAGCGTAGGTCACTTCTATCGCGCTTTCCGCGCAAGCTTCGGTGAGTCTCCAGGCGTCCACATCGCCAGGCGCCGTATCCGGCAAAGCCAGACACTCATTCTGTCCTCGGACGTGCCCCTGGCGCAGATCGCGTTGGAGTGTGGAATGGCCGATCAGGCGCATTTCACCCGGGTGTTCCGCAGGTTTGCCGGGATGAATCCCGGAGCCTGGCGTCGGCAGTTCAGCCCCGGCAATCCCTGACGAGCTCGCGCACCGCGGGCGCGCTGCCGCCGTGAATCTCGCGCCGAATCTGACACAGATCAGTGTTTGTCCCGAGACGCTTCTTAAAATCGGCAGCGTCCTCCGCCCACAACCCTCGAGGAGACCCACGATGCGTGCGCGATCGGTAGCCTTCATTGTAGTCATGGTAACTGGCCTGGGTCTGAGCGCCGTTTTTGCGCAAGGCTCCAACAGCGACAGCCCCGCCCCCAAACGCTATCTGCCGGAATACACCGCTTCCGGAGACCTGCTTCTGCCGAAGAATTTTCACGAATGGGTGTATGTCGGCTCACCCCTGACGCCGAACGCCTTGAACGGTGGCAAGGCGAACTTCCCCGAATTCCACAACGTCTATATCGAGCCCGGCTCCTACGAGATCTACAAGAAAACCCATGTTTTCCCGGAAGGCACCATCCTGTTCAAGGAGCTGCAGCTCACACTGCCCGCGCAGAATCCGGACGGCTCACGCACCGAGCCCTCCGGGCGAGGCTATTTTCCGGGCCCTTGGAATGGCGCCGATGTCACGGTGAAGGATTCCAAGCGCTTCGCGGCCACCAACGGTTGGGGGTATTTCAACTTCAACCACCACGAGCCGAAGGCGCCGACCGCGCACGTGAAACCGAAGGAGGAGTGCGCGTACTGCCACATCGCGAGCGCCAAGAAGGACGAGGTCTGGACGCAATTCTACCCCTTGTTGGATAAACCTTGATTGAAACGATTCGCACAGGAGATATCAGTATGGCAACAGCGAAATCCGGGATGACCCCGCAGAGCATGGGCGCACAGCCTGACATGGCGTCCATGACCCGTGGCGGTCACCTCTACATGCAAACCAATGAGGTGCGCAACTGCGTCGTCCATTACCTGCGGGCACCCAACGGAGCGCTGACCGAGGCGCAGAGAATCCTCACCGGCGGCGCGGGCTCCGGCGTCTTCAAGCCGATCAGCGGCCAGGAGAGCGCGCCGAACGCGTTCGAAGGGGCCGCGAGTGTGATTCTCTCGCCCGATAGGCGCTTTCTGTTTGCCACCAACGGCGGCGACAACTCGGTCTCGAGTTTCGCTGTCGGCGAGAATGGAGCACTGACTCTGCTGGATGTGAAGCGCACAGGCAACATCGTCGCCGGTCGCAGCGGCACGGCGAAGTCGCTGGCGTACGCTCCCTCGACCGGCACGCTCTACGTCCTGCACTCGTTCGGGCCGGACCACCTGCGCCTGATGTCGGTCGATGGAGAGGGTCGCCTCACCCCGCGCCCGCAGAAATATTCCGCCAACACCATGGACAAGAGCGACCGCGTGCCGACCATGGTCGTTCTATCCCCCGATGAGCGATTCCTGATCGTCGGAACGACGTTCGACGAGCGCCCCCACGCCAATCCTGACGGCTCACCGATCATCTGGGTACAACGCAACGGCGCCCCGAAGTCGATCGCCTCCAACGCGCCGGACCCGGATGGACTGGTGGTATTCCGGGTGGGAGTGGACGGCAAACTGGGGGCGCCGAGCTTTCATGACGCAGGCGGCGCATCGCCGTTCTACCCTGTGTTCCTACACCACCGACCGGATCACTTCGTCATTGGAGAGGCCGTGGGCGACGGCGTCGCTCTGTGTAGCATCGATGCGGATGGCAATATCAGTGTCGGCCCACCTGTCCAGATCGATACGAGTGCGGGCAAACCCTCGGAACTGTGCTGGTTGGCCCTGTCGCCGGATGACCAGATGGTGTTCGCCACCAACTTCGGCTACAGCAACCTCAGCAGCTTTCGTATCGACGGCAACGTCATTTCCATCGCCAAGGACCCCGCTTGTCCGAAAGTGCCGGGCGACGGCACCTTCCGGGCTCTCAATGGCAGTGTGAGCAGCGGCCCCAGTGACAACTGGATCAGTCCGGACGGTGCGTACGTGTACCAGATCTACGGCAACGCCGCGAGCCTGGTCGGTTATGCGACCCAACCCGACGGCTCGCTCAACGAAGTGACTCGCATGAGCATCCCCTACAACAGCCCGCAGGGACTGGCGGGATTCTAAGGCCATGCCCCCGGATCACGCGGAAACGATCTCCGACACCGAATTGCAGCGTGCGGAAGGTAGCGCCCGCGTGGTCCTGGACAGCGACGAGCATGGAACGCGGGTTGTCGACGTCATGCAACGCTCGCCGCTGCGCCTGTTGTTTCCGAGACCTGTGGATACAGCAGTGCCGGAAGTCGTTGTCGTAAATACCTCCGGCGGAATCGCCGGAGGTGATCGGCTCGAAATGAGTGTCACGACCCGGGCGGGCGCAACGATCCTGGTGAGCTCCCAGGCAGCCGAGAAGGTGTATCGCTCACTGAGCGAGCCCGCAAGCGTCGTGACCAGGCTGACAGCGCACCCGGGATCGCGGCTGGCCTGGTTGCCGCAGGAGACCATCGTGTTCGACCGGGCACGCCTTTCGCGGCAGACGCGGATCGAGCTCCATGGCAACTGCGAATTCGTGGCACTGGAGTGTCTGGTGCTGGGCCGGAGCGCTCATGGAGAGAAATTCCTGGGCGGGGAGGTCACCGAGCGCTGGCAGGTCAGCAGGGATGGCCGACTGATCTGGGCGGATGCTTTTCGTATTGCCGGGGACACATTCGGACAGCTCCGCGAGCCGGCGCTCCTGGCGAACTCTCACGCGCTGGCAACACTCATCTACTCCGGTTCCGACCCTGAGGGCACGGTGGAACGCCTGCGCGAAGTTGCACCTTCCATGGAGTGTCAGTGCGCGGTGACCCTGGTCGCGGGCCTGGTTGTAGTGCGCCTCGCCGCCGGCATGGCTTGGGATCTGAAGTGCGCACTGCATAGCGTCTTGCAAGAACTCGATTGCAGGGCGGACCCCACGCCGTTCGGGGTGCCGAAAATGTGGTCTTGTTAAACGGGAGAGTGACATGAATCTGACTCCACGCGAAAGGGACAAGTTGATGCTCGCCATGGCGGCATTGGTGGCGCGCGGGCGGCTGCAAAAGGGGCTGCGGCTCAATTATCCCGAGAGCGTGGCGCTCATTACGGATTTCGTGGTGGAAGGCGCGCGCGAAGGCAGGTCAGTCGCGGATCTCATGTCCGCGGGAGGAAAGGTTCTCGATCGCGCCCAGGTCATGGAAGGCATTCCGGAGATGATTCCCGAGATCCAGGTGGAAGCTACGTTCGCCGATGGCACAAAGTTGGTCACCATTCACGATCCCATCCGCTGAAGGAGTACCTCATGAGACGTCTGACACTCTATCTCACCCCGATTATCGCGTTGCTGATCTCGACCGCCGCGCAGGCGGCTCCCGGTCCGTTTGATTCGTGGCTCCTCGGTGTTACCCATCCGCTGAGCGGAGCTGACCACCTTCTCGTCATGGTTGCGGTGGGTGTCTGGAGCGGCCTGGCTGGCGGCCGTGCACTGTGGGTTTGGCCGGCGGTTTTTGTCGGTATGATGCTGACCGGTTTCGCGGCCGCCTCCGCGGGCCTTCACCTTCCCCTCGTCGAACCGATCGTCGCCTCATCCGTCATCGTGCTGGGACTGTTGGTCGCGCTGGCGGTAGTGGCTCCCGTGTGGATGGGGGCCGCGCTCGTCGCGACCTTCGCGTTCTTTCACGGTCACGCCCATGGGACGGAGGTCGGTGCCGCCAGTTTTCCTCTGTATGCCGCCGGCTTTGCCCTGGCAACCGCGGCACTGCATGCGTTCGGCATCTGTCTTGGGGTTCGTTGGTGGCGGAATGTCAGTGTCGGGCGTCGCTCCGTGCACCTGGAGCCGACATGATACCGGGTGAAATCATCCCCGCCGCCGGCTCATTGGTGCTCAACGCCGGTCGGCCGGTGGCCACACTCCAGGTCTCCAACAGCGGCGACCGGCCGATCCAGGTCGGCAGTCACTACCACTTCGCGGAGACGAACCAGGCACTCGTGTTCGACAGGCAGCTCGCATTGGGACACCGACTCGACATCCCCGCCGGTACGGCGGTGCGCTTCGAGCCGGGACAATCCCGCGAGGTCCGACTCGTCCCGTACGTGGGGGCGCGTCTCATATTCGGGTTTCAGGCTGCGGTCATGGGCGCGCTACCGCAGCCTCCGTCGAGGTAAGCAGATATGCCACATAGCATGAGCCGCGCCGCATACGCGCAGATGTTTGGTCCGACCGTCGGGGACCGCGTCCGGTTGGCCGACACGGATCTCCTGATCGAGGTCGAAAAGGATTATACGACCTACGGGGAGGAGGTGAAATTCGGCGGCGGCAAGGTGATCCGCGACGGCATGGGGCAGTCCCAGCGCTCGCGTGTCGCGGGAGCCGTGGATACGGTGATTACCAACGCCGTCATTCTGGATCATTGGGGCATTGTAAAGGCCGACATCGCACTGCTGGGCGGTCGCATCGCGCACATCGGGAAGGCCGGCAATCCTGACATCCAACCCGGCGTCGACATCGTCATCGGACCCGGTACCGAGATCATCGCCGGCGAGGGCAAGATCGTCACTGCCGGTGGGATCGACACCCACGTGCACTTCATCTGTCCACAGCAGCTCGACGAGGCACTCTATTCCGGCGTGACGACCCTCTTGGGTGGAGGTACCGGGCCGGCCTCTGGCACCACCGCCACGACCTGTACACCAGGCCCGTGGCACATCGAGCGGATGCTCCAAGCCGCGGAAGCCTTCCCGGTCAACGTGGGTTTCTACGGAAAGGGTAATGCCAGTACTCCGGGGGGCCTCATCGAGCAGATCGAGGCGGGAGCCTGTGCAATGAAGCTCCACGAGGATTGGGGCGCAACGCCGGCTGCCATCGACCAGTGCCTGAGCGTCGCGGACGACATGGACGTTCAGGTCCTGATCCACACCGATACTTTGAACGAGAGTGGCTTTGTGGACGACACGATTGCCGCGTTCAAGGGAAGGACGATTCATACGTTCCACACAGAAGGGGCTGGGGGCGGTCATGCGCCGGACATCATGAAGGTGTGCGGTGAGAGTAATGTCATCCCGTCCTCGACCGGGCCGACGCGACCTTACACGGTCAACACGCTCGATGAGGCACTCGATATGCTCATGGTGACTCATCACCTCGATCGTCGTATCCCCGAGGACCTGGCCTTCGCCGAAAGCCGCATCCGCAAGGAGACCATCGCGGCGGAGGACATCCTGCACGATCTCGGCGCGCTCTCGATCATGTCATCCGACAGTCAGGCCATGGGTCGGGTCGGCGAGGTCATTCTGCGCACGTGGCAGACCGCCGACAAGATGAAAAAGCAGTTCGGGCGGCTGCCGCAGGAAAACGGGCTCAATGACAATCTCAGGGCCCGTCGCTACATCGCGAAGTACACGATCAACCCCGCCATCGCGCACGGCATCGCCCCTTATGTGGGCTCGGTCGAGCGCGGCAAGCTGGCCGATCTGTGCCTGTGGACCCCGGCCTTCTTCGGCGTGAAACCGGACCTGGTGCTGAAGAATGGCATGATCACTGCCGCGGTGATGGGCGACCCCAACGCCTCCATCCCGACTCCGCAGCCCGAATACTACCGCCCCATGTTTGGCGCACTCGGGCAGGCACTTCCGCAGAGCGCCGTCGTGTTCGTGAGCCAGGCGGGCCTGCGCAGGGCGCAATCGCTCGCCCTGACGAAGACCGTGCTGCCGGTCACCAACACCCGCAAGATCGGCAAGCGCTCGATGGTGTTGAACGATGCGACGCCGCGCATGCAGATTCACCCCGAGACCTACGAAGTTCGTGCTGACGGCCGGCTGCTGACGTGCGCTCCGGCAAAAAGTCTCCCGATGGCGCAACGCTATTTCCTGTACTGACATGACGATCCGAACAGCCCGCATCCATCGCCCCGCCGGCGCCTGGCCCAAGCAGGATTGCGGCGGCTCCCTGACCCTGGATTTCGACTCGCGCCACCGCAGGCGCATCCGTCTGCCGCTCGAGGGGGGCGAGACGATCCTGTTGGATCTTCCGCAGGCGGTCGCCATGGCCGATGGCGACGGGCTACTGCTCGATGACGGTAGCTGGTTGGAAGTTCGAGCGGCCCCGGAGCACATCGTCGAAGTCACCCATTCCGATCCTGGCCAGCTCCTGCGCATCGCCTGGCATCTCGGTAACCGGCACTTGCCGGCGCAGATCCGACACGGCGTCCTGCGTATCAGACCGGATCATGTCATCGAGAGCATGCTGAGAGGCCTTGGCGCGCAATTGCGCAAGAAGCAGCTCCCCTTCCAGCCAGAGGGGGGAGCCTACGAAGGCCACGCCCACGAGTCCCACGATGAGGGCGATGCAAGCGATGCGGGCAACGCGGAACATCATCATGGCTGAGGAGGAGGGTCTCACACCCGCGGGCCTGTTGAAGTTGCAGAGCTGGCTGTCACCCGCCTTCCCAGTGGGCGCTTATAGCTACTCTCACGGGCTCGAATGGGCCGTCGAGGCAGGTCATGTCGGCGACCTGGAGACGCTGGTCAGCTGGCTGCAGGCCGATTTGTGTCATGGCACAGGGCGCAACGAGGGCATTTTCTTCAAGGAAGCCTGGCAGGCCTCGGTGGACGACGACTCCGCCAGGTTGTTGGCGACGGCCGAGTGGGCCGCTGCCCTGCGCGGTACCGCGGAGTTTGCTCTCGAGGCGACTCAACAGGCCGGCGCTTGTCTGGCTACTTTGCAGCGGGTGTGGCCCGACCCGCGAATGGAGTGGCTTGCAACGCTACTTCGTGAGCGCGACACCCAGCCCACCCTGGCCGTTGTGCTCGCAGTCCGTACAGCCGCCGCAGGCATCCCGCTCGAAGTGGCGCTGCCGGCGTTCCTGCAAAGTCAAATCGCCAACTGGGTGACCGCCGGCGTGCGACTCATTCCGCTCGGACAGACCGCCGGGCAACACGCCATCGCAGCGCTGGAGTCCGCCGTATTGGCCTGCTCGGCGCAAGTGAGCCAGGCCCCACTCGAGGAACTCGGATCCGCCGCGTTCATGGTGGACCTGGCCTCGATGGCCCACGAAACACAGTACACGAGGTTATTCCGATCATGAGCACACACCAGGGTCCTTTGCGGGTCGGAATCGGGGGTCCCGTGGGATCCGGCAAAACGGCGCTCGTGGAGGCACTCTGTAAGCGTCTGCGCGATGAGTACAACCTGTACGTGATCACCAACGACATCTATACCAAGGAGGATCAGCTCATCCTGACACGGGCCCAGGCGTTGCCCGCACAGCGCATCATGGGTGTCGAGACGGGCGGTTGTCCGCATACGGCCATCCGTGAGGATGCCTCGATGAACCTGGCCGCGATCGACGTCATGAACCAGAGATTTCCCGAGGCGCAGCTGTGCTTCGTCGAATCCGGGGGCGACAATCTTGCCGCCACCTTCAGCCCCGAGCTTGCGGACCTGACGATCTATGTCATCGACGTGGCCGGCGGCGAAAAGATTCCTCGCAAGGGCGGCCCCGGAATCACACGGTCCGACCTTCTCGTGATCAACAAGATCGACCTGGCGCCGCTGGTGGGTGCGAGCCTGGATGTCATGGAAGCGGACGCGCTGCGCATGCGGGGTACACGGCCGTTTCTTTTCTCGAATCTAAAGGTTGGGACGGGGGTCGAGGCAATTTCCCAGTTCATCCTGCGACAGGGCGGGCTGGATGACGAAACGGATCATGAGGAGGCGCTGCGGTCATGAAAGAGTATATTGTTGCTTGTCTGTTCCTCGTGCCCATTGTGGCCATCGGAGCCGTAGGAGCCGCGGTCTACCAGGGCGGCGAGAACTTGCGCGTCCCGGAAGGCTATCGCGACACATACCAGGCACTGGGTAGCTGGGCGATTGCGGCTGATTCGACACCCGGCTCCAAAGAGATGCACGTCGTGTACGCATCCCCCGGAGCCATCGCGGCTTACCGCAAGGACGGCCACTTTCCCGATGGCGCCGTGTTGGTGAAGGAGGTCTACGGCGCCGCTACGAGCCCGATGACCACCGGCACCGTGAGCCATGCCGCCACCTTGAAGGGTTGGTTCGTGATGGTGAAGGATGCCCAGGGCCGTCACAAGGGCAAGCTGTGGGGCGATGGTTGGGGTTGGTCATGGTTCGATGCCGCAAGTCCCACACGGACGACCTCGACCGACTACAAGGTGGACTGCCAGGGCTGTCATGTCCCGGCACGTGCGACCGACTGGGTTTATGTGGATGGGTACCCGGTGCTCGGGAGACACTGATGCCTGTAACGCGAGGCTTTCAAGGCAGGCGGGGACCGCCAGGATCAACCCACGAGCGCGTCCCTCCCGGGCAGTTCGTCACGGGGGATTTCCCCGTGCTCACCGCGGGACCGACGCAGCGAACCGCCCTGGAGAAATGGTCGCTCGTGTTGGAGGGTGCGAGTGGGGCTCAACCTATCGCGCACTGGGACTGGACACAGTTTTCCGCCCTTCCCCAGACGGAGCGGACATTCGATATCCATTGCGTGACCAAGTGGTCGAAGCTCGATACGCGCTGGCGCGGGGTCTCGTTCGATGACCTGCTGCAGGCCGCCGGGCTGACAGCACCACCCACGGCCTACGTGATGGCCCATTGCGATGGCGGTTACACGACGAACGTGCCGGTCGCGGACCTGGTCGGCGGTCAGGCAATGGTGGTCACCCACTTCGACGGTAGCCCGATTCCCGCAGTCCACGGCGGGCCGGCCCGGTTGCTGGTGCCGCACCTGTATTTCTGGAAGAGCGCGAAATGGGTGCGACGGCTGATGTTCATGGAGCGTGACGCTCCCGGCTTCTGGGAGCAACGGGGCTACCACATCTACGGTGATCCTTGGCGCGAGCAGCGTTACACAGAGGATCCCTGATGACCGGTCCGGCAACGCTGGGCTGGCAATTGGCGACGTGTGTGGCATTACGTAACGAGACCGCAACCGTCAAAACGATCGGTTTCGACCTTCCTGGTTGGCGTGGCCACAGGGCAGGGCAACACGTCGACGTGCGTTTAACCGCGCCCGACGGTTACCAGGCTCAGCGCAGCTACTCCATCGCTTCGGCCGCCGGCATGGGCTCGCGGATCGAGCTCACCGTTGAGCGTATCTCGGGGGGTGAGGTTTCGGAGTTCCTCACCAGCGGGCTCACATTGGGCGACGCCATCGAAATACGCGGCCCGATTGGTGGGTATTTCATCTGGGCACCCGAGACGTCCACGCCCCTGATGTTGGTTGGCGGAGGATCGGGGGTCGTTCCTCTCATGTCCATGCTGAGGACCCGTTTATGCTCAGGCGCAAAAGCGCCCGCCCGACTGCTGTACTCGGCGCGGCGGCTCGAGGACCTCATCTATAAGGATGAGCTGAACCAACTGGTCACTCTGAACGATGGCTTCTCACTCGTCCCGACGCTCACGCGCGGAGCTCCCTCCGGATGGAAGGGAGAGTCCCGACGTATCGATCATGACATCCTCGCACGGCACGCGTTTCCCGCCGCCCAACGCCCTGGGATCTTCGTCTGTGGCCCCACCGCATTTGTCGAAGTCGTCGCCGATCTGCTCGTGGCGTCCGGCTATGACGCGGAAACGATCAAGACGGAGCGTTTCGGGCCCACATCACCCCCGTAGGACGGCCGTGTGGTGATTGCCGGCGAAGTACTTTCGAACACGCTCTCCAACGCAGCCCGGTCGCAGATTTGAACGCGCCGGACGCTGGCGAATCGGATGATCTTCCGGTCCTGCAGCACTCTCAGCGCCCGACTCACTGTTTCAGCGGCTACCGCGACGTAGTCGGCGATGTCGTAGCGGGACATCGGCAAGGTAACGCAGCTTCCCGGCCTCTCACAGAACCGCTCTGTCATCTCCAGGAGAAAGGTGCTGACCTTCTCGAGCGCCGTGGCGCGCCCGACGATGACCATGCGTCTTTGCATTCTCCCCACCCAGTCGAACGCCAACTCGCGCACCTGCCTTGCCAGCTCGGGATCACAATCGACGAGCCGTTCCACGGCGCTACGGGGATAACGCGTCACCGTGGTACCCGATGCGATCGCCGTCACCGAGAAGGAATGAGCTCCCCGGGCGTCGAAACCAAACAGATCCCCCGGGGCCAGGAAATCGACGATCTGCCGCTCGCCGTTCGCAGTGAACGCGCACTTGCGCGCGGCGCCCGTCACGAGCTGATACCAGAACTCGGCGCCTTGTCCGCAAACGTAGACGGCCTCGCCGACTTTGAAGCGCGTCACCGTGGCGAGCGCCTTGAGTGCAACGGGCAAACTCGGTGACATACGGGAAGCCTCAGACAACAATCGGGAAAGAATGTTAGTCAGAGGCGGTAGCACCCGCCATAGTGCGTAGGTTCTAGGGGACCGCCCTGTTGGAAGTAGGGGAGGATGCAACGCGGCGACCATTCGCATCATTTACGCTCAAGACGCCTCTGCCGCATTTTGCGTGGCGCTGAGCGGGCT
>DAITMW010000064.1:22786-24974 GCA_036834945.1 Steroidobacteraceae bacterium
CCCGGATCCGCGAGCCGCTCGAAATCGCGCAGGCCGCGCTCGGTCGCATACGGGCGGATCATATTCAACATCACGAGGTAACCCCGGCGCAGCGCCTGCTCGTCCATCTGGCCCGTGGATTCGACGAAGTTGAGCCAGTGGTTCGTCAACAGCCAGGTGTTTGTTGTCAGCAACTCGAACTCGTCCGGGTGTCCGAGCCGGCGAATGAATCCACGCGCCACGAGTCCATCCAGGAACTTCTGACCATCTCTTGTCCGCCGGCGGCGCAACTCCGTGAACCGCCGTCGCAACACCGGGTCGTCCCGCAACAGTGGAACCAACTCACGATAGAAGAAACGATAGCGCCACATCAGGCGCAGCTCACGGAAGAACAGGAAGGAGAGCTGCTCCATGGAGGGCGGACCCTCTTCCTTCCAGCGCGACTCGATCTCCTCGTTCATGCGCAGAAACAAGTCGAGGATGATGTCCGCCTTGCGCCGGTAGTGATAGTTGAGATTGCCCTTGCTGATGCCGCACGCCGTCGCTATGCGCAGTGGCGACACCTTGCCCGTGCCGTGCGCGTTGAACAGTTTCAGTGCAGTGCTGAGAATCTTGCCCTGTGTCTCACGGCTCGCCATGGTGCGCCGCTTGCCCCCGTCTCACCCGTTCGCAGGGGCATTAGGCTAAATGGCCTAATGTTCTAACTCCAGTCCCCGGCGGAGGGGACACAATCCATCGAAGATTTCTTGGGTCTGGTGATGCGGATCGAGAATAACGAAGCACCGGCACCGTTGCCGGATACGGCGGGGGCGCGGTTGAGCGGGCTACGGATCGCGCTCATTCTGTTGGGCGCCACGATCGCGTTACCCGCGTTCGTGATGGGAGCCACCCTCAATGATGCCATGGGGACCCGTGGCGCTGTCGTTGCCAGCATCCTGGGCGGCTTTATCCTGGCCTGCATCGCGGCCGCGGCTGCCATCGTTGGCGCGCACTCACGCCTCAGCAGTTACCAGTTGATCCTGTGCGCCTTCGGGTCGCGCGGCGGCCTCTGGGTCAATGGCTGCCTTTCGGTGGTCATGGTCGGATGGTTCGCCGTCGTAGCCTCTCTGTTCGGTGACGCGGCGTTGCGAGCCGGCGGCCACCTCCTGCCGCTGAGCGCTCAAGGGTGGCTGGTCATCGGGATTCTGGCCATGACCGGCACGACCCTCGCCGGATTTCGCGCCCTCGACATCCTCGCCTCCGTGACTACGCCTCTGAAGATCGTGTTACTCGCCGCAACCGTGTATGTCTCACTGGGAAAGACGCATGGTGTGGGGCTGTGGGTAACTCCGGAGCATCCCTTGCTCACCGGGCCACAGGGGGTCTCATTTGTCGTAGGCGGAGTCATCGTTGGCGCACTGCTGACACCGGACCTGGGCCGCCTCGCCGCGAGTCGCGCCCAGGCAGCGTTGGCCTGCTTTCTCGCATTCGCCCTTGGCCAACCGCTCGTACTGTCCCTCTCGGGCATCCCGGCTCGCCTGGCAGGGGAGTCGGATCTCGTTCGCATCATGGTGAGCCTGGGGCTGGGCTTACCGGCCATCCTGGTAGTGATCCTGGCAGCCTGGTCGAGCAACGCCTACAACCTCTACGCCATCACGCTTGTCTACCGCACTTTTTCACGCGCCGCGCCCTGGAAACTGGCGCTGTTCGGAGGGTGTCTGGGCGGCGGACTGGCGATCTTCGGGCTGGCGCAGAAACTCACGCCATTCCTGCTCGTGTTGAGCGTCGCCATTCCACCGATAGCTGGCGTCTATCTCGCTTCGTACTACATCGCCTGGTGGCGGCGAGAGGTCTCTTCGGCGCGAGCGTGGCGGCCAGACAGTCTGGCGGCCTGGTTGACGGGTGTGATCGCAGCCGGGCTGGAGGCGCCCCTCGCGTTTTCCCTGACCGGTGTGACCGCGATCGATGCCCTCCTGGTCTCCATTCTGGCCTACACGGCCTATCACTTTCTTTTCTATCGGCCGCGGCAGGCCCGGTCTGCCGGGCTTGCTCCTGCAGGACAACGAGGCAATACCCAGTGACAGAGTCGGTGAGGATCGGGATCGACGTCGGTGGAACCAACACCGACGCCGTGTTGATGCAAGGCAAGGAGGTGCTCACCAGCGCCAAGACAGCGACGAGCCAGGACGTCCGCAGCGGCGTGGTGGAGGCGGTCACCCGGCTTCTCGAG
>DAITMW010000064.1:25074-26734 GCA_036834945.1 Steroidobacteraceae bacterium
GGCTTCCCACGCGAGACCACCGCACCCAACCACATCGGTGGAGTTCGAACCAACCTGCGCATGCCTGACGTGCTGTCCGTAGGACTCGGAGGCGGCAGTATCTTGCGGCAGACCGGAGCAGGGGAGTCGCTCACTGTCGGACCCGACTCGGTCGGTTTCCGGCTGCGCGAGAGGGCACTTGTATTTGGCGGCGACACGCTGACCACGACGGACATTGCGGTGCAAGCAGGGCAGGCGGTGATTGGTGATCCGGCACGAGTAGCCAACCTCCCCGAGTCCCTCGTGAGCACGGCTCTCGACAAGATACACGCCCGCATCGAGGAGGCCATCGATCAAGTCAAGACCAGCGCGCGCGCCATGCCGCTCATTCTGGTGGGCGGCGGCCATATCCTGGTTTCACGGCCGCTGCGCGGCGCTTCGCAGGTACTACGTCCTCGCTATGCCGAGGTGGCGAATGCTGTTGGAGCCGCAATCGCCCTCGTGAGCGGTCGTGTGGAGCGCATGTACGACCTCACGAGCGCCGGACGCTCTGGCGCTCTCGAGGCGGCCAAACGCGAAGCGATGGCCGCAGCCATTCAAGCAGGCGCACAGGCCGATGCCGTCGAGATCATCGATGTCGCCGAGATGCCCATGACCCACATGAAATCGGGATCGGTTCAGATCCGGGTGCGTGCGGCGGGACCGCTCGCCAGCCTCGCGGAGAAAACACGGTGATCAGCATCAAAACACCCACCGACATCAAGGACATCGCACGCGGCGCAGTGCTGCTCGGAACTGGCGGTGGCGGTGACCCCTACATTGGCGAGCTGTTCCTGCAGGCGCAGCTCGACAAGGGAAAGGCGCCACACGTCATTCCCGTCGACGCCGTCAACGACGACGCACTCGTGATCACGATCGCCGGCGTGGGCTCACCCCCTGTGATGCTCGAATATCTGGTCAGCGACGACACGCTGTTGGAAATTCTCGCTCGCATGGAAAAGCTCATGGGACGCAAGGTCGATGCGCTCATCAGCGCGGAGATTGGCGGCATCAACTCCATGTTTCCACTGGCACTCTCGGCCATGACCGGGCTTCCGGTGCTGGACGGCGACGGCGTCGGTCGCGCGGTTCCGAGGACCGAGATGTGCACGTTCAGCATCTATGGATGTCTGGCGACACCGGGCATCGCGATGGATGAGCTGGGTAATACGGTAATCATGGAGACCATTGACGACCTCACTGCGGAAGCCGTCCTTCGATCCGTGACTTCCGCGCTTGGCGCGCACCTCTTCGGCGCCTTTTATCCAATGACTGGAAAACAGGCCAAGGCGACGGCAGTCAGGGGCACTGTCACGCAGACACAAAACATCGGCCGTTGCATCCGCACGGGGCGTGAGGGATCCGGCGATGTCTTCGCCCAGTTGCTCGACTATCTCAACAGCCGCGAGGGCCGCATGGCACGCGTGCTGTTTGACGGCAAGATTTCTGATGTCACGCATGAGACCCGTGATGGTTGGCATTGGGGTCGGGTGACGATCGTCCCACTCACGTCCGCGGATGATGTGTTCACCGTGGATATTCAGAACGAGTTCACCGTCGCACGGCGCAATGGCCGCATGGTCACCGTGATGCCGGATCTCATCAGCATTCTCGATCGCGAATCGGCGGAGCCGATAACGGC
>DAITMW010000065.1:0-4955 GCA_036834945.1 Steroidobacteraceae bacterium
GGGGTGGAGGAGTTTCAACCGGCCTCGGGCGGAGGAGTTTGGGCGGCCGCCAGGGGTTCCGAGACCGGTCGGCGCCTTGGCCATGAATCGCTCGATACACATCGAATATCCATCGACTCTGCCGGATGCCCTGCACCAAACTCCTGCGGAGTTTGAGCGCGAGGATCGTCTAGCCATGGCGGTGAAGTTGTTTGAGATGAAGCGCCTCTCGTCCGGACAGGCGGCGTTGCTGGCCGGCATCGATCGGACCACTTTCCTCATGCGCTTGGCTCAGCACGGCGTCGCCATGATAGATCTGCCCCCGGAGGAACTCGCGGACGACGTCCAGCATGCCGGCCACCAGTGACCTAGTCATCACAACACGGGGCCTGTGCTCGCGCTGGTCGCAGCTAATCACCTCCAAGTCCTTCGCGACCTTTTCGCACGAATCATCGTTCCTTATGAGGTAGTTCAGGAAATCGAGGCTGGTGGGAGCACGCAATTTGCACGTGAGGGGTTTCGCGCAGCATCTTGGCTGGACAAACGCAGCGCACCCATTACCTTGCCTGCGTTGCTTCAATCGACGCTGGACCCCGGAGAGGCCGCTGTCGTAGTGCTCGCGATGTCGGAGCAAATTGGGACCGTTGCAATCGACGAGATGGTCGATCGCCGTGTGGCGCGGCTGCACGGACTAGCGGTCACGGGTTCACTATGAATTCTCATTCAGGCCAAGCAGCAGGGAAACCCAGTCTCCTTGCGAACCGCAATCGCCAATATGCGCCAACATGGAATATGGCTCAGCGATGCGTTGGAGAGGGAATGCCTGCGGATTGCGGTGAATAGGCTCGCGTGGACTGACCTCATACGTGCGCAGAGGATCGCACGAGTGGGAGGACGAAATTGATACCCTCCCCCGCTACCAAATTGGAAGTCATTGCTCTTAAAGGACTTTTCGGCAGAGGTCAGTAATACAGCCTCATCGATTTCCAGACAGGCGAATACTGCTTCACCGTCCTGTCTAATTCTCACCTGTCGACCCAGTAGCTCCGCGATGAGCGCTCGCGCTTCAGCGCGCTCGGTCGGGTCTTTGAGTGTTGAATTCAAGTCGCAGACCGCTGCGCGATAGAGCGCGGCACTTTGCGGAATCGCCTTCATCGATTCTTCGTACGCACGACGCTCGTCTCGCGACGCACGAAAAACCAACTCGGCGCGTTCGCGCTCGATCGCGTCGAGGGCGGCCTGGGCAGCGACAGACGCTTGGGTGATGCGGATCGCTCTTGCTCGTTACTTCCTACGCGACCAACGCGTCGAAGCTCTGTGGTAATTTGTTATTGCCTCAATAGACCCGGATGTCTGATCCGCAGCTCATCGAGCGCTTTGTTCGTCAATTTCCATGGTTCGCCTTCGATACGTGCAATGAGTTCCGTCCAGACGCGCTCAAAGGCGCGAATCGCAGCACCCTCGTCGAAACGGACGCCGGCGGGCAGCAAGGGCTCGATGTCCTCAGTCAAACTACGAGTGAGCTTTTCCAACATGCGGTGCTCGGCAGAAGCGCGGGAGATCAGCCTGCCCTCTAGTGCCAAGTAATGTCGAAAGCAGGCGACGAGTGTGTCTCGGTCCATTGAAAGCTGCTCCAGTCCGTGGTGCAGATCAAAGAGATCGCGACCCTTGTTTCGCTGCAGCAGGGCGCGCAGCTTTGTTCCGAATAACTCCTCCGGCGCAAACGACGCTATATCCGCCCGGCCTGTGTACCATTCATTCTCTACAGCAAAGCGGTAGGATCTGGCACCGATCGCGCATTGATGTTCGCGGGTGTTTATTTCGACCTTCAGTTTCATCGTTGTCTGCGAGTCGCCCTCGGGCGAGAATCTGAAAGCCATGTGCATCGAGTGACCGGCTTGATCGCGCCTGCACTTGCCCAGCCACGATAACGCATCCCGAACTGCATCAACGGTTATTCCAATTGGCTCGGGCTGAATCTGAACCAGGTCGATATCCTCGGAGTAACGCAGTGGTTTCTCGAAAAGCAGTTTGTTGATAGCCGTTCCGCCTCGAAAAGCGATCTTCCCTTTCAGTGCTGGCGAATTGAAAAGGTCGCACAGTGCTCGGCAGATAATCAGGTCCTGTTCGACCTGTCGGGCGTCGGGCCACGGGGCGGACGAGCGCCACGCCTGTATGAACGCGTTAGGAATCAAAAGTCGATCTCCAAGTGTTCGTTAATCTCGAGCTTCCATTTCCCATCCTTCTCATACGAGTGCCCCCCCCGCGCGCCAAAGAGTGGCTTGACCGCCGGATCCAACAGAACAGTCGCCTTGGCCTGTCTAAGGAAGGGCTCCAATGCCCTGGACTGGTGCTTGTGGCCGACGTGTTCGAGTAGAAAACCGAGCCGGCGCACGACTGAGTTCTCATATGCGCAGGCGGCTTTTGCAAGCCTGCGGGGATTCGCCTTCGCTCCGATATCCTTGACGATCTGCGCGACCCCACTCAGGCCGGTTGCTTTATGAAAGTACCGAACACAGTCGAGCAACGTCAGCTCGGCACCGGCTACTTTGGCGAAGCCACTTTCGCTCTTTATGTGCTCCAAGAGGTCAGAATGATTCGACTCCGCGAAAGCCTCCGGAGCTTGATAGAGAAACTCCAGTCGATACTTTCCGATCTCAAAAGCCCGCAACTGCTTCGGAACAACAACCTGAAAGGTCATCGCCGCCTGGTGCGACGCGCCGTGAAATGCCGCTGCACGTAATAGCGAAACGCGATACTCGATCCCCTGATACTTCATCAGAGGATCAATCCAGCGGGTAGGATCAGGTGCTCCCGCAGCCTGGTCTTCGGGACGCAATATCAGAAAGAACCCGTGTCGGGGATTCGCAAGCCGGCTCTTCTTGATCTGACGCGTGGCGGCTGCCGCGAAGGCCGCTGGTTTTAAAGCGAGCGCAGCTAGCGCCTCGCTGCGGGAAAAATAGGCCCGCCCTCGCACGAGTTGCTCATCAATGAATTGGTCAAGCGAGTTTGCCATTCCCGGATTATATGCAAAATTCGACAGAAAGTGAGGATTTTTGCATATGATTTGGGAAGCCTAATAGACGCTCAGTTCGGTTAATAGCGGATGCTCCCCGTGCCGCCGACCTCAACTAGCCCATGCTCGACTATGCCGCCACCCCGGCAGGGCCGGATAGCCGTATCGAATGGCGTGAGGCGGACGAGCTCGACCTGCCGTTCGAAGATGCGTCGTTCGAGCCGGGCGCGATGGTTTTGAGCATGGACCAGAACCTATGCGAGCCGCGTATGTCGTCCCACCAACGTGCCGGCGACGTGTCCGCATTCTGCGGTCGCTTGGAGCTATGATGCGAACTCGCGGGCAAGGCTTCGCCGCCTGGACAAACACAGACTCCAGCGTGGGAATTTGCGGGGTGATGCGGAATGTGCAGACGGGCTCGCATTAATGACGCTTCCCGGGTTCTGGGCTACCTGGCCGCCGTGATGATGGGATACTTGGGAACTGCCGGTGCGCAAAACAGTACCGGATACGAGCGACTTTCCCGAGAACAATTGATCGCTGCGGTGGCTAGGGGCTCCCCCAGCTCCCCTGCTGATCTCTCGGCGAAGGACCTCTCGGGGCTCGATCTGTCGAAGGTGGACTTCAAGAGCGCCAATCTCCGGGCCAGCGTTCTCAATCGCTCGATTCTGCGCGAGGCCAACCTCGCGGGCAGCAATTTGACGGTCGGATTTGGCGAGGGGGCAGACTTCAGGCACGCCAATTTGAGCGGCTCGGAGCTCTTCTCGGTCCAATTCGCAGGCGCCGATCTACGCGGTGCCGACTTGTCCAATGCGCGCCTCATTGGCGACCTGAATCACGCGAAACTCTCAGGAGCCAACTTGAAGAACCTCCGGGGTGGCGCGGACATGAAGAATCAGTCGATGGGCCTGATGAACGCACGATTCAACTCGGCGACGCTCGACGACGCCGACCTCTCGGGTGCAGACATTTCGCGCGCCGACTGCAGCTTTGTACATCTGGTTCGCGCGCGGCTCACCGGCGCAAAAGCCGTGAGGGTCGACTTCTCCGGAGCGGACCTGTCGGGCGCGGACTTATCCAACGCTGACCTCAGCGAGTCAATATTCATCGACACGGACTTCACTTCGGCGAAGCTGGACGGAGCACGCTTCACCGGAGCGACCTGGCGCAATGTCCGCGGACTCACCCCCGCAGCGTCCCAGCGTGCCACCGGAATTCCCCCAGGTGTGGCAGGGAAATGAGGGGTCTGTCGCAATCCAGCAGCTCTGTCCCGATAGCTGGATAGGCTTAACACTGAGTAAGAACCATGCTCCTGGTTGACCCGAGCACCACAACCTGCTCGAGCAGGCGACCGTACGCTGCCAGAGCCGCCTCTACAACCAGACAGTGTCTGGCAAATTCTCTGCGCAGGCCACGTACGATAGAAAGCGCGCATCTGCCCGAGGTTCTGGCGACTGAACCGCCGACCTAAGCGCTCCGTAAGATCCTTGGCCAGACGTTCGACAAGGGCATCGCCATGAGTGGCACGCTCGGCCTCTCCCTGCTCAAACTCGACAATGCGACGCCCAATCTCCCAGTAGGTGGCCGTCATTGCCGCATTTATATTTCGCGCGCCCCCCGCCACGCTGTCTCCAGCAAGGCAACGATTGCTGCCTGAATCCCGCCGTAACCCCGCGTCGCGTCACATGACATGGTTGCGACCCGACTTCGGTGAGTCGCGCGTCCAGTTCGGGCAGAGATCGCCTCACGTTAAATTCGTGATTTCGTATGGAGGCGAAGCGCCAATGTATTAGCCCGCGGCTGCAAACCTTGCGTGCAAGCAGCCCTCCCCTACTAACAATTGCAACAGATTGCGACACCGGCAAGTGCGTGAAGGTCGAGCCGTGAGGCACCAGGGCCTCAGGGTCCCGTCACCATTGATGTAACCAACTGTCCGATCTTCGAGAGGCAGTCCAATTCC
>DAITMW010000065.1:5055-11708 GCA_036834945.1 Steroidobacteraceae bacterium
TCCCGTCACCATTGATGTAACCAACTGTCCGATCTTCGAGAGGCAGTCCAATTCCTCATGGACACCCATCAGGCATCCACTCGCCAACGGACGCCCGTCATCGAGCACGATGTTTAAGCAACCCCAGACACAACGCCTGGACGCGCGGAGACGTGCGACTGTTTTTTTTCTAAACAAATAACACTCTCCTTGACGCGATTCGGATCGGTTTTTTGAGACATCTTGATAAATCTTCGCAAGCCCTGCTGCCCCGACATTGGAGTAACTGTTGCATTCATCCAACGCCTGTTGACATGGCCTTAACGGCGTGTCAGAAGTCGCGTCATGTTGCTTGGGAACCGAGATCGAACAACAACGGGGACCTCCAAGTGACAACCCATTGTCAGGAAACCTTTAGGGAATCTCATGAAACTATTACATGCCAGGAGGGCCTCCAGTGCGGAGGTCGCTCCTTCGAATGCCATTTCCAGGCGTACCCTCCATGCCGCTCCCAAGACGCCGATTGCTGTGGCGATTGCGGGGATCTTGAGCGCGGCGGCGGCCCATGCGCAGCAGGCGCCGAGCGCCGCGGCTGCTGAGAACGACAAGCCACAGATGCAGGAGGTGATCGTCACGGGCACCCTGATCAAGCGCGTCGACGCCGAAACCGCGGAGGCCGTCACGATCCTCAAGGCGGATGCTCTCAAGGACCAGGGCATCACGAATGTGGAGCAGGTGATGAACACGCTGACCTCCTCCAACCCGTCGGTCAACATCGCCACGGCCGTAGGGACGTTCTCCGGAGGCGGTACTTACGCCGACTTGCGCGGCTTGGGCCGTAGCCGCACCCTGGTTCTGCTCGATGGCCAACGAGTTGCCGTCAACGCCTTCGATGGCCAAGGCGTCGACCTGAGTGGGATTCCGTTCTCGGCGATCGACAGCGTCGAAGTGCTTCGGGAAGGCGCCTCGGCGCTCTACGGCTCGGACGCGATCGCGGGCGTGATCAACTTCAAAACCAAGAAGAATTACCAGGGGGCCGAGGTGCAGATCAACTTCGACCACCCGCAGGAAGCCGGCGGTGGCTCGGGCCAGGCGGATTTCACCTTCGGACACGGGGATCTGGTCAACGACGGCTATAACTTCATGGTCACGGCGAGTTACGCCAAGCAACAGGAGCTCCAGGCTACGCAGCGCGGCTTTTCCGCTTATGGCTTCAATCCCGCAGGCGGTGTCACCGCTACGAACTTTCCGGGATCGTGGCCCGGGATGGTGCAGGATTCAGACGGTAACCTTTATCAGTCGGGCTACCCGGCCTGTGCGGGCAATCCGCAACTGACCACGTACTACGGCGACTGCTCATACCGGTATTCGGCCGCGACGGATCTGATCCCACAGTCCCGTCAGATTTCCGGGATGGCCGCCTTCACCAAGACGCTACCGGCCAACAACCAGGTGCAGGTGCAGTATTTCTGGAGCCAGTCCTCATTGACCGCCTACTCCGGTCCCATGTTCTATGATTTCCCGATGGACCCGACGAGCCCTTACTTCCCGACAGCGTCGCAGCTCGTATGCGACAGGGGCGCGGAGAACTGCGCCACCCCGCTGAATCTGAGCGGTATCAACAATGATCCCAATTCGAAGAACTACGGCGGGGCACAGCCGGTCAATGCGATCTGGACCGATCCCAACAACTACCGCTACAGCGGCAACCTCAATGTCGAGCAGCGGGTTCTGTTGACATTCTCCGGCAGCAACGCCGGTTGGGACTACTCCGCGATCTTGAATTACAGCAAGAACCACAACGACAATCGCAATGTCGGTGGCTATCCCAATGAAGACGTCCTGGCGCCCGGTGGCGTCCTCAGCCCGCTGATCAACCCCTTCGGGCCGCAGAGCGCAGCCGGACAGGCGTTGATCAATTCGTCGTACATCAACGGCGTATACGAGCTCGGGCAGGATACACGGTGGAGTGTCGACCTCAATGCCAGCCACGCGTTGGGCGATGCGTTCGATGCAGGTACTCCCGCGACCGTGGCGTTTGGCGTCAATGCGAGCGGCGAAAGCTTCACGAACTACACAACGCCCTATAACGATCTCACGAGCGCCGCAACCGGACTCTCCGACAGCAATGTATCGGGCAATCGCAAGATCCAGGCGGCTTTCATCGAGCTGGACGTGCCGATCATGAAGTCCCTCGATCTCGATGTATCCGATCGTCAGGACCGATACAGCGATTTCGGCACGACCAACAACGCGAAGGTGAAGGTGCGCTGGCAGCCTCTGGATATGCTGACCGTCAGGGGAAGCGCTTCCACCGGCTTCCGGGCGCCCACGCTCTTCAATCTGTACGCGCCGCCCTTCTTGTCAGCGGCGAGCAGCGGCACCATGGGAGACGGGAATCCGTATTGCCAGCCGGGCAGCTACACCGCGGAGTGGACTCCGCAAACTTGCCAGGCGCAGGGAATTGGGTTGTACGGCGGAAACACCAAACTGCAGCCCGAGACATCGCAAAACTTCGATCTCGGTGTCGTCATCCAGCCGATCGAGAATCTGGGCATTACGCTGGACTATTACCGAATCCTCCTCAAGAACACGATTTCACGCGTGCCGGCCTCGGCGGTTTACGGTGATCCCGACACCTTCTCGAGTTACATCGTCACCGCGACGAGTGGCCTGTACGCCGGGTCACTCCCTCCGACGATCGCGGAGGCCGGAAACTGCACGCCTTACACGGCACCGACCTGTGGATATATCAATCGGCAGTATGCGAATACGGGCAGGATCACGACCGACGGGTTCGACTTGAGCGTCCAATATGCGCAGCACACGCCGATAGGGACGTTTCGCGAGGATCTGGAAGGGACGGCGGTGACGCAGTTCCTCGAGCAGCAATACGACGGCGGCCCGACGCTCAACCTGGTGGGTAACCTGCAAATCCAGACACTCAACCCGGCGTTCCGGTGGCAGCACAACGTGAGGGTCGACTGGACCAGCCCGGACAAGATGTGGGGTGCCGGACTCAGCGACCGCTTCTATTCGGGGTACATCGACGAATTCCCCGATGGCAACGGCAATCTGCGCCATGTGGGCAGTTATTCGCTCGTCGATGGTTACGTGAGCGTCAAGCCGGTCGAAAAGCTGACCGTGCTGTTTGGAATCAAGAATCTGTTCAACACCAGTCCGCCGTTCACCAACGCGTCGCAAAACAACTTCGCGTCGGGTTACAACGCGCTCATTGCGGACCCGTTGTTGCGCAACTTCTACGTCAATCTGAAATACACCCTGTAAATCACTCCGGGCTCGAGCTCATTTGAAGCCCCGCATCTGGCGGGGCTTCTTTTTTGGGTGCGCCCGGCCGGTTGGTAGAGGTCCGAGTTGGCGGGCCGACAAAGTTGGGTCGCGCCCAACAGAGCCGGGTTGGAACACACATTCCCGTCGCATTGAGTCGACCGCGCGTTCCCGGCAGAACCGCGAATCCTCACTGCCGCACCTACCAGTGCTTGCCTTGCGGGAGGGACGCCATGAGCTCGATTCACCCAACGGTCGCGGGTCTGTCAATACACTCTACTGAAGCGACTGCCCCCACATCTGATCGGCGGGCATACCGGATGTCATCGCTGGACATCCTCCGCGGTCTCGTGATTGTCGTGATGGCTCTCGATCACGTTCGTGACTTCGTCATGGCTGCGTCGGTGCAGGATCCAACGGCGGATCCGACAACCAGCCCACTGTTATTTGCCACCCGTTGGATCACCCACTTTTGCGCCCCGAACTTCGTATTCCTTGCCGGAACGAGCGCGGGGCTGATGGCACGTCGCAAGACGCCCGCGGAGCTGGCGTCATTTCTATTGACGCGCGGTCTGTGGCTGCTCGTCCTGGAGGTTCTCGTCATATCCCCTGCCTGGACGTTCTCCCCCACGGGCATGCCCGAGCTCGGCGGACGAGTCGTCGTGGCCATGCAGGTGATCTGGGCGATTGGTGCCAGCATGGTAGCCCTGGCCGGTGTGCAATTTCTGGGTCGGCGCGCGTGTCTCGCCATCGGCGCGGCGATCTTGCTGGGCCACAACCTTTTGGACGCCGTCTGGCCCGCAGCGAGCACTACCGGAAGCACCGCGCCTTTGTGGGCTGTGTTGCATGCGCGGCAGGTATACGCGTTGGGCCCGTTCTCGATCTTTTTCTCCTACCCATTGCTCCCCTGGATCGGCGTCATGCTCGTTGGCTACAGCGCCGCCGGTCTTTTCGAGCTGCCGGAGAAACGGCGCGGCGAATGGCTACTCCGCATCGGTGTCGGCCTGGTCATTGCGTTCATTCTGGTCCGAGCTCTGAATGTATACGGTGACCCGCACCCGTGGACCTTTGTCCCGGGCATGACCGCAGCTTCGGTCATGTCATTTCTCAATACGACAAAGTACCCTCCGAGTCTTCTTTTTATCCTGATGACGCTCGGCCCCGCCGCGATTGCCTGCGCGTTTGTCGAACGCCTGTACGGCCCGATCAGGAATGCATTGCTGACGCTCGGACGCGGGCCGCTGGCCTTCTACATCGCGCATCTCTATCTCATTCACGCAGTTGCCATGCTGCTGGGCATCACGCAGGGCTATGCCGCACAGCAGTTTCTGACCCACTATCGTTACTTTCCAAAGGGCTTCGGCGTCGGCCTGCCCGGGGTCTACGTGATCTGGATTGCGGTTGTTGTCATGCTCTACCCGGTATGTCGCTGGGTCGCAGCCGTCAAGGCGCGGCGACGAGACTGGTGGCTCAGCTATATCTAACTCGCGAAACCGAGCCTCTGACCGAACACCCCGAGATGATGACGAGGGAATTCGCTCGAATCGCTATTTAGTTCCAATGAATCGCGCCGGAGGCCGCAGGGCGTCGGACAGGGTTTAGAAGCCCGGCGGCACCTCATCGACAACGTTGAGACTCCGCTCCATAGCGAGGCCCACACGCGCAATCGTGCCTTCATCGAACAGCCGACCGATGAGAGTTACGCCGTGGGGGACGCGCCGGGCCTGGTTGAATGTCGGCAGCGGGTGCTTCGGATCGGGGGCCCAGTCGCTGCGCGGCTGCGTGACCTGCACAAATCCCGCCCTGAGGGTCAACGAGGGGTGGCCGGTGAAATTGGTGATCGTCAGTATCTCGTCCCGAAGCGAGGGCACGAGAAGCAAATCAACCTGCGAGAAGACCCGCTGCATCTCTTGCGCAACCCTGCGGCGGAACCGATCCGCCTGGACGAAGTCGACGGCAGAGACGAACCGTGACTGGCGAAACGTGTTGGGCCAGGCGTCCGGCGATTGCATCTTCAGGGAGTCGGTCTGGCGATTGAGCGTGAGTTCCTCAAAAGCAGCGGCGGACTCGGCGAACAGAATCGCGTTCAGGCTGTTATAGGGCCAGTCGGGGATCGAGACCTCGATCGTGCGCAGCCCGAGTTTCCGCAACTCCTCCAGCGCGGCACGATCGACATCGGTCGCCGGTGCTTCTTTCATCCATGTCGGAAAGTACCCCACCCGCAAATTTCCGACGGGAGCCGTTGCGTCAAAATCCAAATGACTCGAAACGCTGGCGAGATCGCCGGCATCCGGGCCGGAGATCGCCTGGAGTACGAGCATGGTGTCTTCCACGCTGCGCGCCATGGGGCCCAGCTTGTCGAGCGACCATGCGAGTGTCATGGCCCCCGTACGAGGAACCCGGCCGAAGGTCGGGCGCAGCCCGGTTACTCCGCAACGCATGCTGGGATCGACGATGCTGCCTTCAGTCTCGCTTCCCATGGCGAATCCCACGAGCCCTGCGGCGGTTGCCGCACCAGGCCCGGCGCTCGAGCCTCCCGATCCTTCCTCGAGGAGCCACGGGTTCATCGTCTGGCCGCCAAACCAGACGTCGTTGAGCGCCAGAGCACCCAGGCTCAGCTTTGCGATGAGCACGGCGCCCGCAACGTGTAAGCGACGTATGACGGCGGCGTCCTGCTCTGGCACTCTGTTTCTGAAGGGCTCCGCACCGTAAGTGGTTGGAATGGACGCAGTGTCGAGCAGGTCTTTTGCGCCCCAGGGGATTCCATGCAGGGGACCACGATATTTACCCGAAGCGATCTCGTGGTCAGCCTGCCGGGCCTGAGCGAGCGCAAGATCTCGCGTCAGAGTGATGACGCAGCGAAGTTGCGGGTCGAACTTCGCCATGCGATCTAAATAGATCTGCGTGAGGCGCTCCGAGCTGAGTTGGCGTGTCTGAACCCAACGCGAAAGCTTCCACAGAGGAGCGAACCCAATCTGCGTATCCGACGACGGCACGGCCCCGGGATCGCGGCGGCTGCGTACGAATCGATCCCGCTGTGGAATGGGACCGTCGCCCGGCAGCACGGGATTCCAGGTTGAGAATGGCGCGAGAGTCGAACTCAACTCGACCTTGCGTGGCCCGACGCGCCGCTCATAAAGCGCCGCCATGCTGTTGCGCCAGCTCGCCGCAGCCGTCGCGCGATCTGACTCCGTCAGATCCACCTGCACGAGCCGCTCGGCGGCCGCGAAGGTTGCTGGGCTCACTTCGGGCCCAACCGCCGGCGCCGTACCGAAGGCGGGTGGCGTCCCTTCTGGGGTCTGCTGGGCAGCGGCGGCGGCCGAAGCGAGCATGGCGGTTGACCTTACGAGGAATTCGCGGCGGGACTTCGACACGTTGACGCTCCA
>DAITMW010000065.1:11808-14867 GCA_036834945.1 Steroidobacteraceae bacterium
CCGCGCATTGCGGGTGCGGTGGAGATGCCGATTTTTCAATCGGCGATGTTCGAATATACCGGCGAGACGAGCTATCACGACCTCGGCTACATTCGCCTCAACAACACGCCAAACCACAGGGCCTTGCACGCCAAGCTCGCAGCGCTCGAAGGATCCGAGGATGCGCTGATCGCGGCAAGCGGCATGGCCGCGATCTCGACCACTCTGCTCACGGTGCTGTCGGCCGGTGACCATCTGCTCGCCCAGAGAACGCTCTACGGGGGCACACAGGACCTCATCACCCACGATTTCCCGAAGCTCGGCATCGCGGTCGATCTCATCGACGCGGACGACGCGGGCTCGTGGCGGACCAAGCTGCGCCCGAACACCAAGGCGATCTACGTCGAAGCGATGACCAACCCGCTGCTCGACGTCGCGGATCTCGAGGGCGTCGTCACGTTCGCACGCGCCAACAACCTCATTTCGCTCATCGACAACACGTTCGCGACGCCGGTGAATTTTCGTCCCATTGAGGTGGGTTTCGATCTCGTCCTGCACAGCGCGACAAAGTATCTGAACGGCCATGCGGACATTGTTGGCGGCGCCGTCGCCGGCCGCGCAGATTGGATCAAGCGCATCACCCATCGCATGAACCATCTCGGCGGCTGTATGGACCCGCACGCGGCCTTTCTGCTCAACCGCGGCCTGATGACGCTGGCACTCCGCATCCGCCACCAGAATCAAAGCGCGCTGCGCATCGCGCAGTTTCTACAAGATCACCGCGCCGTCGCGAAGGTGAACTACGCCGGCCTCGAGAGCCATCCGCGCCATGCGCGCGCCCGCAAGCTCTTCGGCGGCTTCGGCGGCGTGCTGAGCTTCGAGCTACGCGGCTCCAGTGAGCGGGCCGACCAGCTCATTGGGAAGGTGATGCTGCCAGCGGTCGCCCCAAGCCTGGGCGGCGCTCGCTCACTGATCACCCGTCCCGCAGTCACGTCGCACGCGGGGCTGTCGCGCGACGAGCGCTTGCGCGCCGGGATCAGCGATGGGCTCATTCGGCTGTCGGTTGGCATCGAGGATACCGACGACTTGATCGACGATCTGAAGCAGGCCTTATCGGCGCAATAGCGGGGCGCACAATGGGAAACGCCCCCTTTCAGGGGCGTTTCCTTTCCGCCAAGGACGCCGCGGCCTTGCGGCCGGGCCGGCCTCAGACCGGCTTGCGGCGACCGAAACCCAATAGGCTCAGGAGGCCCGAGCCAAACAGTGCGATGGCGGGGGGCAACGGAACCGGCTGCAGGGGCGCGGCGTAAATACCGAGATTTGCGCCGTCATAGCGCTCGGCGCCACCGCTGGGCCTGTTGAGCACGTCAGGGTTGCCATCCGTGCCCTGCACCACCAGCGCGGTAGAGCCGCCGCCGTCAAAGTTGATGGCGTTCCAAGCGCCCAGCGCGGACATGAGGTCGGCCTCCTCCGCCTGCGTGACACCCGCGCTATAGCCAGCCTGTCGCCCGTCGATCGCCATCAGGTACAGGTATTCGCCATTCTGCGAGAGGCCGGCGACCGAGCGCGGGTTCGGATTGAGCGGATCGCCGGCAATCGAGCCGTTGACGACATCAACGCCGTTCTGCAGTACGAAGCCGCCACCGCTGACGGCGTTATAGACACCGTTGGTGTTCACGGAACTGCCGCCGGCCACGAGCGAGGCCTGGTTGTTCTGTGTCAGCAGCAGGGACGAATAGCCCGATTGGGCGGAGGATACCAGCTTGCCGTTGGAAATCTCCAGGCCGAGGAGATACTCCGAGTTGGATGCATTGGTCACGCACGGGCACGAGAAGAAGTTGGTGTTGATCGCCACCTGCGCGCCGCTTGACTGCAGGAACTGGCTCGTGGTCTGGGTCATGACCTCGGGACTGGTACCCGCGTTCGGCGTAGTGCCTGGCGCGCCCGGCGTAGTAGTGAAGCTGACTCCCGGCGCGGCCAGGTCGACGCGCACAATGTACGCCTGACTCGTGCCAGAGCCTCCTTGGATGGTGGCCGTGGTCTCATCGATGCCTTGGAACAGGCCGGTGTAGCTACCGATGCTGAAGGTGGCGGCCTGCGCGCTGTTGAATGCGGAAGCGGCGAGCAGCGCCGTAACGGCAAATGCAATGCGGGTGTTTTTCATGATCTCAATCCTTCAAGATAGATGACATTCAGGCCGACTTGCGGCGGCTGAAGCCAAACAAACTCAGGAGACCTGAGCCGAACAGCGCCAGGGCGGGAGGCAGCGGCACCGGCTGCAGCGGCTCGGCGTAGATACCGAGGTTGGGACCGACGTACTTTTCCGTGGTGTGATTCAGTTCGGTCACACCGCCGTTGCCGTTGGAGATGTCGAGCATGGCGCTGCCGCCACCATTGAGGTTGATCGCATTCCAGGCGCCCACCGCTTGGAACAGGTCGGACTCCTCGCCGAGGGTGACGCCACTGACCTCCATCAGGTAGAGGTACTGACTGTTTTGCGACAGGCCAAGGCCCGCGCGGACGGCGCTCTGCCCATCCGACACCGCGTCATTCAGACCGTTCGTGAGGATCGTGCCTTGCGTACCGGCGATCGCATACTGCACACCGGTGAGATCGGCGCTGCCTCCAGCGGCGATCGACGCCTGATTGCCCGCCCCGATGAGCAGCGAAGCAAAGCCGCTCTGGTCGGGGCTCACCACTGTGCCGTTCGACACCTCCAGACCACTGAAGGTCGTGGGAGTGGCCTTGTTGTCGTTGTTGCCGTAGCGGTTGGCGTCAATGGCGACCTGCACTCCGGTTTGAGTGAGGAACTGGCCGGTGGTCTGCTTCATGACCTCATGGGTCCCGCCGGAGTACGCCCCGGTGGTGGTGAAGCCGATGCCCGGTGCGGTGAGGTCGACACGGACAATCGCCGCTGTATGGCCGTCGACCAACGCGGTGATCTCAGAGACTCCCTGGTACAGGGAGGCATAGCTGCCGAGCGAGATGGTGGACGCCTGCGCATCCGTGAGGACGGTACCGGCGACCAACGCCGAGATGACCGTGACAAGCCTGGCCGCAGCCCGCTTGTGCGTAGTGTG
>DAITMW010000065.1:14967-26624 GCA_036834945.1 Steroidobacteraceae bacterium
ACCTTTCTCTCAGCCGCCGTCAGCTCGTTGGTTCCGGGCGGAGTACACGCTCAGACGTGCGCGCTGAACGTTCCCCACCTCAACGGCACGTGGGTGGTGCTGCCCTATCAGATGCCGATCAACCCCATTCAAGCCACCCTGCTTCGCAATGGCAAGGTGTTGATCGTCGCCGGGTCGGAAAACGACGCCAGGAACAACTCAAAGGGGGCGGAGAGCTATCGTGCGGCGGTCTGGGACCCGACCGGCAGTACCGAGAGCAGCATAACGGTCCAGAACCTGACCTACGATGTGTTCTGCAGCGGGACAGCCAGCCTCCCGGATGGACGCGAGCTCATCGTGGGGGGCACATCGGACTACTCATTCACGGGTGAGAATCGCGCTTCCATCTTTGATGCCAATACCGGGCGCTTCGTCCAGTCACAAAACATGGTGAGCGGCCGTTGGTACGCCTCAGCCATCACGCTTGCAGATGGCCGCATCATGGCCATGTCCGGCCTCACACAAACTGGCGGCACGAGCACGACTATCGAGATCTACGATCTCAGGAACGCCGGGACCGGATGGAATCCGCCGACGAGCCTTCCTTTCACCCCACCACTGTATCCGCGCCTCGCGCTTTTACCGAACGGGAAGGTGTTCTATACAGGTCAAGGAAGCGGGAATTCCAACGCAAATTCCTGGATATTCGACCCCGCGAATGGCGGTTGGACGGTGTCAGCCCCGACCACGGCCAATCGCACTTACGGCAGCTCGGTCATCCTGCCTCTACTGCCGCCGAGCTACACCCCTCGCGTCATGAATTTCGGCGGCGGCAGCCCTGGCACGAGTACAACCGAGTTGATCGACCTCTCGAGCGCCAATCCGAGCTGGACGCCCGGCCCCAGCATGTCCACCGGCCGCATCCAGATGAACGCCGTGATTCTGCCGAACGGCAACGTGCTTGCCGAGGGTGGCTCGGTAAACAACGAAAGTCCCAATACTCCCGGAAAGACAGCCGATCTCTATGATCCCGCCACGAACACGTTCCGCTCCGCGGGCAGCGCCGCCTACTCGCGCCTCTATCACTCCACCGCCTTGCTCCTCCCCGATGCCACCGTGATGAGCATGGGCAGTAACCCGGGAGCGCGTGGAAGTTATCAAGCCGCTATCGAGATTTACACGCCACCGTATCTGTTCGATGCGAACGATCACCTGATTACCGCCAACCGGCCGGCAATAACGGCCGTGTCGTCGCCGGTCGTGGGCTACAACTCTGCTCTTTCGCTGGGGTATACCAGCACAGCGGCGATCACATCCGCGGTGCTGGTCCGTCCCGGCTCTGTCACCCACGCCTTCGACATGGAACAACGCCTGATCGGCTTGTGCGGTCCCACGCCTCAGCAACCAAACTGCAGCGGCGCAAACAATACACTCAACCTGACCACACCGCCGAATGCGAACATTGCGCCACCGGGCTCTTACATGCTGTTCTTGCTCGACAGTAACGGCGTTCCCTCGAAAGCGGCGTTCATCCAGCTCACACCCTATTCGACGACCCCGCCGTCCGGAAGCATGGACTCGCCGGCATCGGATGTGACCATCCCGGCCGGGGGTACAGTCAGTTTTCGCACGAGTAGCAGTGCAGCAAAGTACTCGTGGATATTCCCCGGGGGCTCGCCGACGACATCCACGGCCCAGAACCCGGGAAATGTGACCTTCGCGAGCCCCGGCACCTATCAGGCCTCCCTGACCCTGATCGACGCAAGCGGCAATTCGGATCCGAACCCGCCCACGCGTCAGATTACCGTGATGCCGACGAGCCCCGACTTCTCGATAACCGTAGGCCCGTCCGCGCAGGAGGTCATCCCGGGAGGGTCGGCAGCGTACACCGTTACCCCAAAAACCGGTTTCACAGGCGTGGTCAATCTCAGTGTGGGTAGCGAGTCAGGGTTTCCAACCGGCGTCAGCAGCGCCGGCTTCAGTCCCCCCTCCCTCAGCGGTTCAGGATCGTCCACCCTCACGATGGCGACCACGACCAGCACGATCCCCTGGGCTGTCTCGCTCACCATTACAGGCACGAGCGGCACGCTTACACATACCGCATCGACGACGCTGCTGGTGAATCTCGACCCGCCCGCGACCATTCAGGCGACACCGGGTGATTCCCAGGTCTCACTGTCGTGGCCGGCCTCAGTCGGCGCGACCAGCTACCACGTCAAACGCGCTAATGTTAGTCATGGACCGTACCAGAATGTTGCGTGCCCGACTGGAACCAGCTACGCCGACACCGGCCTCACCAACGGCACCAAGTACTTCTATGCGATCTCGGCAGCCTTCAGCGGCAACCCCAACGCCGGTGGAGAGAGCGCCGACTCCATCGAGGCGAACGCAACGCCACAGGGCGCCGCTCCGACTCCGCCTGCTCCCCCTGCAAGTCTCACCGCGAAACCGACCAAACCAGGAACGATCAACCTTCAATGGGCTCAGTCGAGTACCTCGGGGGTCACGCAGAACAGTGTCTATCGTCGAACCAGCACTGGTGCGTATTCATCGACGCCGCTGGCAACAATGAGCGCGACGACGTCTTATCGCGATTCCACTGCGACGAGCCGGACGACGTATTGCTACGTCGTCACTGCGACAAGCTCCGGCGGCCAGAGCGTCGTTTCCAATGAGGCTTGCGCCATGGCGAAGTAGTCCCAATGAGACGATATCCCCTCACCCACCCTCATCGGCAACACGAAATCAGCACGCGGTAGTACACCATATCGATACCCGGTGCTCCTGTACTGGGTACTGGACTTACACTGTACGAACCGGAGTCGAACCGTTTCGCGCTGTCCACGCGCGCCCAGTCGGCCTTGCCCCGCCGCAGGGTTGTGCTCGCTTCCCGTGTTTCCGACTACCGACTCGTCTCAGTCGAGAAGCTCAGTCTTCCAATCCGCTTCCTGGATACGCGTATCCAGCTGGCGCAGTTCCTTCGCAAGATCGTCCGCCTTGCGTTGAATTGCCGCAACACTCACCGTGCTGACAAATTTAACCTCCGATCGCGTGGTGCGGGCCTGCGTCGTCGTCGACGCCGCTGCGAGTTCCCGATACACCCCACCGCGGAGCTTTAACACATCGCGCTCGGCGAGCGCATCCGCCAGTGTCGTCGCACCGAGCGCGCATTTTTCACAAGCCGCTGCTTTAGCTGCTCCAGGCGGCGGTGCAGGTCCGCTCGGAGTGCGAGCGCCTCAGCAACCTTCATTTCCCTCTCCTATCAATAGTCCCGGGTAGATCGATCGAGATCCCAAGCTTAGCGGATTGCGCAGAAACCCGATGCGCTTCAGCGTGCAATCAGCCATCATTCCGGCACGCGGTCGCGCCACCTGAGGAAGAAAACCATGTCACTCCGAATCAATTCCGTTGCCCCCGATTTCACGGCCGAGACCACCCAGGGCACGATCTCATTTCACACCTGGATCGGCGACGGCTGGGCCATCCTGTTCTCACATCCGAAGGACTTCACGCCGGTTTGCACCACCGAGCTGGGTTACATGGCGGGATTGAAGCCAGAATTCGATAAGCGACGTACCAAGATCATCGGGCTCAGCGTCGATCCGGTGGACAATCATTCGCGCTGGGCGAAGGACATCGAGGAGACCCAGGGTCACGCGGTCAACTACCCCATGATCGGCGATCCCCAGCTGAAAGTGGCCACGGCCTACGACATGCTGCCCGAGGGAGCAGGCACGACGTCGGAGGGCCGCACCGCCGCCGACAACGCCACCGTGCGCTCCGTGTTCGTCATCGGCCCCGACAAACGGATCAAGGCGATGCTGACCTACCCGATGAGCACCGGCCGCAACTTCGATGAAGTGCTGCGCGTGTTGGATTCGTGCCAGCTGACCGCCAGGCACACCGTGGCGACCCCGGTAAACTGGCGTCCGGGGGACGACGTCATCATTCCGACATCCGTTTCCGATGAACAGGCGAAGCAGAAGTTCCCCGGCGGCTTCAAGACTCTCAAACCCTATCTGAGAGTGACAGCACAGCCCAAAGACTGAAGCAAGGCCGCAAGCTCGGTTGCGAGGCGCAAGCGTGGGAGGTAGTAGGCTCAGGATACCTGCCTCGCTGGCGCCGTCTCGGGAAGTTGGAACATGGCCACCAACCCGATAGTCACCGCCCCAAGCATGTACCATGCAGGCGCCAGTGGATTGCCTGTTGAATGAATGATCCACGCCACGAGAAATTGCGTGGACCCGCCAAACACCGAGATCGCAAGCGCATAGATGAGAGCGAGCGCTCCCGAACGGACTCTTTTCGGTAGCGACTCGGTAATCGCGACGATGATGGTTGCCGAGGACAGCGTCTGGATGCCGTTCAGGACACCGCTCACCGTCAACAGGGCCGCACGGGTCCGCAGATGCTCGAGGATCCAGAACGACGGATAGATGGCCACGATCAGCAGCAGCCAGGGGGCGATCATCACGGGCCGGCGACCAAATCGATCCGACAGCCAACCCCCGAGCGTGTCGCAAACCAGCCCGCTGGCACCGATCATGGCGGTCGCGCCGAAAGAGACCGCAGCGGACATGCCGAGAGTATCGCTCGCATACGTCGTCATGTATTCGAGAATGTAGTTGTTCGTCGTCGCGGCGCTCAGCATCATGAGCCCCAAAAAGAACACTCGCGCGTAACCCGTCCTGACAACGTTTCCGGGGTCCCCGGCAGCGGGTGCCGTCAATGTCTCGTTCAGTGTTCGGCGCAATACGAACGCGAACGGGATGATGCAGACGCCCAGAAGCTGCGCAACACGCCAGCCCCAGGCATCCAGTTGCGCGCCATTCAACGTGCTCGCGAGAACCACTCCAACCATCCCGGCAACGAGGGCAGCAGCGTCCGCACTCGTTGCCTGAAGCGACGCATACAAGCCGCGGCGCGAAGGCGGAGCGGCTTCCAACAAAAACGCCGTACTGGGTCCCACCTCACCGCCCAGCGCAAAGCCTTGAAGCAGGCGAAACATAATGACCAGAATGGGTGCGAGCGCGCCTATCGAGGCATATGAAGGAGTGAGCGAGAGGCCCGTCACGGCCACACCAATCAGGCAAAGCGACAACATCATCGCCGGCTTGCGCCCTGCCCGATCACCGAATCGCCCGATCACGATCGCCCCGAGCGGACGCGTCAGGAACCCTACTCCGAATGTCGCGAGCGACGAGAGCAGGCTCAGGCCGGGAGTTGTGGAGGGGAAGAATGTGCGACCGATCTGGGTCGCGAAAAATGCGTAGGTGACGAAATCGTAGAATTCCAAGCCGTTGCCCACGGCAACGGCCAGCGCCTGGCGCCGGGTCAGCGACCGATCACCCATCCCGACCGCACCTCAGTCAACCCAGATAAGGGCGCTCAAGATAACACCCGCCGACGGGTCTTGCCGCACTCCCGCTCAGTTGAGGACCCGGCCACTCCGGACTTCACCATCGAAAACCACTGTGAGTCCAGGACTCGCGTACAGACTTGCCGGCGTAACCGTCGTGCGCCTCCAGGGAATTCTCCCGAAGTACCAGGCTCTCCAGAGCCGCAGATCGGCTCCCGGGTAACTCGCGAGCAAATCGGCAAACGTCTCGACCTCTCCGAGATCCACTTGCGTCGATTCCTGGACCACTTCGCGCACAAAACGCGAACAGAATTGACGACGTGATTGCAGATTGAAGCCGGTATCGTAGAGCCGGCCCAGCCGTCGCGCGGTCGCGAGCTGTAATCGCTTGATCTCCTCAGGGGACAAGGGCTTGCCCAAACGGAGTACTGCCACGCGCTGCTGCGCCGAACGTCGCACGAAACGCTTGAATCGGGTGCGGCAAGAAATGGGGAGTCGGCTTTCAGCAATTACAGCACCGCGTCTGCTGAAGCCTACGACAATGCCGACGTGGTTGGTCCACGTACCGGTGACCTCCGCGATCTGGCGGAACGGCCGCCACGGAATAGTCGTGAAAACGAGATCACCGATGAGCAGCCGGTGCTCGAGCTCGTCCAACCTTACGTGTTGCATCGTCGGTCCATCTGCTTTCGGCAAAACGATGGACATAGCATCCCAGGCTGGGATCGGAACGGCTAGAAGATGCGCCCTGGTAGCTAGGAGCTCGACCGCGGGTATTACGTCACGATACCGAGGGCTATGAGGTCATGGCCTCATGCGAGGCCAGTCGATCCCGGCTGTCGAGTGCCACGTAGAGACCATACACCACCAACACGGGTGTCGCGACGAGCAACACTATAGGCGCGATCACGAACGTTCTTATCAATATCCAGGCCATGACAGATTCCCCTTTCATACAACTGTGGCGACGAGATTGTTGAATCTCATGAAGCAACAGCCGTGCCAGGAAATCACGCTGTTCCGATTGACCTAAGTTCTTGATCTGCCGGACGTCGACGGAATGGGCTCGCGCAGTGTGGCGGGCACCGCCGCAGCCGGTTGCGGTCGCCGCGGTGGATTGTGGGTCACGCAGACCCATCACAGAGGCGGCCCCGGCGGTAGCGGGAAGCGGGAGCGCGGGCCCTTGCCCCACTCGGGTGAGGCGGTTTTGGGCGCGTTGGCCTCCGGATTGGTCAGATAGCGTGTGATCTGTCGGGCTGACTGGCGATAGAATGCGGCTGTCAGCGGATCACTGTCCTTGCGCACGGCAAGGTCATCAGCCAGTTTGGTCAGCTGATCCAGCACATAGTCCCTGGCTTCCGGAGCGGTTTCCTTGGCGGCGCCCAGAATCATCATGGACTGCAGCGTCACGTCCTGACTCACTCGCAACAGGGCACGCTGTTGAGAGTTGGGGGCCGGAGTGACCTTCCAGGTGTGGGCGAGCACAGTATCGACCATTTCAGGGAATGTCAGCGTGTCCGGCTGACGGGCTCCGAGTGCCACCATGCGCGCGGCGCGCTCACTGTCGAACAAGGGCTCGATCACCAGGGCGGCGAGGATTCGTGCCGCACGCAGCTGGTCGAAGACGTCGTCTTTCGAGAGGTCCTCGAGATTGCGTTCCGGGTCGGGAGTCAGCTGGGTCAGGAGTGACTCGGGTAGCTCGAGGCTCTGTGGCTCGATGCTCTCCATCAGGAGGCCCAGCACTTCGCGCTGCTCCTTTGCCGGAATGAATTGCGTGGGAGGCAGGGGATGCGCCTCATCCTTCACGGAAATGTTCTGGAGCAGACCGCCAACGTACTTCAGGCCTGACTCGATGGCGTAACGATGATGCAGATAGACCATCCACAAGCGGATGTCACGTAGCGCTCCTATCGGCTCTCCGGACTTCAGCAATGCGGGCCCGTAGTGATCGATCATGATCCGGCGGGCTGCGAGGGCCTCGCGCAGATTTCCCTCGGGCGTTGCGCCGTCGTCGTACCAGGTCCAGCGAGGGTCACTCTCGTGCGTATAGATGATTCCATGATCACGCATGTCCTTGATCACGCCGTCCAACCCTTCCCTTTCCTTGTCGGCGGGAAATTCGGAGTAGGCGTAACGAACCATGTAAGTGTCGTAAGCGCCGACGGAAGTCATGAAGGAATGACTGAGGTCCAGCCTGCCATTCTTTACACTCACCCGCGGCGTGGGATATTCCATCACGGAGGAGCGGTCATTCAGACTGGCGTTGAAGTTGTGTCCGAAGCCGAGCGTGTGGCCAAGCTCATGCGCTGTCAGCAGCGCCTGGCGCAGATAGGCCATGTCGCGCTGGCCTTTGGGGACGGGGTCCGCAGGGTCCTCGCTCACCAGCCCGGGGTCGGCCACCGTGACGCCGGAGCCATCTTCCGGCAACCCTCCCCGGTAGGCATCCCAGTAATGGGCAATAGTACGGATGCGATAGGAATCCAGGTGGGACTTGGAGCCCAGGATCTCTCCGGTGCGCGGGTCGCGGAAGTGGCCGCTGGAAGAGAAGCCGCGCTCGTCGCGATCGATCCAGAGCACATAGGCGTAACGGATATCCATCGGATCCATATCCGGCGGCGCATCCTTTGCCTCGATGGCGTTCTTGAAGCCCGCGGCCTCGAACGCCTTGTTCCACCATAACAAGCCTTCCTTCATGGCATGGCGGATCGGCCCAGGTATGGCGGGGTCGAAGTAATAGACAATCGGCTTTTTGGGCTCACTCAATGCCGCCGCGGGATCTTTCTTCTCCAGCCGCCAGCGGGTGATCCATTGCGTTTCCGGTGTTGCGTCGATCGGCTTGTTGAAGTCGTGAAACTTGACGGAGCCCACACCGATTCGCGGATCGGCCTCGCGCGGCACATACCCGGTGGGCGCCCTGAGGAAGGAATGGTGGATGCGCATCGTCATCACACCGCGCTCCGGTGTGACATTGTTGATCGCCGGGCTGGGCGATTCCGCGACAAAAGTCGAGACGGTCTCGATTTCCGTATTCTCCGGAAACGCCTTCATGCGCTTCGGATAGAAGGCGCTCCGGGCCGGATCGAATTTGTAGTCCCCCAGCTTCGCGCCTTTGAGCTCCGCCTGGATATCGCCGGCATCCCGCATGAACAACGACGTCGCGTCCACCACGACACGACCGCCCTGCTCCGATTCGATCGGCATCGAGGCCAGCACAGAGGTGGGAAACGAATCGACCACGCCGTCTTCCCGTACAGTGCCACCACCCGTTGCGCGGAAAGCCAGGTTGATTTCATTCACCAGCACACGGGTGCCCGAGCGTTGAAAATGAATGACCCGCTCCTTGAGGATGCCACGATCAAACGGTGCCTCGACTGAGCCGGGCCCGGTGGCGGCGGACACGTAATAGAGAACGTCCTGATCGAAAACAGGTATTTCGAGGAGTACCTGCCCGCGGGCCGCATCCCAGTAAAACGGTATGTATCCGTCAGTACGAGTCAGGCCGGCAGTGCCACGATGCGCCGGCGCCGCATCCGCCACCTTGTTGGTCGAGGCGGCAGGAGCGCTGTGCGCGGCCGGCCCCTGCAAACAACCCGCGAGAATCGACAGAACCGTGATCCGTCCCAACGGCCACGATGGGCGCGATCCGTGGTGCCTCGGGAAAGTTCTTGTACTCTTCATCATCCTACTCCAACGGGAGATCCGGCTCCGCAACGACTCGCCGCAGCACGGTCCAGGGATCATCTCCCGTGCGTCGGCTCTGGCCACTCACATAATCCCTGACTCGGTCGCGCGCGGCAGTGTAGCCGAGAACGTAGGCGCCGTAGCGATCCGTGTATTCGAGCAACGCGGCCGGACTCGAAATCTGTGCGTCAATGGCGAGCGCTGTGCTCGCTTCCGCGGGGGACAGACGTCCGTCCCGATAGTCGGCGAGGATCGGAGCAGCGGAGGATGACAACTGGTCAACCAATGCATGCACGGTCTCGTATTGCCGCGCCAGCTCGGGATTCAGCCCGGCCAGCGGGAACAGCACTGCGCGGTCGAATGCAACCCGATCCTCGAAAGGGAATGCCAACTCGACACCGAAATTCGCAGCGCCTTCGCGCAGTACCGATGCGGGTGAGCGGAGCAGCACGATACGCGCCTCCACGGGCAGACCATCGGCACCCGCCGCCTGCTCCATGAGCAGAAACTGCGCATGATGGCCTGGGTAAGCCTCGTGACAAGCCACATCGATCGCAGAGCCAATCAGAGCCAACGCATCGGGATTGAGCTGTAGCGTGCTGACGCCTTGACCCGAATAACGATGCCAGGCGGCCGGGACGTCGTGGGTCCATCGAACCTCGAGCTTCTCGGATCGAGGTAATGGCCAGTGCGCCGCTGTCCTCCTGCGGCATTCCTGTAGCGCGCGGTCGAACACCGCTGCACGTTTGTCGGGTGGCACAACGAAGTCCCGATAGAATGTTGCAAGCCGTTGCGAAAGGTCCCCCGGCCCAGGAAGCGCCGCATCCAGAACGGCCAGGGCTTGGCGTGACCGCGCCTGATCGGCCCGGTGCACTGACATGCCGTACACACGAAGTGCTTCCTGCTCGAAGTGTCCCCTGCGAGGTCGCGCGATGACGTGGACCAGTGCCGCGAAGCTGCGGACCTGGGCCAGCAATCTCGCACTCCGCTCTGTCACCGCCGCGCGGTCCTCCCGCTCGACGCTTCTCACCAAAGCGTCCGCATCCGCCACCAGTGAGTCGAGCTCCATCGGTTTCTGCCCTGCCGACGGATGCAGCGACCCAGGGGCGAAGTCGGAGTCCACCTCATCCTCGTGACCGGGGATGGCCCCCAGTCTCAACGCGAGCGACACAAAAGTCTCAGCTGATTCTTGGGTGCCGGCAAAGACTGGACCGCCGGCGATCACCGCCAGGGCCACGGCGATCACGTACCTACTCGACACGAAGCGCTTCGATGGGATCGAGTCTCGAGGCTCTACGGGCCGGGTAGCTGCCAAACACCAGTCCGACGACCGCGGAGATGCCGAACGCGATCAGCATTGCGGTCAGTGGCACCGAGGTGGGCCATCCGAGCGCCCAACCAACGAGACGCGCCGCGGCTGTTCCGAAGATCAGCCCGATCGTCCCGCCAATGACGCTCAGCGTAATGGCTTCGACCAAAAACTGCAGCGCGACATCAGCTCCCCGTGCCCCCGTCGCCATCCGTAAGCCGATCTCCCGCGTCCGCTCGGTCACTGACACCAACATGATGTTCATGATGCCGATGCCGCCAATCACCAGCGACACACCGGCAATGGCGGCAAGAAGCGCGGTCATGGTGCCACTGGCATGGTCCAGTGTGTTGCTCATGGAATCCAGTGTCACCTCATCCAGGCGCGGCATATTGGCCAACGCAAAGGCCGCGGCCGGAGTGTACAGACCCTTGGTAATGGCTTGAGCCGCCTGCGTCTGCACTGTGAAATCATCCGGTGTACCACCGGCATTGCCCGCTGCGGCCATGTAGGTCGTGGCATCAGTTGCCTGGATGCCGTGGCGTTGGCGCAGTAATGTCTTGATGGCATCGGCTATGCGCGAGGCGTCACCCGCCCGCTGCGCGGCCACCGTGATGCCATCCAGGTGTTTGACATCCAAACTGTGTTGCAGCGTGCTCCAAGGCATGAACAACTCCTTGCCTTGCTCCGTGCCACCACCGGCCGTAACGCCGACCACAGTATAGTCCTTGCCACGCACCGTCACAGTCCCACCCAAAACCCTGGCGCCCTTCGGGAAGAGCGTGTCCGCCAAACCCTGTCCAATCACCACGACGTTGGCTCCCGACTGCACTTCCTGTTCGGTAAACATGTGTCCGGGCTTGAAGTCCCAGGCATACACGTCGGAGTAAGCCACATCCACGCCATGCACCATCGTGAATTCGCGCGTCTCACCCACCGCAACGAAGGTGCGCGTGTTTACTTCCGGCGACAGGTTTTGTATGCCGACGACGTTATCGCGAATAGCCTGTGCATCTCCCGGCACTAGCGTAGTCGCAGCGCCAAGGCCCGTGGCGATGCCAACACTTTCGCCGCCGCGGGTGTAGTTTCCAGCTTTGACGAAGACCAGGTTTGTGCCGGCGCTCTTTACGTTGTTCTGTACAGAGGCTCGCGCGCCGCCGCCCAAGCCAACCATAGTGAGAACCGCCGCGACTCCTATGACGATGCCCAGCATCGTGAGCGAGGTACGCAGCCGGTTCCGGTTCAGCGAACGCAGTGCCAACCGGATGTTGACAGGCAACAAGGCGATCATCGACAGCCTCCAGGGAAAAAACTGTAGCATTGGATCAT
>DAITMW010000066.1:0-4290 GCA_036834945.1 Steroidobacteraceae bacterium
GCTTGGGAAGCTGCAGTTCTACCATTGAACTACACCCGCCGGGGTCGCTGAGTTTACGAGAGACTCCTGAAGGTTCGCAATTGCCGGATGCTGGTTTACGTAGGGGAGCCGCCACCCGGGGGATCGTTCGCAATCGAGGCCTTCCAGCGCAGCAGGCCGATCGCATACGCCACGTAGTAGCCCGCCAGGACTCCGAAAACCAACATCGTCACGGGCGTCGTCGCATAAGAAAAGTTCGGGTCCTGGCCCGGCGCGGGTGCCGTACCGCCCCCCGGAACCCCATAGGCGTACATCTGGATCAGCCGGTACAGAATCCGGCCCACGAACAACAGGGAGACCGCGATGCCAACATGCGCACTGGGTGTGTAGAACAGCCCTTGCGCGGTGTTCTCGAAGCGAGTCTTACGCAGGCTGTAGAGAGCCAGGCCGATTCCGATGGCGACCCCACCTCCGAGGCCGAGCAGCGACTCGGGCCGTGCAATCGAGGCCGCTCCCAGCATCAGGATGAGAAGCAGGAACACGAATACGGTGATCCACGGTCGAACGCCCGACAGGCGCTGTCGGCCGACCATTCGGCGGATGCGCGAGTACGTCCGCCATAGGATCAGCGCGCCGACGCCAAGCGGAACGATGAGAGAGGGATTCAGCGGTGCGGCCATAGCTACCCCATTTCCGTGGCCTGGAACACGACAATATTACAGGAATCCGTGCCGGCGGCGGCGACGCGTCGGTGCCGATTAGCGGCGACCGGAGTCCGGGCAGCGGCGAATCGAAGGAACCGCAACGACGGGCAGCCCGTCTGTACCTATCGGCTGCGCAAGCCCGAGTGGCACTCCATGTTGGAATCGCCGCGGACACCCGGGCCGGTGCTGAGACGAAGATATCTTCCAACTATCAACTCGTGGATCTCGAAGTCCGCCGTTCGGGTCGAGTGGAAGATGTATCTAAAGACGGTCAAGTGATGATGCGTAATTCTTTTCAAAACTTGAGCTACGCGACATTTACCTCGCGCGCGCAATGAAGAGAATGCGCGCGCGAGGTTTTGGGTGATTAGCGACGACGATCGACGGATTCGACAGCTGGTGGAAGCGGCGACGCATGCTTCAGCCACCGGCCGGGCGCAATATGGAGAGCAGCTGATGCGCACCGCGGAAGCTGAGGCCCCGCAGCATCCTCTGGTGCTGAATGAGACAGCGCGACGGCTATTGATGGCGGGCAATGCGGCCGGGGCGCATTCCCTTCTCGAGCGCGCCGTGGCCATCGATCCTTCGCATGCGACTGTGTGGCTGAACCTCGCTGCGGCAAGGCGTAGCCTCGGCAGGCCTGATGATGAGCTGGCCGCGGTGGAGCGGGCGCTTGCGCTACAGCCCGGTAACGTGCGCGCGTTGTTGCAAAAGGGCTCGTTGCAGGAGCTGAAAGGCAAGAAGCGCGAGGCCGCGGTGTGCTACCGCACAGCTCTGCAGATGATACCGCCGGGTGCCGAGCCACCAGCCGAGATGCGTCCCGTCATCGCGCATGCCGAAGCGATGGTGGCGGCGAACAATCGGGAGCTCGAGAGCTTTCTCGAGCAACGGCTGCAGGCCCATCGGGAGCGTTATGGCGAGGAGTCGCTCGGTCGCTTCGATCGCTGCCTGGACGTGCTTCTGCAGAAGCGCCAGATCTATCGGCCGCGCCCGTCGTTCATGCACTTTCCTTATTTACCCGCGATCGAGTTCTACGAGCGCAGCGAATTTCCCTGGCTCGAGTCTCTGGAGGCGGCGACGGATGACATTCGCGCCGAGCTCATCAACGTGCTGTCCGACGGCCCCGCGATCCTCGATCCCTATGTCGGTCACGCCGGCGCATCTTCGTCGGAGCATCGCTGGCGCGCGCTGAATCAGTCGCGTCGCTGGGGGGTTTACTTCTTGTGGCACGAGGGAGTCGCCAACAAGGAGCATATCGCGCGCTGCCCGCGAACCGCCGCGGCGCTGCGCGCCTGGCCGAAGTGGGAGGTGTCGGGTTGCGGCCCCACCGCGGTGTTCTCAGTCCTCGAAGCCAAAACACGCATTCCAGCGCATTCTGGCGTCAACAACACACGCCTCCTCGTGCACCTGCCCCTGATCGTGCCGCCGGGGTGTGGGTTCCGGGTCGGTGCCGAGCAGCGGGAGTGGGTTCCTGGGCAGGCCCTCATATTCGACGACACGTTCGAGCACGAGGCCTGGAACGACAGCGACGTGCCGCGGGCCGTCTTGATTCTCGACATCTGGAATCCGTACGTCACGGAGGCCGAGCGGCGGATGGTGGCGGAAGTCGTGGCCGGCGTGGATGAGTATTACGGCTTCATGCGGCGGCAACGGCCTCGGGAAAGGGTTTCCCGGGAGTCCTGAGCACGCCGGCATGACCAAAGTCATGCCGCCCTCGAGCGTTGATTCTACTGGGATTTTTGCGGTAGCGCCCTTCCGGGGGCCGATTGCGGGATGTGTCCGCCCTGCCCTTGGGCTTAGACTAAGGGCGAAACGAAAGCTTGCCGAAAGACAAGAAACACCGCAATCGGGGAGGACGCCACATGCAATCCAAGGTGAGGCTGATCGTTCTGATGTTCCTGGCCGCTGCTGGCGTATCCCGCCTGGCCGTCGCGGCCGATGCTCCTGAGCCGCAGATTCCAACTTGCAACAAGAAGATCGGCACCCTCGCGGTGACCGAGCCGCAAAATCAATGGTGGATTCAGTACAACCTCGAATCCCCCGAGGCCTTGATCAAGGTGTTCGTGTCGAAGTCGAAGTGCTTCACACTGGTGGATCGGGGCAAGGGCCTCGCCGCCGCGGAAGCGGAGCGTGCGCTCGCCGGCAGTGGCGAGATGCGCGGCGGCTCCAACATCGGCAAGGGCCAGATGAAGGCGGCCGACTATGTGTTGGTGCCCGACGTCGCCATGAAGAACAACAACTCCGGCGGCAAGCGCTTCGGCGGCGTGCTGGCCGGCATGATCCCGGGAGTCGCGGGAGCCATCGCCGGCGGCGTGAGCCTGAAGAGCAAGACCGCCGATGTCGTTCTGACCTTGACGGACGTGCGCTCCACCGAGCAGGTCGCGCTCGAGCAGGGGCATTACAAGAAGACCGACCTCGGCTGGGCCGGGGGCGGCGGCGGCTTCTTCGGCGCGTTCGCGGCCGCCGGCGCGAGCAGTTATGCCAACACGGAAATCGGACAGGTTGTCGCGGTAGCCTACCTCGACGCCTACTCGAAGCTCGTCAACGACGTGAACGGCATGACGCTCAATCCCAAGGAAGACAATGTGCAGCAGTCGGTGACCATGGCGAAACCCGGCAAGCTGTACGAGCAGCCCAACAACAAGTCGAAGGTCGTGCGGGACCTCGACCCGGGCCAGACGCTGTATCCCACCGGCGAGAAACAACAGATCTGGTGGAAGGTCAGCGACGAGCTCGGCAATGAGGGTTGGGTGCCGTCGCCGCTGTTCGGACTGGCGAAGTAACTCCGCGGATCGCGAGCAGGCCCAGGGAGGCCAGGGACGGCGCCTCGGCCGCCGGAGCTCAGTTCGCGAGCGCCGGCAGGAACGACAGGTCGACGTAGTATCGCTTGGGGTTACCCTGGGCGATGAAGACGCGGACGCTCTTTCCCGTGATGTATTTCGTCGGGTCGAACCAGATGTTGCGGCTCACGAATACATACACGCGTGAGGTGGCCGGGTCCTGCCATTGGGCCGTGATTCTGAAGGGATTGCGGCCGTTCACCGTAACCGCGGTATTCAAATCCACACGCTGCAGGTCCGCCTCGACGGGCACGCCTTCGCGCCTGAGACGATCATCCGCTCGCGCGCTCATTCGCGGCACGATGATCAGGAGGGCACCGATCAGCAGGAATATCGTACCGATGCCGCCGACGATGACCGTGGCACCCCAGAGTGAGAAAAACGAATCGATCCGGGCTTTGTAGGGAGGCGCGTCTTCGTACAGAACCGGTACCGTTTCGCCGACCTGGTAGGCAGGTGGGTTGCTGGCGGTCGAGGCGGTGAAATCGATCACCTGTCCGGCATGAGTGAAGCGCACCAGGGGCGCGTAGGTGGGTGACTTGTTCGAGCTCGAGCTCGTCGAATGCGACGTCGTCGAGTGGCGCGGCTGGAGCGCGACGACTTTGCCTTCCGTCCGCAGGGCATGCGCCAGGAACGAGCGCGTATTCGCCGCTGCAAAGCCGGCGCCGATCAACATCACGCCACCGATCAGCACAAACAGGTATTTGATGAGGGTCAACGCCTTCATCGGCCGGCTCCTTGCTCCCGCGACATGGCCGGTGATTATA
>DAITMW010000066.1:4390-6660 GCA_036834945.1 Steroidobacteraceae bacterium
GGAGGGGATGAGGGGTGTGAAAGTGAGTCAGCGGGTGCTCGTCACAGGCAGCGCGGGTCACTTGGGCGAAGCCCTCATGCGCACATTTCGCGCGGAGGGACGGCCCGCGGTTGGACTCGATATCAAGGCTTCACCGTTCACGGATTGCGTGGGCTCCGTCTGCGATCGCGGCACGGTGCGGGACTGCCTCCGCGGGGCGCGGACGGTCATTCATTCCGCCACCCTCCACAAGCCGCACGTTGCAACACATACGATGCAGGAGTTCGTGGATACGAACGTCACCGGCACCTTGGTGCTTCTGGAGGAAGCCGTCGCCGCGGGTGTTGAGTCTTTTATCTACACGAGCACGACCAGCACCTTCGGCGCCGCGCTCACACCTGCCGCCGCTCAGCCGGCAGCCTGGATAACCGAAGACGTGGTGCCTGTGCCGAAGAATATCTACGGCGTCACCAAGGTTGCGGCTGAGAGCCTGTGTGAGCTCTTCAGCCGTACGCGTGGCCTGCCGCTCGTGATTTTGCGGACGTCGCGGTTCTTTCCCGAAGAGGACGACAATGCTTCGTTGCGGGAGAGGTACACGACGGAGAACTTACAGGCGAATGAGTTGCTCCATCGGCGGGCAGACATGGAAGACATTGTCAGCGCCCATTCGCTGGCCATCCGCAAGGCACCGGAAATCGGCTTCCGGCGTTACATCATCTCGGCGACGACGCCCTTTCGACAGGCGGATCTTCCCGCTCTGCGCCGGGTGGCGCCAGAAGTGGTTGACCGGATCTTCCCCGAGTGTCGCAGTCTGTATGCCGCGCGGAACTGGTCATTGTTTCCGCACATCGACCGTGTGTACGTGAACGAGCTGGCTGTCAGAGAGCTGGGTTGGCGGCCGAAATATGATTTCCAACATGTCCTCGATTGCATGCGCAAGGGAGTGGACTTCCGCAGTCCACTCGCGCGCGCTGTGGGGAGCAAGGGCTATCACTCCACGACGTTCGAGCACGGCCCTTACCCAGTGCAATAGCGGGCCCGGTGCAATAGCGGGAAATCAGCTCGGTTTACCCTTGTCCGCGTGCCACGCCTTCAGCGTGTCGGCTTCTTTCTGCGGGTCGAGTCCTGCTTTCAACTTCGCCTGCCGGTCGGGAGGCAGCGTCTGGAACCATGCCAACGTGTCGCGCACCGTCTCCTGCAAGGGACGTGAGCGCAGGCCGGCGTTACTCGCCTGCTTCACGGAGGTCAGGGAAGCGCCCGCGCTATCGCCTTTCATCGGCGACCAGGGCGGGAGATCCAGCTCGTCTTTTTTCCAGTGCGCCGCCAGGAAGTCCTCCGATACCCAGGTCGCTTTCGCGTCGGACCTGGGACTGGCCTGCTGGCACGTCTTGATCAAGTCGCCCATGGTGAACGCGCCAGGCGGCGAGACGGCGTTGAAATAGCCGGTGGTGCGGGCCTCCACCAGTTTCATCATCCAGGCGGAGAGGTCGCGGACGTCGATGATCTGTACCGGGTCGTGCGGCGTGCCCGGCGCGAGCATTTCGCCTCCTTTGGAGGCGCGCACCGGCCAGTATGTGAAGCGGTCTGTCGGGTCCAACGGCCCGACGATATAGCCGGGCCGTACGACGGCGAGCCGGCCCTTGAAGGCCTGCTGCGTGTACTGCTCGCACAGGGCTTTCATGGGGCCGTAGGTGTCGTTGGTAATTTCCTCGACGTTGGGGTCCGTCAGCTTGCCGGTCGGTGAGTGCTCGTCGTTGGGTCTGGCGAAGCTGGCGTAGGCGGAGATGCTCGAGATGAACAGGCAATAGCCCACATTCGGGGCCAGGAGGTCGGCGGACATCTTGACGTACTTCGGGATGTACCCCGTATCGTCGATCACGACGTCCCACTTGCGCCCGCGCAGGGCGTCCAGCTGGCCTTTGCGGTCGCCGATCAGCGTTTCAACCCCTTGGACACCGCCGGCCGCGCGTTTGCCACGGTTGAAGTGCGTCACCTTCCAACCGCGCCGCAGGGCTTCGTCGGTCAGGTGGGGGCCGATAAAGCCGGTGCCGCCGAAAATCAGGATCGTGCCGGGCTTGGAGGGGGTCGCGGCCAGGGTGGGAGGGGCGGAGCTGGCGGCCGCTGCGGCGGCAAGTTGGAGTGCTTCGCGGCGGGTCGTCATCGCAGTCCTCCCGGAGTGGCTTGGTGGCGCTAGGTGAGCGCGAGCATTGGCTCAATCCGCAAAGATAGCCCGGCGCTGCCGGCGCGCACAGCGGCGATGCGACCACCCGAGGCGATCGGGGGATGGAAGG
>DAITMW010000066.1:6760-20179 GCA_036834945.1 Steroidobacteraceae bacterium
AGGTAGGGAGACGCAGCGTTGATCTTCTCGGCTGTCAGCAATACGTGAGTCTCGGCGGCGCTAGCACTGAGGGCGCGCTTGATGTGCGCCTCCTCCAGGTCTCCAGTCGTCAAGCCGGCGTCGGGATGAATGCCCGTCACCCCCATGAAGAAAAGGTCCGCGCGGATTCGCGCGATCGCCTCTACGGCGGCGGCCCCGACGGTCACCACTGAATGCTTGAAAAGGCGGCCGCCAATCAGCACCACCTCGATATTGGTGTGCTGAACGAGTGCCACGGCGATCGTCGGGCTGTGAGTGACGACGGTCGCCCGTAGATCGAGCGGTAGGTGTGCCACCACCTGAAGCGTGCTCGTGCCGCCGTCCAGGATGACGACCTGCCCCGGGTGGATCAGCTTCGCCGCCGCACGGCCGATGGCGAGCTTCTCGTCCGGGGCTTGCTGCTGGCGTCCCGCGAAATCGACGATCGCCGGCGAGGCGGGTAGCGCCCCACCGTGGACCCGCTGCAGCCGGCCCTCGGCAGCGAGCTCGCGCAAGTCGCGGCGGATCGTGTCCTCCGAGAGCTGCAGCTCGCGGCTGATCGACTTGGCGATGACCTGGCCCTGCTCTTTCAGAACCTCGAGGATGTAGTCCTTGCGTTGACGGGTGAGCATGGGCGCAGTCTGCACGAAATTTCTTGACCTTGCACGTTTTTGCACGATAGTGTCCCCCGCCAGATGGCCCTGATTTTAGGGCGAGGGAGGCAACGTGGAACCCGCGATAGAGCTGGTGAAGACGGAAGTCCTTTCGGACGACTGGTACGTGTTGCGCAAGGTCACGTTCCGGATCCGAAAAACCGACGGCAGTTGGGAAACACAGAGTCGCGAAGCCTATGACCGGGGCAATGGCGCCACGATCCTCCTCTACGACTTGTCACGGGGGACCGTGATCCTGATCAGGCAGTTTCGCCTTCCCAGCTACGTGAACGGCAACGCCTCCGGCATGTTGATCGAGACGTGCGCGGGTTTGCTCGATGAGGAAGCGCCCGAGCAATGCATCGTCCGTGAGGCGCGCGAAGAGACGGGCTACGAAGTTCGTAGCGCCCGTAAGGTCTTCGAAGCCTACATGTCGCCGGGGTCCGTCACCGAAGTCCTCCACTTCTTCGTCGCGGAATATTCACGCGCGCAGCGTACAAACAGCGGCGGCGGAGTCGAGGAAGAAGACATCGACGTACTGGAGATGCCTTTCGCCGAAGCCCTCGCGAAGATTTCTTCGGGTGAGATCCGCGACGGAAAAACCATCATGCTGCTGCAGTACGCGGCACTGCACATCTTCAACACGAACGCCTGGCTCATAGCGCACCCGGCTTCCTTGCCTGCACGTTCCAGCCCATGAGCTGGTAGAGGTAGTAACGCACCACGCCCGCATATTCGTGCAGCACCAGGTCAGCCACCAGGAAGTTGTAGGACAATGGCACGGGAGCGGTCGTCGGACTCACGTGATCGGCGCGCACGGGCCGCGCGGCCACGCCGAAATGAGCGAAATAAAGCAGGCTACGGCGCAGATGCACGCCGGAGGTCACCAGTAACACCTGGTCGACCTTGTGAGACTGCAACAAGGGTGCGGTGAACTGCGCGTTCTGGAAGGTATTGAGACTACGCTCTTCGAGCACGAGGTCGGCGGGGTCGACACCCATCTGCCGCAGTTCCGCGCCATACACGGCCGCCTCCGATGCGCCATGATGCTCGGGGTCACCTCCCGTGATCAGCAGGAAACAAACATTGTTGACGTGCTTGCATTCCCGGTAGAGCTGCAAGGATTTCACCAGCCGGCCATAGGCGAGCGGGCCGACTTCGACGGATCGGGAGGGCCCTTCGACCGCCTCGGTCCCGCCACCCAGCAGGATGATCGCCGTTCCCTGGGCCGGTCGGATGACCGCGTCAGCGGAGTAGCCGGCCTGCAGACCGGACACCATCAGCGCGGCAATCGGCCCGCAACCGATGCCGACGAACAGGACCAACACCAGCGCGCCGACGAGGTACGCGCTCCTGCGTAAATTCAGCCAGGCGAGACCGATTGCGATCGCAATCAGTCCCGTGATAACGGCAAGCGTCACTGCATCCCTCGTACGCGGACTCGAACAACGCTATTGTACCGATCTCCTCCAGGGACTGTATCGAGGCGAAAGTGCGACACCTGTTCTTAACAGCTATTGCCATGACCCTTGCCGCCAGTGCCGCCTCCGCGCGCACACCGCCGCCGTTGTTGCCCGAGAAGCATGTAGCCGCACTCATCAATGAGTTGAGCGGCGAGACGGCCAAGCGCAACCTGGAGGGACTCGCGCGCTTGCATCGGCAACGTGGGTCAGAGGGTTTCCACTCCGCGGCGGAGTTGGTTGCCGAACGGGCCCGCGCCTATGGTCTGAGCGACGTGCGGATCCTGCAGTTTCCGGCAGATGGGAAAATGTTTTACGGCACACAGCGCTCGCGCCAGGCCTGGGACGCCGACGAGGGCGAGCTGTGGGAAGTGAAGGACGCGGGTGAGATCAAACTCGCGAGCTATGCGGCGGAGCCCGTCGTCCTGGCGGAGGACAGCGAGTCGGGCGAGGTGACGGCCGATCTCGTGGATGTTGGAGCTGGTACCCGCGAGAGCGACTACGCAGGCAAGGACCTGCAGGGGAAGCTGGTGCTCATCTCGACTCCCCCGAGCGCGGCGCAGGATCTTGCGATCGGCAAATTCCATGCGGCCGGCATGGTCTCTGCCGCGCAAAACCAGCCCACCGCCTGGTCGGGAGACAATGACAATCTGATCCGCTGGGGACATCTCGACACGTTCTCACCCAACAGGACGTTTGCATTCATGGTCTCGCTCAAGACCGCACGAGCGCTGCAGGAGCGGCTGCGCAAAGGCGAGCCCGTCAAACTGCACGCACGGGTGAGAGCGGGCCAGCATCCGGCTTTCTATGAAGTCGTCACGGCGAGTATCGAGGGTTCGGACCCGAAGTTGAAGGACACCGAGATCGCCTATTCGTGTCACCTGGATCACCAAAGGCCGGGAGCCAATGACAATGCCAGTGGCTGTGTCACGATCCTCGAGGTGGCGCGGACGCTGCAGAAACTCATCGCGAGCGGCGTCCTGCCGCGGCCGGCGCGCACGATCCGGTTCATCTGGCCGCCGGAAATCGAAGGAACCGTGACGCTGTTGAATGCGAGGCCGGACTTCGCGCACAAGATCAGGGCCGCCATTCACATGGACATGGTGGGAGGAAATCCGGACACCAAGGTCGTTTTCCACGTGACGCGCGGTCCGTTGAGCCTGCCGTCGTTCGTACACGACGTGGCGTGGGCGTTCGCCAGTTGGGCCAACGAGCAATCCTATGAGTTTGCCGCCACCGGGAAGGCGGACTACCCGTTGACGGCAGCCTCAGGCGGCAAGGAGCCGTTGCGCGCCGAATACTCGAAATTCGAGCTGGGCAGCGATCACCAGGTCTACGAGGATTCTTCGTTCGGCATCCCGTCCATCTATCTGAACGACTGGCCGGATCGGTACATTCATACCAACTTCGACACGGCGGCCAACATCGATCCCACCAAGCTCGAGCGCGCCGCCTTCATCGGCGCCGCCAGCGGCTACTTCCTCGCCAATTTCTCTTCGCAGGATGCACCGGCGGCCGCCCGGGCAGTGCTCGCGGGCGGCCTGCTGCGGGAGGCGCTGCTGTTGCAGAGGTACCCGTCAGCCGTGCCAGCGGAAGTCGCGTCAGTTGCGGCGGATTACGAGCGACGCGTGGCCGACTCGATCAAGGCGTTTGGCTCGACCGCTGAGCCGAACAGTAGAGTTGTGAAGGCGAAGAGCGGCGGCGGTGACCTGTTCCGGCGTCGCGCCGAGCCTCGCGGGCCGCTCACTGTGTTCGGATACGACTACTTCGAGGATCACGCGAAATCCGCCCGCGTGGCGACTCCCAGGTTGCTGAGCTACCAGGGGGAGTGGGGCTCGGGAGAAGAGTACGCCTACGAAGCGCTGAACCTCGCGGATGGCAAACATTCCGTACGCCAGATCACGGACTCGCTGGCGACGGAGTATGGACCTGTTCCTGTGGATGTAGTAACCGAGTACCTCGAGGCGCTCCGGCGTGTCGGCGTCGTCGACTAGCGCTTCGTTTCGTTCACGATCCAACGGTACTTGTGCGCGGACGTGCGGGCAATCTCGGGGACCTCGCGGACGGTCACGCGGATGCCCGGGTCGACGAGATGCTTGACGTTCTCGATCAGCCGATTGCGCTCGTTCTCGCTGAAGGAGGCCTCGGGCACCACGCGGATCTCCCAGGTGCCCTCGCCCGTCTGGGCGACCTGGGAATACTTTATTCCGTGCAGCGACTTGAAGGCAAAGGTCACCACTGACGGGCTGATCCGTTGCCCTTGCGATCCGTACAGGGTGTCCTCGTATTTTCCCGTCACCGGCTCGATCACGGGATATGTGCGTCCACACTGACAACTCGACCTGCGCCATCGGGTCCGATCCGACATCCGATAACGGACCAACGGCATCAATCTATTGTGGAACGTCGTGCCGACGACATAGCCCTCGCCTTCCGTGGGCCGGCCATCCTCGTCCACGATCTCGACGTACGAGTAATCACTGTTGACGTGCAGGCTGCCGTGCTCGCACTCGGTGGCATAGGCGATGCGCTCGGCCATGCCGTAGTGGTCCATGACGCAGGTTCCCAGCCGTGCCGTGATGAGCTCACGTTGGTGCGGATAGAGCGGCTCCGAGCCAGTGTAGACATAAGGTATCCGCACCGAGGCGTTGCGTTTATCCAGTAACAGGGCCAATTCGTACGCGGTCGAGGGATAGGCCTCCATCATGTAGGGCGCGAACTTCAGCAGCATGCCGATGATGTCCTCGACACAACCCTCGCGCAGGTGCCGGGACGAGAGAATCAGCTGGTTGTTATATCGATTCAGAAACCAGTAGGGCGGAGTCTTCCGGTCGATCGGCACGATCAGATCGCCCCGCAGGTAGGCGCGCCGCATCCCGGGTTTGTAGCCGCTCCAGCGAAAGTGCCGCTCGACGATCGCGTTCTCCCACAACACCGACTCGAGACTGCGAAACACCTGCAGTGGAGTGCCGGATGTCCCGCTGGTCCGTCCGACTATGGTCCATGGCCTGGGGGTCCATGGCTTGGGGGCGCCCCCATACGGGTAGTGCTCGGCGGGTCGCTCAGTCAGGTCGGCTCGTTCGATGATGGGAAAGCGCTCCGCCAGGGCGTCCCGGACATTGCGGGCGTCGAAGTCCATTTTTATGGCGCGGTAGCGCGGTATCCGCCCGACCGCCGCCCGCAGGGTCTCCATCAGCAACCCGTTGGTAACGACGTCCAGCTGGTCCTGCGGCAGGCGCTCATGAGAGAGCAGCTTCTGGACACGCCGCTCGCTTTGCAGCGTATCGCGGACCAGGTAGCGGAAGCCGTATTTGACCTCGTTACGCAGCACAGTCCCCATGGAGAGGCGCTCCGGGGCGGAAACGGAAAGGGAGGGGGCATTTTCTGGGTGCGCGCGCATTCTGTGCCAGGCAGCAAACGATATTCCCGCTCAAAGCCACCGCAGACCGCTCCGGGGGGCGTGCCGGGCAATGCAGGCCGATTGTACAGGGCCGGCGCGCGAGTCTTCAGACCTTGGTCACCCCACGCGGCACCGCCGTGCGTACGCGGTTCACGGTTTCCCATGTGCCCGTCAGTTAGAATGTCGAGAGGGAGGAGTTGCAGCCACCTAACAACACACACCCTGGATGACGACCTGTCTGCGTTTCGTGTTGTCTGGAAAGGGTCTCGAAAGAGGCTTGAAAGGTTGTTGAAAGGTCCAGACTTCCAACAGTGCGCAGCGTCGCAGGCATTGCGCCAAATACGTACACAGTGTGATGACCCTCTAGGTATGTTGGCAGTGTTCTGCTAACGTGTTCCCGAGAGAGCCCACAGAGAACGCCGAAATTCCCTCCATTTCATCTGCTGCAACGCCCGCGGACACAGGCGCTTCTCAGGCCGCGGTGCCGGCGATCGTTCTCTGCAACACCGTTACGGGCATCGCCACCGTCAGGGCGCTTGCCGAGTGCGGCGTCGAGGTCCACGCGTGCCTGTTCCGTGCGGACGATCCGCTGATCGAGTCGCGCTACGCGATCAAAATCGCCTGTTATCACCTGCAGCACGACGAGGCCGGGCTGGTCGAATTCCTGATCGACTATGCAGGCAAACTCGGCAACCGGAGTGCAGCGGAGGGAATCCCGAGAAGCGCCAACGGCGCGACGCGGGGCAACCGGAGCGTGACCGAAACGCAGTTGAGGAAATCCCACGAAGCCCCAACGGGGCGACGTGGGGCAGCGGAGGGAATCCCGAGAAGCGCCAATGGCGCGACGCGGGACAACCGGCCGGTCGTGTTGCCAACAGGTGATGCGCACGCCCTGCTGTTGGCGAAGTACGCGGAGCAGCTGGCACCGCATTGCCGTGTCTGGCAGCTCCCGCACGAGCAACTCACCCGCATCGTCGACAAGACGCTGCTATACGAGGCCGCGCGCACCGCCGGCGTGCCCACCATGCCGAGCCTGGCGGCGCCCAGCCTGACGGAGCTGCTCGAGTGGAGCCGACAACACGACGGCCCCTACATTCTCAAGCCGAGTTACGACGGCATCCACAGCTGCAAGCTGCCCGGTAAGAACCTGGTGCTCGAGAATCGCGAGCAACTGTTGACTTACGTCAGAAACCACGGTGCCGAATCGCTGGTCGTGCAACGGATGATTCGCGGCGGTGACGGCAACATCTTCGACTGTTACGGCCTATGCGATGCCAACGGTCGGGTCGTGTGCCTCACGTCCCATCAACGTATCCGGCAGTTTCCGCCGAATTTCGGGGCCACTTGCATGGGCGAGATCCCCGCGCCCCTGCCCACGCGCGACGAGCAATTTCTGTTCGCCGCCACCGAGCGGTTGTTCAACACTGTGCGCTTCCACGGCATCTTCGGCATCGAGTGGCTGCGCGAAGAGACCACGGGTGCGTTCTACCTGATCGACTTCAACGCACGCCCCTTCCTGACGATCGGTCACCTGCGCGATTGCGGGGTCAATCTTCCGTTGCTGGCCTATCGCGACCTGATAGGAGAATCGCTCGCGGCTGTGCCTCCCCGGCCGGCCGTGAGGCGCAAGCGCTGGGTCTATATTTCCAAGGACATCGACACCTTCCGCATCCTGCGGGAATCCGGGCAGCAGCCGGGCCTGCTGCCCTGGCTCGCTTCGGTGGCGAGCTGTAGCAGCTTTGCCTATGTCAGCTTCCGGGACCCGATGCCGGGGGTCCGCTCGATCCTGCAGATCGTAGGTCGGTCCTTGCGCTACCTCGTGCGCGCCGGCCGTTCCAAGGAGTTGGCGGCAGCGGCGAACTCAGGCACCCAGGCCGAAACCCTGCCGCGCTGAAATTCTTCCGCCCCCCTGGCGTCAGCCGGCAGTATGCTCGAAGTCATGAAGCCGGATCTGCGCCTGCTGTTCGAAGCACAGGGCTTGCTCGAGCCTTCCATCGTCGTAGGACAAACACCCGACGGCCTCAAACGCGTGGTGCCCATCATCGGCGGCACCTTCGCGGGACCGAGGATCCGCGGCACCCTGGTCCCAGGCGGCGCGGACTGGCAGTACGTGCGCAGTGATGGCGTTACGGTCGTCGAAGCGCGCTATTTATTGCGCACGGATGACGATGTTCTCATCGAAGTGCACAACCGGGGATTGCGTCATGGTCCCGATGAAGTGATGAGGCGACTCGCCGCCGGCGAGAACGTCGATCCGGGTGATTATTATTTCCGTGCCACTCCCTCGCTGATCGCTCCAGCGGGACGGTACGAGTGGCTCAATCGCAGTCTCTTCCTCTGCACCGGCGCTCGATTTGCGACCGCGATCACTCTCTGGGTGTACGAAGTTCTCTAGGCGCCTCCAGGCGCGCAAAAACCGTCCGCTTTACGTGAAATTCCGCCCGACTGGGCGGCGGTTTTTGCTTACATCGCCGTTGATGGACCTCGCTTCCGGCATCGATGCCCGACTTCGTCTCGCAGTACGCACGAGCATGAGGAGCGAGTTCAGGGACACGAGCGGAGCGCTGGGATTATTTGAGCTCAGCCATCAGTTCACGAGTCTCGGCGCGACGTGTTCCGCGCTGGCCCGGCTGCCGGGGATTCAGTTCGAAGAGGCCCGCGGCACGCTCTGGTCCACGAGGCCGAGCCGCTTCAGATTCAAAGGCCGCACATACCAGGTTTCAGCGCCCTTCCGGGACGTCCGTGTCGCTCCGATCGAGGCAGGCGCGATCTATCCGGAGACGGAAGAGCTGCTGCGCCTCGTCAGCGAGCAACTCTTCCCCTTGTGGCAGAGCCGCGCCCGGAGCCGGTTCTTCAGGGTCTGACGCGCTAGGCCTTCGCGCTTGCGGCGCGGGCCTCGGCCAGATCGAACGGCAGCTTGCGCAGCTTGATGCCGGTCGCCATGCGCACGGCGTTGGCGACCGCTGGCGCGATCGGCGGCAGTCCCGGCTCGCCCACACCGGTCGGTGGATCCGCCGACGGCACGATGTAGATCTCGATCTCGCGCGGCATCTCGTTGATCCGCAGCACGGTGTACTCGTGGAAGTTGGTCTGGTCGACGTGGCCGTCGGTCATCGTGATCTTTCCGTGCAGAGCCGCCGCGAGGCCGTAGCCGATGGCACTCTGCATCTGCGCCCTGACGACGTCCGGGTTGACCGCGATCCCACAGTGCACGGCGCATACAACACGGTCTACCGTAATCGTGTCGCCGTTCACGGTGACTTCCGCAACCTGCGCGACGACCGAGCCGAACGACTCCTGCACCGCCACCCCGCGTCCACGACCCTTCTCCTTCGGGAAAGGTTTGTCCCAGCCTGCTTTTTCGGCCGCAAGCTTGAGCGTGGCTGCGTGCTTGGGATGTTTCGCCAGGTGAGCCAGGCGGAATGCGACCGGATCTTTCCCGGCGGCCTCGGCCAGCTCGTCGAAGATGATCTCCTTCGAGGCGGCCATGTGGGTATGGCCGACCGATCGCCACCACAGCACGGACACCGGGCTCTTCGGGCCATTCCACGTGATGTGGGCATTCTCGATGTCGTACTGTTCGGCGGCATGGCCTTCAACCGCAGTGGGGTCCACGCCGTCCTTGATCATGGCGGCGAAAGGGGTACCTGCCACGAGGGACTGCCCGACAACACGCTGTTTGTAGCCGACCACCTTACCCTCCGCGCTCACTCCAGCGGAGATGCGGTGATAGTTCAGCGGACGATAGCGACCGCCCCTGATGTCGTCCTCGCGGGTCCAGATCAGGCGCACCGGATACTTCCCGTCCACCGCCTTGACGATGGAGGCCACTTCCGAGATGTAGTCGGATTCGGGGTTCGCGCGGCGTCCGAAGGTGCCGCCCGCGGCCAGCGTGTTGATGAACACCTGGTCCGGCTTCAGGCCGGTCATCATCGCGGCGTTGATCTGGTCGACGGTCTGGAATTGACAGCCCGCCCAGATCTCGCACTTTCCGGGGCTCAGGCGCGCGACCGCGGTCAGGGGCTCCATGGGGGCATGCGCCAGGTAGGGGAATTCGAACTCCGCGTCAATGGTATGGGCCGCGCTCTTCAGCGCGGACTCCGCGTCGCCTTCCTGGGCAACCTTGAGAGCATCGGCGCCGCTGGCGAGTTGTTTGTAATCCTCCAACATCCGCGACGTGCTGCGCTTTTCGGCCTCGGACTCATCCCAGGTCACCTGCAGCGCTTCGCGGCCTCGCTTCGCGGACCACATGTCGCGGCCAATGACGGCTACGCCACGAGGAATCTGCACCACGTCGACTACGCCCGGAACCGCCCGGGCCTGTGTAGCGTCGAATGAGGCCACTTTGCCGCCGAAACGCGGCGGTCGCATCACGACAGCCGTCATCATTCCCGGCAACATGACATCGATCGCGAACGTCTGCTGGCCGAATGACTTCGCGCGACTGTCGAGTCGCGGCAGCTTGTCGCGACCGATGAGCTTGAACTGGCCGGGGTCTTTCAGCTTCACGTCGGTCGGCACCGGCAGTTTGCCAGCCCGGGCGGCGAGCTCGCCGAAAGTCGCCTTCTTCCCCGACTTGTGCGCCACAACGCCTTCGCTGACAGTGATTTCCGCCGCCGGCACCTTCCACTGCGTGGCGGCTGCCTGTACGAACATGGCGCGCGCGGTGGCACCCGCCTGGCGCAGTTGAGTCCAGGAGTTGGCTACCGCGGTCGAGCCGCCGGTGCCCTGGATACTGCCTTTGGGGTCGAACGCGAAGTTCCCATACATCGGGACTTTCGCCGGCGCGCTCTCGACACGCATCTGGCTCCAGGATGCGTCGAGTTCTTCGGCGACGATGGTCGGCAGCCCCGTCCAGACGCCCTGTCCCGCCTCGACGTGCTTCGAGAGCACGGTAACCGTGTTGTCAGGGTCGATGCGCACGAACGGCATGGCGAATGCCGGGGCGGCGGCCGCTCCCGAGCCGGCCGCGGCGACCGTCTCCGGCAGAATTCCACCGAGGGTCAGGCCGGCGCCGGCGATGCTCGTGAGCTTGAGGAAGTCCCGCCGGGTCAGCTCCGAAACGGACGCGCCCGGCCAGAGGGACGAGGGGTCTTTGAGATGGCGGAAATACATGATGAGTTCCTAACCGCGGGTGGACGTCGCGGGCAGAGTATCCGCGGCATCGTGGATGGCACTACGGATGCGCGCGTACGTCGCACAGCGGCAGATGTTTCCCGCCATCGCCGCGTCGATATCCGAATCGGTCGGCCTCGAATTCGTCGCGAGGAGTGCCGCGGCCGACATGACCTGTCCGCTCTGGCAATAACCGCACTGGGGAACGTCGTGACTCACCCACGCTTCCTGAACCGCTTTGCCCGACGCTGTGTCGAGACCTTCGATCGTGGTGACGCTCTTGCCTACGACGGCGGATACCGGTGTGACACACGAGCGGGCCGCCTGCCCGTCGATGTGCACAGTGCAGGCTCCACACAGGGCCATGCCACAACCAAACTTCGTTCCGGTGAGTTGCAGGTGATCCCGGATGGCCCACAACAGGGGCATGTTCGGATCAATGTCGAGCTCGTGGCTCTGATTGTTGACAACCAACTTGACGGACATCGGGGGTGCCTCCGAGGCTTCAGTGCCGGCATGAAATGCGGCGAGGAGCCCGAAGCCGGGCTCACTCGCCATTTTTCTCGGTCACCCCAGGGTACGCCATCTCCCCTAAGGGAGAGTAGACGCACTCAGTGATTGTCAGCCGTGCGGGCTTGTGGCGGTGTTCGAAAGCGTTGGTACCAGGCGAGAATAGCGCTCGCCTTGGCGGCCGATTGCGACGGTCGCGCGGCCAATCCTCCATGCGAGGCGCCCGGCACTTTCACCAGCGCTGTAGGAATGCCGCGCAACTTCAGTGCCTCGTAATACTGCTCCGAGTCGCTCACCGGCGTGCGGAAGTCCTGGTCGCCCACGACCACGAGAGTCGGTGTCGTCACATTACCAACCAGTGACAGCGGCGAGTGCTGCCAGTATCCCTGCGGGTCTTCCCAGGGGAGCTTGCCGAACCAGTATTTGGGAACGAAGGTGGCGATGTCGGTGGTCAGGGAGAAGCTCGCCCAGTTGATCACCGGCTTCTGGGTCGCGGCCGCACGGAAACGGTGCGTCTTGCCGACGATCCAGGCCGTCAACACCCCGCCGCCCGAGCCGCCGGTCACGAACAACTCGTCGGGATTCACGTAGCCAGCGGCTATCGCCGCATCCACGGCGCTCATCAGGTCGTCGTAGTCGTGACTGGGGTAGTCGTGGTGAATGAGATTGGCGAATTCCTCGCCGTAGGAGGTCGAGCCCCGCGGGTTCGTGTACAGGACGACGTAGCCGGCGGCGGCGTAGAGCTGGTCGTCGGTCGAGAACACCGGACCGTAACTCGCAAACGGTCCACCGTGGATTTCCAGTATCAGCGGATATTTCTTGCCAGCCTCGAACTTCGGCGGCAACACCACCCACGCATCGACGGGTCGCTTGTCAAACGACGAGCTCACCTCGAGCGGACGCACTTCGCCCAACGTCTTGCCCATGAACAGCTCATCGTTCAGGTGTGTCAGACGGGTTACTTTGCTGCCGTGGGCTACGGCGAGGTCCGAGGGGTGCGTTGGATCACCGCTGGTGAACGCGATCGTGCCATTCGTCGACACACTGAACTGACCGCCATTGGTATAGGGCCGGTCGAGCTCGCCGCCTGACAGCCCTGCCACCTCCGGCTCGATACGTCCGTTGAGAGACAGGCGCGCGACCTTCATGATCGCCTTGTCGACGTAACGGATGTACAAACTGCGTCCGTCGGCTGCCCACTCCGCCGCCTCCACCGTGCGATCGAGGTCATCCGTGATCGAGTGCGAGTTGCCTCCATCCCGATCCATTACGTACACACGCCCGTTCTGATACCCGAGCTGTCTATCCTCGAATCCGAGGTAGGCGATCTTCGAGCCGTCGGGGGAAATCCGGGGCCGTTGGAAAGGACCCATCCGGTCCACCAGCTTCGTGAGTGCCGCATCCTCGACCGACACGCGATAGATCTGCGAGCTGACCGAGTCGAGACGCCAGTTGTCGTGGCGATTCCCACTCAACAGCAGCGAGCGGCTGTCTGGTGTCCAGGAGATCGGACCGTCCTCGTTGTAGGCGCCGAACGTGAGCTGCCGCGGCGCACCGCCGTCGGCGGAGACGACGAAGGCATGCGAATAACCCGGCTCAAGGTAGCCCTCACCGTCGGCGCGGTACTGCACGTCGGTGATGACGGTCAGGGGCTCGGCCCAATTCGCGCCTTCGGGTTTCTCAGGCGCCTTACCCAGCTTGGGCTTTTCGTCTCTCACCAGCATGATGAAAGCGATCGAGCGCCCGTCCGGTGACCACGCGAGACCACTCGGCGCCTCGGTCAGATCGGTGATGCGCGCCGTCTGTCCGGTCTGCATCCAGCGCACGAACAATTGTGAGTGGCCTCCTTCGGAGCTCGACACATAGGCAAGCCGCTTTCCGTCGGGGGACCATCGTGGCGCGACGTGCGACCCGGGCCCTGTGGCGATCGGTGCCTGCGCGCCTGTATCGATATCCACGAGCCACAGGCTCGATTTCGGGCGATCGGACATGATGTCGTACGACATGCGGACGTAGGCGACTTCGTGCCCGTCGGGCCGGATCTGCGGGTCTTCGACCCACTGCAGGTTGAAGATGTCGCGACCTTCGAAGACGTGGGAAGGGCCGGTTTCCGGTGAGGCAAGCGCGACCCGCGCGGCCATGAGCACGACGGCACAGCCGCAGAAGAAACTACGCATGAGGAGCTCCCTTTCGGACAGAACGCGTTATTGTCCGCCCGTAAAGCGGCAATCCTAGCCTTCAGCGAGCCAGGACGAGCGTTTTT
>DAITMW010000066.1:20279-26583 GCA_036834945.1 Steroidobacteraceae bacterium
GCCGTGGAGCTCGAGCTGGCTCGCGGAAGCGCGGGGCCGGTGCCTGACAACGCCGGCACCGCGCCCGCGAACCATTCTGACGCGCTCCCATGCCTCGTCAGAACTTCAGGAAGGCTCCGATGTTGACGTTACGGCTGGTGTTCGTCTGGCCGAGGTTGTTCTGGGACTCGAGCCGGCTGAACTCCAGCAGCAGCAACAGGTTCGTCGTCAGATCCTGGTAGATGCCGACCGTAACCTTGTCGTTCTTGTTCACGAGCAACGAGCGGTTCAAGCCCACGTCACCGTCGGCAGCCCGCAGGTTGCTCTGACCGTAGTTGATGCCGAACTTGGTCGAGAGGAACTTGTACGTGGCCTGCACGAGATAGCCGTCGGACTTGCGCGGATCGCCGAATCCGTCGTCCGAGTTGACGAACAGTCCTGTCGTGCCCACGCCTTTGCCCACGTAGTACCACCCGAGAAACTCGAAGCCGGCGATGTCGTACTTGCCGCCGAAATCGACCGCCCAGCTGTTGTAGTCACCGTTCACGCCCGTGGCGTCCGTGGTCTTGCGCTGCTGTTGGAACAGGCCGCTCGAGGACAGATACAGGGAGCCGAGAGTGTAGGCCACCTTGGCGTGCACGCCCGGCGCCTTCTTCGAGGCCGGGATCTGACTCAGGGTGTTGAGGGGATCGAAGATGCCGATGGTGGCCTTCAAGCCCATGAGGTCCGGAGTCGTGTAGTCGATCTGCGAGAGCCAGTCCGTGTAGATGTAGCCCAAGCCGATCGACCCCAGCGAGGTATTGGCCGGGGCGGCGTAATTGCCGTTGCCCGCACCGACACCCAGCAGGGTCATGTCATTGAGGATGGCGTCGGCACCAAACAGGCCGATATTGCGGCCCGCCATGATGGTACCCATGTCCTTGTTGCCGAAAGTCAGGAAGACCTGGCGGACATCCAGGCCGGCGGTACCCAGGGCGGTATGCGACAAGCCGTTGGTATTCTGCAGGTTCGGGCTGCCGCCGTCGTTGGTGCTGATGCCCGGGTAGAGACCAAAGGTGAAGCCCAGGTCATAGTTGCCCTGCGTCGTCGCGCCGCTGATACCCAGCGAGGCGGGCAACAGGCCGTTGCTCACGGAGGACGAAGAGGAGGAGTCGTCGGTGCAGGCCAACCCACCCGCGATGGTGTTTGCATTGGTGTCGCACCTGGACCAGATGTAGTGAGCGTTGACGTTGCCGGTTATGGAGAGCTTCCAGTCACCGGCCTGAACATCGATTGCGTGGGCGGGCGGCGCGAAAGCTGCGGCACTGACGACCACGGCCATCGCGATGGACAGATTGAGACGTTGGTATTTCATGGGAGCGTTCCTTCGAGTAGTCCGCGGTGCGCGCTCACCGAAAACCGCGTCGCGCTACGCGCTGCCACTTTCTCTTTCCGCGCGACGACGGCGAAGTCGTGGGTGCAACGCCCATGCCAACATCAGAGGGCCGGCGCACGGCGTGTCGCGCACACACCACAAACACGACCCTGATCGCCCCGCCTGTTCCATTTGTATCGTTGTTTGATACAGAGTTGTCACGCGGATGGAACGCGCCATGCTGCGTGTGCGATCACACCCAACATCCAAACGGCTGCCAAAGCGCAAAATAGCCGCATCGCAGGGCTTGCAGTCGTCGGGCTGACGTGTTTCCCTACAGGGACACTGTCACCCGCCGCCGTGGCAAGCGTGGTGCAGACAGTGATCCTACGAGGGGGAATCGTATGGCAAACGCAACGGGAGTCCGACGCCCCGCCGACCGGTCTATCGGCGATCAGGATCGTGCTCTGCGCGACCTGTCTCCACGGGAAGGAGAACCATCCATGGAAAGCCCTTGGGAAGGGATGCCCGACGCCGAGCGGCACGCGGCACTCATCGCGCTCGCGACGCCGGAACTCGATCGTGTGTATGAAAAGATCAAGGGCTGTGGCTACGCGTTGATGTTGATGGACGCGAGCGGCCTCGTACTCTACGAGCGCTCCGATCCGTGGTTGAAAGAGGCCACGCGCATCTGTCCGCTCCGGCCGCGCGCGGAAGCGGCGAGCACCGGTGACGACACCTCCATAGCGGTGGTACAGGTGCCGGCGCCAGAACCGGGACATGAGACCCTGACACTCGAGGATCTCGCCGGACAGGATCCGCAGATGCTGCGTAACGCGCGCAGCGCGTACCGCATAGCTGATTCCAACGTGTCGGTGCTCATTCAGGGGCCGACGGGATCGGGGAAGGAAGCGTTCGCGCAGGCCATGCACCTGGCGAGCAACCGGGCCAGTGAACCGTTCGTTGCGGTCAACTGCGCCGCCATTCCCGAGACACTCATCGAGAGCGAGTTATTCGGCTACAAGGCCGGGGCTTTCACGGGCGCGCGCAAAGACGGCATGCGCGGCAAGATCCTGCAGTCCTCGGGCGGCACGCTGTTTCTCGACGAGATCGGCGACATGCCCCTGATGCTGCAAACACGGCTGCTGCGCGTGTTGGAAGAGCAGGAGATCGTGCCGCTCGGCAGTGAGAGCCCGATCAAGGTGAACCTGCACGTGCTCGCGGCGTCCCACAGGAACCTGCGCGAGATGATCGCCAAAGGGACCTTCCGCGACGATCTCTACTATCGACTGAATGGCATCACGCTCGAGCTACCGGCATTGCGCGAACGCGCCGACAAGGAGCGTGTGATCAATCATGCGCTCGCGGCCGAAACCGGTAATGGCCGACCGGCGGCAATCGAGCGCGACGCACTTCAACGGCTGTTGGTTTATCCGTGGCCGGGCAACATCCGGGAGCTTCGCAACGTGATCCGGACAGCGCTCGCCATCTGCGACGGCGGCGTGATCCGGCGTATCGATCTACCGCGAGAGATCCGCGAGGCGGAGACCATTCAGACTAACGTCACCGCACCCGATGTCCGTAACATGATGGCGACCAAAGGACTTGGCGCCGCCAATCCGTTGCAGGTCGCCGAGCGCGCGGCATTGCTCAGCGTCATCGAGGATTGTCATGGCAACATGACGCGTGTCGCGATGCAGCTGGGCATGAGCCGCAACACGCTCTATCGGCGCATCAAGCGCCACGGCATACCGCTGGCTCACAGCGTATAGCCGGGCGAGCGCTACAAACTCATCCTGAAGCAAACCTCCCGCCTCGCAGGCCCACCCTGCGAGGCGGCTGACTCTGGCCCGGCGCTTGCACGGTGCACTTGGTGACGTATCGTGAAGCGACGCGCGCGCCCGCCATTGGGCTGGTGCGCCGGAGCCAGGGCATGAACGGCAAGACAGCGTCCCTCCGGCGAACGATTCGTCTGGCGCCGGGGTATCAGTTGCAGAGGGACCCCTCAGGGAGCGGACATACCCTGGTGTCCCCAAAGGGACCGATACAGTTGAATGAAAGCGCCGCTCTGATCCTGGATCTGTGCAACGGCACCTACAGTGGCGAGGAGATCGTCGCCCGGGTCTTGCGCGCGAAGGACAACAACCTGGCGGACGACGTCCGCGCTTTCCTCGATGCCGCGCAGCGCCGCGGCTGGATCGTGGAGAGCTGAGCGCGAGGGCACGCGCTGGTTTCGGGCTGCCGTTCCCAGCAGTCGCCCGCGACTTTCGCCGTGGGTTGGAGACGGAGGTCGAGCTCGCGCCCCAGCCGCGTCTCATTTGGCAACGAGTACGGCCTGGCTAGGCGGCGGCCTTGTACACCTCGACACCCTTCACCTTGAGAATGCGGTGCACGATGATGAATACGTAGTAGGTCGCCAGGAACCAGATGACTCGCATCAGGCCGGGCGTCACGTTCGTATCCGGGGCCATCAACCGCCCGATCAGCGGGGCCACCAGCCAACCCAACACCAACACCGCCGCGGCAGCCGCGAAGTAGAGTCTACCGGCCCGCTGCAGCTGCAGTACTCCGCGTACCTGACGGGCGTATTGCATGCGGGTACGCAGCCAGATCATGCCGACGATGAACAACACCGTGACGGCGGAAATCAAATCCTGGGCATTCATGAGTGGTGTGCAATCTACCCTCCCTGGCCGAGGATCGCCAGGAGTCGACGGCGGCCGCCTCTGCTGGCCCCGGGGCCGGCAGAGGCATCCGCATCGGTCTCAGCTGACTTCTACTGACGCGAAGTGGAATCGATGAACGCGTCGAGATCGCCTTTCATCTTCTTCAGCGAGGGTGGATTCACGTACATCATGTGGCCCGCCTCGTAGTACTTCATCTGGATGCGCGCGCTTGCGCTCGGCGGAACGCCGAGGTGGGCCATCATGTATTCGGTCGCGGAGAACGGCGTCGCCAGGTCGTAATACCCGTTCAGCACCAGCACCTTCAGATTCGCGTCCTGCACGAGTGCTTGCGCGAGGTCGACGCCGGAGTTCACGGCCGGCTGCTCGCCGTCAGCGCCGATGGGCCGGTGCGTCCACTTCCATTTCTCGCCGATCGAGTAGTTCGTCGTGTTGTATGTGACTCCCTGGCCGAACTTCAGATCGCCGTGGTAGTAGTCGAGAAACGCGGCGGTGTAGGCCGCGCTGATCGCCGCGGACTGCGGATCGTACTCGGCGTACTTGCTCAGTGAATCGAGCGTGGCCCCTGCGAAGCGACCATCGAGGCGACCGATCGTTTTCCGCTGCGATTTCAGCAGTTCGTGGGCGAAGGCGATTTCCGCGACTCGCAGGTTCGCGTACTTCAGATACTCGACCGACAGGCCGGTATATTCGTGAACCTTCTCGGCTACCGCCTCGCGCTCCGCATCGGTGAGCGCATCGCCCTTCGCGAGCGCAGCCGCGAAGGGTCCGCTCGCGTAGTGACGCACCTCATCGAGAAACGGCTCGAGTGCCGGTGGTTGGTTTGGCAGAGCATGGTGGTACCAGGCAACGGCGGCGTAGCCAGGCAGATAGACCGCGTAGGGCCGGTCATTTCCGGGCAGCTCGGCGAAGATCTGCTCGATGTCGGTGGCCACCGAGATCAGGACGAGTCCATTGAAGGTGAGGTTACGGCGCGCTCGCAGATAATCCACGATCGCCGCGCCCCGGGTGGTTCCGTAACTCTCGCCCAACAGGTATTTCGGCGAGGCCCAGCGATTGTTGTCGCTCACATATTGCGCGATGAAGCGGCCGATGGAGTCGATGTCGGGGTCGACGCTCCAGAACTCGGCGTCCTTGTGCTCGCAGACCGCGTGGCTGATCCCGGTGCCGACCGGGTCGATCATGACGAGGTCGCTCTTGTCGAGCACACCGGAGTCGTTTTCCACGGTGTGATACGGCGCCGGTGGTGTCGGAGTGGGATCAGAGACCACTACGCGGCGTGGGCCGAGCACCCCCATGTGCAGCCATAACGAAGACGACCCAGGACCACCGTTGAACGCAAACATCACCGGACGGGTGCCCGCGTCCTTCACACCTGTCTTGGTGTAGGCCACGTAGCCCATGCTCGCGATGGGCTTATCGTCATCGTCGCGCAGGATGAGCGTGCCCGCGGTCGCGGTGTAGTCGAATGACTTGCCGCCGGCGCTGAAGTGATGCTGGGTGACCGAGCTTTCCGGTTTGGGCATCCGGATCCATTCGTCCTTCTTGTCGCCCTTCATGTCGATGTGACATAGCTCGCCCAGGGAGGGCGGCGGGGCTGCCGCGGGCTCGGCGGCGTAAGAGGTGGTGACGGCGGCGGTGGTTGCCAGGGCACCCAGCGCCAGAGAGGAGACCAGGCTGGCTATATTTTTCATCGGGCGCTTATACCACGCCTCCTTTCGTCGCCTTTCCAGGGCGCGACGAGGCGTTGGCGTCGCGGGTCGAAGCGGTAGAATGGGTTTTTGACGCGAGTGCGAACCCAAGCGTCGCACGGAAAGAGAGAGACTCATGAGCCGTACCACGCCCGACAACGTGACCGAATACGATCCCCAGGAAGTCCGCGAATTGCTCAAGGACGGCAAGATTCTGCTGGTCGACGTGCGGGAGCCGATGGAATACGCCGCTGAGCGTATTCCGGGGGCCCTGCTTTATCCGCTATCGACGTTCGATGCTTCGCAGCTGCCGACTGATGGAACCCGGCAGGTCGTGTTTTCCTGCGCGGCTGGAGGGCGGTCGCTGACGGCGGCTCGGCAGCGGATGGCGCTCGGGCAGCCTGCCGCGCACATGGCCGGGGGGATTTCGCAGTGGAAGGCGGAGGGGTTGCCGGTGGTGCGGGTGGATCCTCGCACGGGGCGGCCTGTCTAAGCCTAAGGAGCGCGGCGGTCTGATCGCGCTGCTGGGGTCGCTTTGAATTTTGACTTCCGCGATCTCGAGCATTTCATCGCGGTTGCGGAGACTGGCAGCATCG
>DAITMW010000067.1:0-2266 GCA_036834945.1 Steroidobacteraceae bacterium
GTGCAATTGCGGTCGTAGACCAGCTCCGGAATGATCCGGTAGTGCAACGGGCTCGGATATAAAAAGGCCCGGCAACCGGACACCAGTGGCATGACCACCCCGCAGGTGAGCCCGAAAGAATGAAACAGCGGGAGTGAGATCATGAACTTGTCGAGCGGCGAGAAGTCCGCGAGCGAGCGGACCTGGGCCACGTTCGACAACAGCGAGGTGTGGGTATGCACGACACCCTTGGGCTTGCCCTCCGAGCCGGACGTGAACAACACGATCGCCGCGTCGTCCGGGCGCTGCCCGTGATTCGGCAGCCGCGACCGCAACAGGTACCACAGGACCCACAACCGATCCGTGAAGCGCAGGCGCTCCTTCAGATCCTCGAGATAGTGGACCTTCACTCCCGCCAGACCTTCCAACACAGGGCCCAGGCGCGCCTTTTCCAGGAACACGCGTGAGGTGAAGATGTTGTTGATCCTGGCGACTTCACAGGCGGCCCGCACACCCTCCGGCCCCGCCGTGTAGTTCAGTAGCGCCGGCACCCGCCCCGCGCCCGAAAGGCCGAGAATCAAGCCGAGGGTCGAGGCCGTGTTGGGCATCATCACGCCGACCACTTCCGCGGCGCGAGTCAGTGGAGTAGTCAGGCGCGCAAGACCTAACGCCATCCGCAGGAGCGAACCATAGGTCTCCTCCTCCATCCGGATGTCCTCGACCAGCCGATAGCGAGACCCGAAAGTCGCCTTGGCATCGAGGAAGGCTTCGGAAAGCGTCCGCTGCGGCCGGGTCGCCACCAACATGTCGAGCAGAATCCGGCGCATCAGCTCGCCGGCGCGACGGCGACGCAGCTTCGCCGAGGGAAGCGCGGGCATGGGGATGTGCCGCCGGGGCTGAATGGCGATACGGATTCTGGGAAACAACTTGAGCGGATAGATTCCCGCGAGTCGGCCGAAGTAGCTGCGCCCGGAGCCTTCGATTCGCACGGGCACGACCGTGGCGCCCGTCTTCGCGGCCACGAAAGCGGCACCGTCGTAGACCTTCATCAACGAGCCGGTAATGGTCAGACGGCCCTCGGGAAAGATGACCACCGGCCGGCCGCTCTCGACCAGTCGGCAGATGAGCTTCATCGACAGGGGACTGGTGGAATCCACCGCCAGGTGCGGCACGAACCGCAACAACCAGCGGAAGTACCACTTCCTGACGACCTGCGCGTGGACCACGAACACCGCGTCGACCGGCAGGAAAGCGCCCAACAGGGCGCCATCGAGAAACGACTCGTGGTTGGCGACGATGAGCGTGCGCTCATTGGCGAACTCACCGCGATCGCCGCTCACCTGGACCCGGAACAAGGGTCGCAGGATCACACGCAGGATGAGCTTTACCAGCCTTGCGCCGTATGACTTCGGTTGCACTGTCAGACCTCCCTCCAGCATTTGTTCTTCGGGTAGCAGGATCTCGAAAGGTGGCACAGGATGCCACCTAAACCGCCTGGGTCGCGCTAAATTGGCTAGAAGGTATCGTATTTTGATACCATACCAGCCTATGGCCGAACAACCCCTGATCGTAGCGGAACTCAAGCGCGCCCTGCGTGAGCACCACCTCACTTACACGGATGTGGCCCGCAAGCTGAAGTTGAGTGTCCCGACCGTGAAGCGCCTCTTCTCAACAGGCGACTTCTCCCTCCAACGGGTCGACGGGATCTGCGAGCTCATGGGCCTGACACTACGCGAAATCCTCGAGCGGGCCCAGGACCGCGCGGCGCCTGTCAACCAACTCACCCTCACCCAGGAGCAGGAGATCGTCGCCGACCCGCGCCTGTTCTTCGTCACCTGGCTCGTGTTGAACCGCACGCAGTTCGAGGAAATCGTGCGCACGTACCGCTTCACCGAGCGGGAGACCCTGCAGTACTTCATCAAGCTCGATCGCCTGAAGGTCATCGAGCTGCAACCGGGAAATCGGGCCCGCCTGCTGGTGAGCCGTCGCTTTACCTGGCGCGCTGGCGGCCCCGTACAGAAGTACATCCACCAGAAGATGCTCCGGGAGTTCTTCGCGGGTCACTTCGCCGGTCAGAACGAGGAGTTTTTCTTCCATGGCGGCGCGGTCTCCGCGGAGACTCTGGTGCAACTCAAGCGAGTCCTGCAAAACGCCTCGCGCGAATGCGTGGAAATCGTCGAAGGCGAGCGTGCGCCCTGGGAGCACCGCAACGGCACCGCCTTCGTCCTCGCGGTGCGTCCCTGGAAGTACAGTGGATTCGCGCAGTTCGATCGGGACGCGCAGTCCG
>DAITMW010000067.1:2366-4530 GCA_036834945.1 Steroidobacteraceae bacterium
CGACGAGCCGCGCCGTCGTGTTGGGCTCACCGCAACCCAAGCCTGTCGACAAACGAACTTTCGATGGCACACCGGTGAGCCGCATCGACGTACAGACTCCGCCCGATGTGCCTCCCCTCCGCGATCGGTTGCACGAGGCCGGAGTCGATACCTTCGAGGCGGACGTACGCTTCGCGATGCGCTATCTAATCGAGCGTGGAATCAAGGGCGGCTGCGAAATCGAAGGCACAGCGGTACCCGGGACCGGCGGCCTGACCTGGGTATTCGACGACCCCGTCCTCCGGCCCGCCGACGTGCGGATCGAGCCGCGCGTGTTGTCCTTCGACATCGAGACCGACGGCAAGGGCGAGCGCCTGTTGGCCATTTCGCTCTACACGTCCGAGGCCGACGAGGTCCTCATTGTCGATGGGAGCGACCGCCCGATGCCGGACCGCGCGACGCGGTGTGTCGATGAGGCCGCGGCACTGGACGCATTCTGCGCCCGCGTCGCGACTCTCGATCCCGACGTGCTGACGGGTTGGAACGTCATTGATTTCGACCTGGCGGTGTTGGAAAAAATCGCCGCGCGGCTGCGCCACCCGCTGCAGCTAGGACGCGATACCGGCGCCATGCGCCTACGCAAGGCGGAAGGCTACTTCGGCAGCGGGCAGGCCTCGATCCCCGGTCGCCTGGTGCTGGACGGCATCGACCTGCTGCGTGGCGCGTTCGTGCGCATGGACGACTACTCGCTGGACGCGGTGGCGCGAAAAGTGCTCGGAGAAGGCAAAGCGGTCAGTGGCGATGTCCGCGATCGCATCGGCGAGATCATCCATAACTACAAGCACGACCTGCCGGCATTCGCACAGTACGCGCGCACTGACGCGCGCCTTGCTTTTGAGATCCCCCGGAAACTCAACCTCATCCGGTTGGCGTTCGCGCGGAGTCAGCTTGCGGGCATGACACCCGACCGGGTGGCGGCGAGTATCGCCTCCTTCGACTTTCTTTATCTCACGGAGCTCGAGCGCCGGGGTGTCGTGGCTCCGACCGTGCGCGGCAATGACTCTCGTGTTCATGCCGCCCAGCAGGGAGGCCACGTCCTCGAGCCACGCACCGGGCTCCATGGCAACGTCTGGGTGTTCGACTTCAAGAGCCTGTACCCCAGCATCATCCGCACGTTCAACATCGATCCACTGTCCTATGTCGCGGCACCGGGCACGAACGACGACCTCATCCAGGTGCCCGGAGGCGCATTCCGGCGCACACCCGCGATCCTGCCCCGCATGTTGGATGACCTGTTTCCGCGGCGCGAGGCGGCCAAGAAGGCCGGCGACGACGTCGCCTCGAACGCCATCAAGATCCTCATGAACTCCTTCTATGGAGTGTTGGGAACCCCTGCCTGCCGCTTCTTCAACCCGGCCCTGGCGAATTCCATCACCGGCACGGGTCGCGAGATGCTGCTCTGGTCGAAGCGCTGGTTCGAGGCCGCCGGATTCGATGTCCTCTACGGTGACACTGACAGCCTCTTCGTTCACTCACGCTCGGAAGATCCGCAGGCCGCGTTAGCGCAGGCACACCAGCTGGTCGTTGCATTGAACGACGAGCTCGTGCGCTACATCGAGCAACGGTGGAAAGTCCGTAGCCGCATGGAGCTGGAGTTCGAGAAGCTGTACTTGAAGTTATTCCTTCCCACGGCGAGACATAGTACGCGGGGAGCGAGTAAGCGCTACGCCGGGTTGCTCTATGGCGCGCGCTCCGAGACCGATAGCGTCGAATTCGTTGGCATGGAGGTTGTCAGGCGCGATTGGACCGAGCTCGCCAAACAGGTACAGCGCGAGCTCTACCAGCGCCTGTTCACCGGGCAAAGAGTCGACTCCTACCTGGCCGACGTCGTGAGGCAGGTGCGTGACGGCGCCCGCGACGATGCGCTCGTTTACCGCAAAAACCTGCGGAAATCGGCTGACGACTACACGACGACCACGCCGCCGCACGTTGCCGCGGCCCGCAAGTCGACGCAACCGCCCGAGCGGCTCATCAAGTACGTCATGACGACCGCCGGGGCGGAGCCGCTGGACAACGTCCACCATCCGCTCGATCGGGAGCACTACGTCGACAAACAGGTCAGGCCCGTAGCCGAGCCGGTACTCACGACCCTGGGACTCGATTTCGAGCAGGTGATCGGCGACAG
>DAITMW010000067.1:4630-16823 GCA_036834945.1 Steroidobacteraceae bacterium
CCGACCTTCCCCACCCCCTCGCTCTCCTCCGGCGGGAAGGCCGGTATCGGCCCGGTTGCCGCGAAGTCCGTCGCCAGGCTCACCGGACGCCAGAGCTCGCCACTCGCCTCACGCGCCGCATCCGCGAGCCCGGCGAAGTGCACCGCATCGCTACCGAGCAGCAGGTGCATAGGCGGTGCCGCGTGGCTCGCCAACCTGACAACGACAGCGGCAACTTTCTTGGGATCACCAGCCGGCGCGGCCCGATACTTTTCCAACCTCTCGGTCACACGGCCAACACTCGGCAAGTAGTCCGGATCGATCCGGGGCAGGTCCGAGGCCGCCCGACTCGCCCAGTTGGTCAACATGCCACCCGGCTCGACGGCCGTCACCTTGATGCCGAGATGACCGACTTCCTGCGCGAGCACTTCGGTGAAACCTCCGACGGCCCACTTCGCAGCCTGGTAAGCACTCAACCCTGGCGTGCCGGTGCGGCCACCCACCGAAGAGATGTGAATAATGTGGCCGGACCGCTGTTGACGCATCACGGGAAGCGCAGCGCGGGTGACGTTGATGACACCGAACAGATTGGTCTCGATCTGCGCACGGAAGTCCGCCGTGTCGAGTTGCTCGAAGGGTGCAATGTGAGCGAAGCCGGCATTGTTGACCAACACATCGAGACGGCCGAATTGATCGAGCGCCACCTGCACAGCCGCCTGCGCCGCTGCCGGGTCGGTTACGTCGAGGGGCACGGTCCGCACGCGGTCGCCGTAGCGAGCAGTGAGCTCGCTCAGTTGCTCCGGATGGCGAGCTGTTGCGATCAGGCGGTCACCAGCGGCAAGCACCGCCTCGGCGATATCGCGACCCAGGCCGCTAGCGCTACCGGTCACGAGCCAGACTTTGGAAGGGACAGACATGGGAGGCTCCTTTGAGAGCATGAGTGATAATGAGTGTGTACTTGCTCATTAATTGGACAAATTCAAGGCTCAACCCGTCGCTATGGCGTTCCAGAACGCCTCAAAGCCGGAGGCTGCGTACTCCTCCGCACGAGCAGGGTCCTTCGCCATGAAATCCATTGTGGCTTCGGCCAGCGCCGCCATGATGGCGCCCACGAAGGCGGCCGGACGCTCTTTCAGCGCCCCTCCCGCGAGGCTCTCCTGGAGAAGAGCATTGATCTCGCTGAAACCGCGTTGACCCTCCGCCTTGCTCTGGGCGCTGATCCGATCGGAGACGCCGAGCTGCGCCAGCACCTTACGTTTCTCAGGGTAAGAGACTCCCCAGTGAACGTACTGCTGCCAGGCTTGCTGCAACCTCTTGCGTGCGCTGTCAGCGTCCGGCGCGGGTGCCAGCATGGCCTGGCGGAGATCCGACTTCAGCTCCAGGTAAAGCTGGTTCAGCAGCTCGTCCTTGGTGGCGAAGTAGGTGAACAATGAGCCCTCGGCTACCCCGGCCAGCTTGGCGATCCTGGCCGTTGGCGCAGCCGGACCGAGCTCCGCGACCACTTCAATGGCGGCGGTCAGGATGGCATTGCGCTTGTCGTCACTTTTAGGACGGGCCATGAACCTATCGTTACCCATTTAATGAGTGCGTGCTCAATCATATTACGAATCGCGCTTGAGTCAAGAAGCGTGCAAGTCGCCTCGCGAATCTCAGCCAGCTCCAGCCGCCTTGGCGGTTAACCCGCGAAGCGTAGCGGACAGGTTTCCCACCGGTGTCGCCGTGGTCTGGGAAGTAAGCCCATAGCGCGCCGCCAGAACACCCGGATCGTAGTAGGAGAGCCAGGTCTTCCCTGAAGTGTCCTGCCACACGAGCACTTTGAGCGGCAGGTCGATGCCGATGAGCTGGCTCGCCTGCATCAGAGGTGTTCCACCTCGGGCATTGCCGAAAATGAGCACCGCGGTTGGCAGGAGCGTCATCCCCACTTCAGCCGCGCCGGCAGCGTGGTCAATCCGCGCGAACACAGTGAGTCCCTTCGCTTTGACATCCGCCTCGAGACGATCGAGCGTCTCCTTCGGACCGAAGTGACTTTCGATTGTCGTCAATCCATCTGTTGCCATCTCACACCCTCTCTCACTCAACAATGCAACGGCGGTGACACACCTTATTGGACGGTTACGCTCGTATTTTCACATTTCGATCGCATGACCGGCAGTGAGCTTTTCACCTCGCGGATGACGCGCTAGCCTACATTGCGCAACTCGTCGGAGGGCATGTGAGCGTAGAGACGTTACCGGACCAGGGGATGATGCTCGCCAACCTCTACGGCGAGCGCAAGAATCAAACATTCCCGACGCTCACGCCGGCACAGATCGGCCGACTCACTCCGCACGGAACCCGGATTACCGTCCCCAAGGGGAAAATTCTGGCGGAGCCGGGCGACCGGCATCGCAAGCTGTTTGTCGTTCTCTCGGGCAGCATCGAGATCGTGCGCCCTACGATGCAAGGGGAACAACTCCTGGTCGTGATCACCGCGGGCGGCTTTACCGGGGAGATGAGCACGCTACGCGGCGTCGGCAGTCTCGCTCGCGCCCGAGTTCGGGAAGATTCGGAGCTGCTCGCGATTCCTGACGACCAATTGCGCACGGTCGTTCAGACGGATGCGATCCTTAGCGAGCTATTCATGCGCGCGTTCATCCTGCGCAGAGTGGCCCTGGTGACCGCGCAGCAAGGCGATCTCATCCTGATTGGCTCGCGCCACTCAGCCGGGACTCTCCGGCTGCAGCAGTTCCTCACACGTAACGCCTACCCCTACGTGAACATGGATGTTGACAGCGACTCCGGCGTGCAACCGCTGCTCGATCGTTTCCACGTCACCGTTAACGACATTCCGATCGTCATCTGCCGCGGCGACCAGATGGTGAAGAACCCGACCAACGAGCACCTCGCCGCCTGCCTGGGGATGAATCCGCAGATCGACTGCAAGACGGTGCGCGATCTCATTGTCATTGGCGCGGGGCCCGCGGGTTTGGCGGCGGCTGTCTATGCCGCGTCCGAAGGCCTCAACGTCCTCGTACTCGAGACGGCCGCTCCCGGCGGGCAGGCGGGCTCGAGTTCCCGGATCGAGAATTACCTGGGCTTCCCAACCGGCATCACGGGGCAGGCACTTGCCGGAAGAGCCCTCGTGCAGGCGCAGAAATTCGGCGCCGAGGTCGCGATCGCCAACAGCGCGTTACGCCTGCGCTGTGACCCGAAGCCGTTCGAGATCGAGTTGTCGGAGAAGCAGCTCGTGCGTGGGCGCGCCATCGTCATCGCGAGCGGCATCGAGTATCGCAAACTGACGCTGAGCAACACGGAGCGGTTCAACGGGGTAGGCATTTACTACGCCGCGACGTTCATTGAAGCGCAGTTGTGCAAAGACGAGGACATCATCATTGTCGGCGGCGGCAACTCCGCAGGCCAGGCAGCGGTATTCCTGTCCAACAGCTGCCGTCACGTGAACCTGCTCGTCCGCGGGAAGGGACTGTCCGAAAGCATGTCCCGTTATCTGATCCGTCGGATCGAGGACACCCCGAATATCACCTTACGCACCAGCACGGAAATCACCGGTCTCGAGGGCGAGGCCGCGCTCGAACGCGTGACCTGGCATTGCACGCGCGATAATCAGACGGTGACCTGCCCGATTCAGCATGTCTTTCTCATGACGGGCGCAGTTCCCAACACGCGCTGGTTGCAGGGTTGCGTCGCGCTCGATGACAAAGGCTTCGTTCGCACCGGAGCCGACCTCCACGGTGAGGATCTCGCCGCGTGCAGCTGGCCGCTCCCGCGCCAACCGTATATGTTTGAAACCATGGTTCCACGGATCTTCGCGGTCGGCGACGTACGCGCCGGAAGCGTCAAGCGGGTAGCCGCCGCCGTTGGCGAGGGCTCGGCTTGCATCCAGCTGGTGCATCGGATATTGGCCGAGTAACTCAGACCTTTCAGGATTTTCCACATGAGCGGACACCCCTTTCAGCTGACCCCTTCAGTGCAGAGCTACGATCACACGCGTGGGCCGGACCACGCCGGCGTGACCGTCGTAGAGTTCGGCGACTTCGAATGCCCGAATTGCAAGCAGGCCGCCCCGGCGGTCAAGTTACTGCTGGAGCGGTTCGATGAGCGCGTGCGTTTCGCGTTCCGGCATTACCCGCTCACCGAAGTGCATCCTCACGCACTGATGGCGGCGCAGGCGGCGGAAGCGGCCAGTGGGCAAGGAAAGTTCTGGCAGATGCACGATCTGCTGTTCGAGAACCAGACGCATCTGAAAGCGCAACACCTCCATAGCTATGCGGAGCGGCTGGGCTTGGATCTGGCGCGCTACACCGCCGAGATGGATGATGAGATTTATCTGCAGCGCGTTCGCGAGCATATGGATAGCGCGCGTCGCAGTGGAGTGCGTGGCACGCCAACGTTCTTCGTCAACGGACGCATTCTCGATGTCTCATTCGGCTTGCGCGCTCTTTTCGACGCCGTCGAGGAAGCGTTGAGACATCATCGCTGAGACACAAATGCGTCATGCTGATGCCCGAGAATGCCGGGCATCATGCCCGTTACCGTCAACCTTCCATCCGAGTTGCGCGGATGGATCATCAATAATCTGGATCGTGGGTGCCCACCTACCGACCTGATCAACAGCATGATCAGCCAGCGGTTCGAGCCCCAGATCGCCCGCGGCCTCGTCGATGCCTTTGTAAGCGCGCGCTCCGCGGGGATCGCGCCGCCCACGAATTCCGTCGCGCTCGATCTCGCTAAGCCGACCTACCACTACGAAGCACCCCGCATTGCGCCGGGAAACTTGATTCGCACCTTCGACCGCGACATCGCGGTGCTCTCGAGGTACGAAAAGCCGCGCATCGTCCTCCTCGAGAGCGTTTTGAGCGCGGAGGAATGTCAGCAGCTGATCCAGCTCGCGCAGCCTCGACTACAGCCTTCCACTGTCGTGGACCCGCAGACGGGCGCCAACACAGTCGCGAACTACCGTAACAGCGAAGGCATGTTCTTCCGCCTTTCCGAAACGTCTCTGATCGACCGGCTGGACCGCCGGATTTCCGAGCTCATGAATTGCCCTGTCGAAAACGGGGAAGGACTCCAGGTCCTTCGGTACGGGCCCGGCGGACATACGGCGCCACACTTCGATTTCCTCATTCCTTCCAACCCTACGAATGAGGCCTCCCTGAAACGCAGTGGGCAGCGTCTGAGCACACTGATGATCTACCTGAGTGACGTAACTCGTGGTGGAGAAACGGTATTCCCGGAGGTGGGGCTATCCGTATCCCCACGTCGAGGTAACGCCGTCTACTTTGAATACGCCAACAGCCGTCAGGAGCTCGACGCGCGCTCACTGCACGCTGGAGCACCAGTTATTGAAGGCGAAAAGTGGGCCGTGACGAAATGGATGCGGACCCGGCCGTTCGTCTCGGCGTGAACGTGGGCCTGAACAACAGCGGTGCGAAGACCGCTTGCGATCGCGACTACGGCGTGGCTGGCTTGGCCCCCGGTAGGGCCACCGACAGCTCGAGGACCTCGTGACCGTCCTCCCGCTCCAGATTCACCTGGACGGCTTCGGGGTCGACGTTGACGTATTTCTTGATCACTTCGAGCAGCTCGCGGCGCAATAGCGGCAGGTAGTCCGGGCCACCGCGCGCGCTGCGCTCCTGCGCGACAATGATTCGCAACCGTTCCTTGGCAACATTCGCCGTAGGGGGGTTACGCCGGAAAAGTGCAAGTAACCCCATATCAGCCTCCGAACATGCGTGCGAAAAAGCCCTTCTTCGGCTCGTCCACGAAGCGTAGTGGTAGCGATTCCCCGAGGAGTCGCGCCACCGCGTCATCGTAAGCGCGCGAAGCGTCGCTCGCCTCGTTGAGGATGACAGGAACGCCGGCGTTGGAGGCGGAGAGGACGTCGGTCGACTCCGGAACCACACCGATCACGTCGAGACCCAGAATCTCCTTAACGTCGTTTACGCTCATCATCTCGCCGGTAGCCACGCGCCGTGGACTGTAACGGGTCAGCAGCAGGTGCTCTTTCACACCGCCATTGCCCTGCTCCGCCTTCTGAGTCTTGCTCGCGAGCAACCCCAGAATACGATCAGAGTCGCGAACCGACGAAACCTCGGGGTTCACCACCACGACCGCGCGGTCAGCGAAGTACATAGCAAGATGCGCGCCTTTCTCAATACCGGCCGGCGAGTCGCAGATCACGTAATCAAAGCCGTCGGCCGCAAGCTCATCGAGCACACGACGCACACCATCGGAGGACAACGCGTCCTTGTCCCGTGTTTGCGAGGCTGCGAGGACGTACAGTGTTTCAATCCGCTTGTCTTTGATGAGCGCTTGCTTGAGCGTGCAGTCGCCTTGAATGACATTGACGAAGTCGTACACGACACGCCTTTCACAACCCATGATGAGATCCAGGTTGCGCAGGCCGATGTCGAAATCGATGACGGCGACTTTTTTTCCGCGGCGTGCGAGGCCGCACGAGAGACTGGCCGAGGTAGTCGTCTTCCCGACGCCACCCTTACCGGAGGTCACTACGATGATTTCGGTCAATGCTTGCTCTCCTTCGGGGTAATGAGATCAACCCCCAATGCGGCTGAAGTGTAACTTGTCGCCATCCAGCCACGCCTGGACGGGCTTGCCGGCGAGATCCGGAGGGATGGTCTCGAAGACCCGGAATACACCGGCGATCGAAACCAGCTCCGCGTGGAATTCCTGGCAGAACACGCGCGCGGTAACGTCTTCACGCGTTCCAGCCATCGCGCGCCCACGGAGCGCGCCGTAAATGTGCACGCAACCGTCCGCCATCACCTCGGCACCGGCGCTAACCATCGCGGTTACGACGAGGTCGCGATTACGCGCGTAAATACGCTGTCCCGAACGCACACTCTGATGATGCATCAGAGCGGGGAGACCGGCAGTTTCAGTGGGTTGCGGAGCGGGTTGGACGACGGGAACGCTTTGGCTCGGAGGCGCATGCTGATTCTGAGCCCTGAAGTGCGACAACACGGGGATCTGGAGTGCGCCGGAGAGCGCCTCAACGCCGAGAGACCCTGTCGTCAACCCGATCGAGAGCATCCCGGCACGCTTGACCGCGTCGATGACGCCGCGGACTTCAGCCACATCGGGACTCCGCTCCAGTGCACTCAGATCGAGGCAGACCGCGGTGCGCTCGAAAAAACGCGGCGCGGTTGCAATGCGTCCAGTCAGCTCGTCGAGAATGACGCCCGGATCAGTCGTACGAATGCGGACCTGCACCAAACCCACCTGGCCGAAACGGATGTCGATGGCTGACTCATTCGGGACATCGCGCGAGGTGTCGGCTGGCTTATTCATCATCATTTTAGAATTATCTGAAAATTGTACCGCCATAGATCCTCAACGTACGCCACGCGCTTGGGAGGATCCCTTGGCATGGCCGACTCGGGGATGTCGCGAAGTGTACCGTTTAGTTTCCCTGACTCAACCGAAAATCGTCTAAGGCCGCCGACGCACACCTCGTGTCGGCTGCGCTTCCAGCGGATTTTCCGGCCAGTAATGTTTCGGATAGCGGCCGCGCATGTCCTTGCGAACATCGGCATAGGAGCCTCGCCAGAAACTAGCGAGGTCGCGCGTCACCTGCACGGGACGTTGCGCGGGCGAAAGGAGCTTGAACGTCACGGGGATGCGACCATTACCGATACGCGGCGTGGCATCAAGGCCAAATACCTCCTGAAGCCGCACCGAGATCGCCGGCCCGCTCTGATCGAGGTAGTCGATACGGATCTGCGAGCCGCTCGGAACCTGCAAATGCGTGGGCGCAATGGCGTCGAGCTCGCGTTGCTGATCCCACGTCAACAGCGAGCGAAGCACATCGATCAATGGGATACGCGCGATATGTTCTTTGCGCGTTACGTTATCGAGCCACGGAGCGAGCCACGCTTCGGCGCCAGCCGCGAGATCGGCGTCGGATACGGCGGGCCACGAGTTGGCGGCAGTATCCGGAGCTTGGAGCTTGCGTGCAAATTCGATGCGCGCCTGCAAGTCTCGTGACTCGCGAGTCCAGGGCAGCGCATCCATGCCGAGCTCGCGGAGGCCAGTCAGCATCGCCGCGCGAGCGGCTTCCGGTGGTATATCTGGAAGGGGTTTCTCCTCCAGGACAATAGAATCGAGCTCTAGGGTGCGCCGCGCGACGACGGCCTGCTCGCGCGAATTCCATTCAACCGACTCCGCACGACGCAATCGCTCGGGTAAGTACTGCTCGATTTCCGCCCGCGTCAGAGGCGCGGCGAGAAGGATTCGTGCGTCGCGCTCGCGATCATCGAGATCGACGGCCACAATAAGCTCATTTTTCGCCAGGCCCTGGGGCTCCGCGAAATGCGCGCCACGGCCGTTAGCCAGCGTGTAACGCCCGTCAGCGCCCGGCCTCCGACGGCCTATTCTGTCGGGGTAGGCGAACGCCAACACCACACCGACATCCTCGGCTCCGTAATCTGACCTGCTTGCGTCATGCGCCACGTCACGTACCAGATCGCGAGCCGCGCGCCGTGCACGTTGGAGTCCGAAGCGATCGACTCCTGCTGGGCTACCCTCTCCTCGCATAATCTCGATGCGCGTGCGGATGTCGGCATCGCGGGCAGCCCCTGTCCCCGCTCCGCGGAGAAGATCACGCTCGGAAAGAAGGGCGGCCAAATCGGCGGCAAGCGCCAAGCGCCCCATTCCACGTGCGCGCAAAAGCATGTGTGCGAAACGGGGGTGCACCCCGATGCCCGCCATCTCACGTCCGTGCGCTGTAATACGTCCGTCGTTATCGAGGGCACCGAGTCGTTGGAGGACATCGCGAGCGCTGGCGAGCATCGCAGCAGGTGGTGGGTCGAGCCAACGCAGACCGCCTGCATCGCGGACACCCCAGCTAGCCAGTTCGAGCGCCAACGGGATGAGGTCCGCCTCGACGATCTCGGGTGGAGTGAATGGAGCGAGACTCCGGTGCGCACCTTCGCTCCACGCGCGATAACACACACCTGGCTCCGTGCGCCCGGCTCGGCCCTGTCGCTGATCCGCCGACGCACGGGAGATCCGCTGCGTTTCGAGTCGGCTCATCCCCGTAGAGGGATCGAACATCGAGCGGCGCACCAGGCCGGAGTCGACCACCACCCGTACGCCTTGAATCGTCAGACTCGTCTCGGCAATGTTGGTCGCAAGAACCACCTTACGGGAACCGGGAGCGGAGGGCGTTAGTGCGGCGTCCTGGTCCTCGGGGGACAGCTCACCGAATAGAGGAAGGACGCGGACCGATCCCGCAGTATCACGCGTCGCTGTCCCATCGCGCCTCGCTCCAGCGTCGCCTGATTCAACAAAAGCCTGCACTCTGCGGATCTCACGCGCCCCCGGTAGGAAAACCAGCACGTCCCCGGTTTCCTCGCGCAGCGCTCGCATGACGAGCTGCGCTGTGACCTTCTCCGGAGTTTCCATAGGACCGCCGACGCCCTGCGATACCCCTGGCAACAGTGGCGCACCCTTTCCAGCAAAGCGTGACTCGACCGGATACATGCGCCCCTCGGACGTGACAATAGGGGCATCGCCCAGAAGTCGCGCGACAGCCTCGCCATCCAGTGTCGCCGACATCATGAGAATCTTCAGCTCCGGAGCGAGGTTCTCTCTCGCATCCAACACGAGCGCCAGGCCCAGATCGGCCTGCAGACTGCGCTCGTGGAACTCATCGAAGATGACGGCGGCGACACCCTCGAGTGCTGGATCGCTCTGCAGCATTCTCGTCAGGACGCCCTCCGTGACAACCTCAATTCGGGTATCGCGTGACACGCGCGTATCCATACGCATGCGATAGCCCACTGTACGCCCAACGCTTTCGCCCAACGTCTGTGCCATACGTTGCGCTACCGCCCGAGCGGCAAGCCGACGTGGCTCTAACATCAGGATGCGCTTGTCGCGCGCCCAAGGCTCCCCGAGCAGAGCGAGCGGCACGACAGTGCTCTTGCCAGCGCCCGGAGGCGCTTGCAGGACGGCGGAGGAACTGCGCGCTAATGCTTCCCGAAGCGCCGGCAGCGCGGCGTCAATGGGGAGACCGCTCAGCCCCGCCATGCCCCGGCAGCGAAGCAGATCCAGCCCGCGATCAGGGCGACCCCGCCGATCGGGGTGACGACGCCGAACAGTCGCGGAGCTCCGAACGTCAGAGCGTAGAGACTTCCGGAGAACAACACGATGCCGGCAATCACCAACACGGCGGCCCACCGTATGGGACTCGCATCGATGAAACGCAAGGTGAGACCGATTCCGAGCAGACCCAGCGCGTGAAAGAAGTGGTATCTCACCGCCGTCTCGTATACCTGCAGCCGGTCAGCCGACAGCTGCGCCTTCAACGCGTGCGCGCCAAAGGCGCCGAATATCGTCGCCAGTGCGAGCAAGAGACCTGCGATAGCCAGCGTGCGACCGCTACTCACCGCGGGAGCCGATCAGAGGCTTGATGAGATCGAGCGGTAGCGGAAAGACGATGATCTGAGTTCGCTCGTGCGATATGTCGGCTAGCGTTTGCAGGTAACGCAGTTGCATGGCGCTGGGTTGCCGCGCGAGATTCGCGGCCGCCTCGACCAGCGTCTGGGCTGCCTGACTTTCACCCTCGGCATGAATGATTTTGGCGCGGCGCGTCCGCTCCGCCTCGGCCTGCTTCGCCATGGCGCGAATCATGCTTTCATCGAGGTCGACATCCTTGATCTCCACATTGGCCACCTTGATGCCCCACGCTTCGGTGGCCTGATCGAGAATGACCTGGATGTCGGTGTTGAGCTTGTCCCGCTGGGAGAGGAGGTCGTCCATCTCGTGCTGTCCCAGCACCGAGCGCAGCGTCGTCTGGGCCACCTGGCTGGTCGCCTCCATCGGGTTGGTCACCTGGAGCACCGCTTTGGCGGGATCGACGATGCGGAAATAGACCACCGCGTTCACTTTCACCGACACGTTGTCACGCGTGATGACGTCCTGCTTGGGCACGTTGAGGACGATGACGCGCAGATCCACCCGGCGCATCTGCTGGATCATGGGCACCACGATGACGATTCCCGGGCCCTTGATGCCGGTAAAGCGCCCGAGACTCAGCATCACGCCGCGCTCGTATTCGTTGAGCACTTTGATGAAGCTGAAGAGCAAAAGCACGACGAAGACGACGACGATGATCATGAACGGCATGACGCTCTCCAGACAGCTACAACGGCTCCACCCACAATGTCAGTCCTTCCACCTTGACGATACGTGCTGGCTGACCCGCCAGCAGCTCTGCATTGCTGCGTGCGTTCCAGAGCTCGCCGCGATAGCGCACGCGGCCCGCGCCGGTGAAGCTCTGCACGACTTCCGCATTGTCGCCGATCATTCCTTGCACTCCCGTGACGACGGGCCGGCGCATGGAACGGGCTGCAATGTACACGATACCGATAATGACGAGGCCACCCACCGTGGCGATCGCGCCTATCAGGGGCAATGCAATATTCATCCCCGGCACATCCGTATCGAACAGGATGAGAGATCCGACCACGAACGCAACGAGACCGCCCAGGCCCAGCGAGCCGAATGCCGGAAAGAAGAATTCGGCGATGATCATACCGACACCGAGCACCACCAGGGCGAGCCCGGCATAGTTCACCGACAGGATCTGGAAGGCGAAGAGCGCCAGCAACAGGCAGATCGTACCGACGACGCCCGGAAATACCGCGCCGGGGTTATAGCCCTCGAACAGCAGACCGTAGATGCCGATCAACATCAAGCCATAGGCGACCGTCGGATTGGTGATGACCGCGAGCAACTCGGTACGCCAATCCGGTTTCACGCGCTGCACCGGCAGGTCGCGCGTGGCGAGCTTCACCGCACGGTCTCCGAATTTCACCTCGCGCCCGTCGATCTGCGCGAGCAGATCCGGAATATCGGGGGCGACGAGGTCGATCACCTTCTCTTTGAGCGCAGCCGTGGCGGACAAGCTCGCGGCGCCGCGAACCGCTTGCTCCGCCCAGTCGGCGTTGCGGCCCCGAAGCTCGGCAAGGCCGCGGATGTAGGCGACAGCGTCGTTGACCACCTTTCGCTCCATCGCGGTGGACGGTTGCGGGGTTGGTGGTGACTCCGTTGACGGAGTGTTGTTATTGGAGGGTGACTTGGCGTCGCCTGACTTGGCGTCGCCTGACTTGCCATCGCCCGACTTGGCGTCGCCCGACTTGGCGTCGCCTGACTTGCCATCGCCTGACTTGGCGTCTCCCGACCTGGCGCC
>DAITMW010000067.1:16923-26562 GCA_036834945.1 Steroidobacteraceae bacterium
GGCCTGCGAGCAAACCTTCGCCCGTCAGGGGCGTCTGGGCTTGGCTTTGCCCGGCCGGGGTGCGATACGTGGGGTCCGAGGCAGTCCAGTGTGCTGCGTCCGAAATGGACGACTCGCATTGCCCGCCGCACGGCGCCCTTCCGGCGCCTGCCCGGTGCCACTGGGCTGGTAGGCCGGAATGAGTTGATGTTTGCCATTACCGATGAGATCGGCGCGCCCCATCCGGCGCAATGCCTCGCGCAGCACGGGCCAGTTGTCGGGGTCGTGGTAACGCAAGAACGCCTTGTGCAAGCGGCGCACCTTCAGCCCCTTGGGAATCAGAACCTCCTCGCTGCCGCGCGTGATGCGCTTCAACGGGTTCTTCCCCGAGTGATACATGGCAGTCGCCGTAGCCATGGGCGAGGGCAGGAACGCCTGCACCTGGTCGGCGCGGAAACCGTTCTTCTTCAGCCAGAGGGCGAGCTCGAGCATGTCCTCATCGCTCGTACCCGGATGGGCGGCGATGAAGTAGGGAATGAGGTACTGCTCCTTGCCCACTTCCCTGGAGTATTTCTCGAACAGCTCCTTGAAGCGGTAGTACGCGCCCACGCCGGGCTTCATCATTTTCGACAGCGGCCCCTCGGCGAGCGCCTCCGGCGCGATCTTCAGATAACCGCCCGTATGATGTTGGGCGAGCTCCTTCACGTAGGCCGGCGACTCGATGGCCAGGTCATAACGCACCCCGGAGGCAATCAGGATCTTCTTGATGCCGGACAGCTCGCGAGCACGGCGATACAACCGGATGAGCGGCGTGTGATCGGTGTTGAGGTTTGGACAGACCGCGGGATACACACAGGAAGGACGGCGGCAGGCGCTCTCGATCTCGCGACTCTTGCAGGCGAGGCGGTACATGTTGGCCGTCGGCCCGCCCAGGTCGGAAATGACGCCGGTGAAACCCGGCACGGTGTCGCGGATCGTCTCGATCTCGCGGATCACCGAATCCTCGGAGCGATTCTGGATCACGCGGCCTTCGTGCTCGGTGATCGAGCAGAAGGTGCAACCTCCGAAACAACCCCGCTGAATGGCGATCGAGAAGCGGATCATCTTGTACGCTGGAATCTGCGCATCACCATAGAACGGGTGCGGCAGGCGGCGATACGGCCGCTCGTACACAAAGTCCATTTCTTTCGTCGTGAGCGGGATCGGCGGCGGATTCAGCCAGACGTCGACGTCGCCATGTCGCTGCACGAGCGCACGGGCGTTGCCGGGATTCGCCTCGAGATGCAGGATGCGCGAGGCGTGCGCATATAACACCGGATCGTTCGAGACCTGCTCGAACGACGGCATGCGGATCACGCTGTGCTCACGGTCGGCGTTTTTCACGCGGCGAACGAAGCGCACGACTTTCTCAACCGGCGCGACTACCCCGGCGGTGCCGGGCTGCGCAGGCGCGGCAAGACCGGCGCCCGGCGCCTCGACGCCCGCGTTAGCGTTAGCATTCGCGGCACGGATCTCCGCCTCCATCGCATACGGATCAATCGGCGGATTCAACGGCCCGGGTGTGTCGAGGTGCGTCGAGTCGATCTCAACCCAACCTTCCGGCGTGCTCTTGCGCGTGAACGCGGTGCCGCGCAGATCGGTAATGTCGCGAACGTTCTCACCCGCAGCGAGCCGATGCGCGATCTCGCAGATCTGGCGCTCGCCGTTTCCGTAGACGAGAAGGTCGGCCTTGGCATCCAACAAGATGGAGCGCCGCACCTTTTCCGACCAGTAGTCGAAATGCGCGATCCGGCGCAGCGAAGCCTCGATGCCCCCAACCACGATCGGGACGTCCTTGAACGCCTCACGCGCGCGTTGCGCGTAGACGATGACGGAGCGATCCGGCCTCTTTCCGCCAGCGCCTTCGGGCGTGTACGCATCATCGCTACGGACACGACGATCGGAGGTGTAACGATTCACCATCGAGTCCATGTTCCCGGCCGTGATGCCGAAGAACAGGTTCGGACGCCCCAACGCCGCGAACGGCTCAGCGCTATGCCAATCCGGCTGCGCGATGATGCCAACGCGAAACCCCTGAGCCTCCAGCAGCCGCCCGACGATGGCCATGCCAAAGCTCGGATGGTCGACATAGGCGTCGCCGGTAACGATGATGACGTCGCAGCTATCCCAGCCCAAGGCCTCCATCTCGGCGCGCGACATAGGCAAGAACGGGGCCGTGCCAAAACGCGAGGCCCAATACTTACGGTAGCCGGAGATGTCACGAGCGGTTTGCATGGGGCCGCGAATTAGACCAGATGGGAGAGCCAGGGTCACATTTTTGGGGGCAAGGGCATGAAAACCAGGGGCTCGCAGGCTTTGGAGGCTCAGCTCACTGCCACCTCGTCCGCAGCCACAAGCGTTTCGGCCTCGCTGCCGCCTAAGCCCCGGCAATAATTGGGGCCTAGGCCCGCCGCCGCCTGACCCACGGCCCTTAGGGACTTAGCTCACCGCGCCTTGTCCCCGGGCCTGGGGCTCTTCGACCCATCGCCGCCTGACCCACGGGCACTTGGGGACTCAGCTCGCCGCGGCCCCATCCGGGGCCTGGGCTCCGGCCTACCGCCGCCCGGACCGCGCCTCGGGAGCCTCAGCCCAAGTCAGCCAGGCCTAGCTACTGCCTAACCCGCGCGCCAGGCGCCTCCGCCTGCTTGGCCAGCGCTTCCGGCAACCCGGGCACCACCGCCGCGCCCTCCAGCACTTGGAGGCTCGACCCGTCGAAGTCGTTCCCTATGGGCTCGAAGCGTCCCCCGACGCACTTCGACAGAAACCCTTCGGCCACGGCGTAGAACGACAAGCGGTTCTGCGGCCGCGCGAAGCCATGCCCTTCGTCCGGGTACAGTGCGTACGTCACCGGAAGCTGCTTCTTCTTCATCGCGGCGACAACCTGGTCGGACTCCGCCTGCTTCACGCGCGGATCGTTAGCTCCCTGGGCGATCAGCAACGGCCTCGAGATGCGGTCCACATAAGTCAGTGGCGAACGCGACTGTAGGAACTTGCTACCGTCCTCGTTGTGCGGATCACCCCCGATACGCCGGGTCATGTCCTCGTAAAACGCCTTCCAGTAAGGCGGGATCGACCCGATCAACGTATTCAGATTCGACGGTCCCACGATGTCGACGCCGCATGCAAAGCGATCGGGTGTGAACGTGAGAGCTACGAGCGCGGCATACCCGCCATACGAGCCACCGTAGATCGCGACCTTGTCCGGCATCGCGATCTGCTCCCGAACGGCCCACTCCACGGCGTCCAACAGGTCGTTGTGCATCTTGCCGGCCCACTCACGATCGCCGGCGTTGATGAAATTCTTCCCGAACCCGGTCGAGCCACGATAGTTCACCGAAAGCACGGCATAACCGCGATTCGCGAGCCACTGATGCTCGGGATTGAAGCCGTAACTGTCGCGAGCCCACGGTCCGCCGTGAACATCCAACACCAGCGGCACGGGCTTCGTCGGGTGCCAGCTCGCCGGGCCCTCGCCCTGCGCAGCCTTGCCCGTTGCGGTCGAGCCCGGGGGCAGCGTCAGATACGCGACGAGAGTCAGCCCATCACGAGCCCGGATTTCCACCGCCTTCATCGGCCGCAACGGCGCACCAGCCAGCTCCGGACGATGGTCAAAGAGTTTCGTCACCTTGCCATTCGAGCGGTCGTACAGGTAACTCGTCGTCACGTGCACCGGATCGTTGACGACAACGATCCACTTGCTGTCATCGTTGGTACGGCTCACGACCTGGAACTGCGGACCGAGGGCCGCCTTCAAGTGATCGATATCCTTCCCGGCAGCCGGCGTCAGCGCCGAGAGCTCCTCGGTGAGGTATTCCACGCCGTAGGCCTGAGGCGTCCGTGTGAGTGGATCAAGCCAGACCTCGGACACATCAGCCTTGTCGCTCTGACCCACGACAGTCTGCTTGGCACTCGTGAGGTCGACGCGCACGAGCGCCGCCTTGTCGCGATCCACGGCACTCAACAGCAACGCCGTGTTGCCGCCCTCTTCGATTACCAGAGGTCGCAGCGTGAGGCTGTCCGCGGCGCCATACTGCATGAAACTTTCCCAACCGCCCTGGTCCGTGCGGCGATACAATTCACCGCCGCCATCGGGGAGCGTTTTCACCGCCAGCTTGGGCCGTAATTGCAGATCCTCGAGGTAGGCAGCGAACTGATCGTCATTGCGCTCGATGAGCTTGCGGGCCCCGGTGGTGACGTCGATTTCGTACAGATCGTGCCACTCGGGATTGCGATCGTTGAGCGAGATCAACGCGACCTCGGGGCGCTGGTGCGAAAGACCGACGATTTCCGCGTGCACCTTCTCCATCGGTGTCAGGTCGATCTCCTTGCCCGTCTCGATATCGACGCTATGGACCCGCCAGTTCTCATCCCCGCCCTCATCCTGCAGATACAGCACGTGGCGACTGTCCTCGGCCCAGTAGTGTTGACGGATGCCGCGCTTGTGATCGTTGGTAATCGGCTTCGCGTCTCCCGGCTTGCCAATGGGAGCCAGCCAGACGTTCAGGATGCCGTCCTTCGGCGCCAGGAACGAAATGTAACGTCCGTCCGGGCTCAGCCGCGCCTGCGCACGGACCGGGTTGCCAAACAACGCGCCACGGGGGATCAGCGCAGACTCATGATTCGTGGCAGCCACTACGTTTCCTCCAATGATGACCAGCAGTGCTGCCAACGCCAGCAGCCAGCGAGTGCTCATGAACTTCCTCATCCGCGGCGACTCATCAATACAACAGCGAGGACTGCCGCTCGGCGCTCCAGGCAGCCTCGTCGGCCCCTGCCAGGGCCTCGAGGTCGGCAGGCGTCGCCTGCGGATCGTCCACCCAACGACGCAACAGGTCGCTGCCATTGATCACGTCGATCGCCAGCCGGTCCTTTTCGTACTCGTAGGGGAAGTCGCGCCAGATGGTGTAATCCGGTCGCAGCCGCCGCAGCGCTTTGAACGCGAGTGAGAAAAGTCGCCAAGGCTTGAATCCCCCATGGTCGTAGTACGCGGCGTCCTCTACGTGCACCTGAAGACCACTGCAAAGCTTGCCGACGTGTTTGTGGAACGTAGGCTCGAAATAACACGGCCGCAGCCGGCAGCCGCGGATCCATGCCGGCGCCAGCGCACGCATCTCGGCCAGCAGGGCCCTTGCATCGATATCAGGCGCGCCGAGAAGTTCCAGGGGACGCGTCGTACCGCGGCCTTCCGACAAGGTCGCCCCTTCCAGCATGACCGATCCGGGGTAGCACCGGGCCATCCACAGGTTCGGCGCATTCGGGCTGGGGTTCACCCAGGTACGCGTACCGAGAGGCCAGCCGTAGCCGGGGGCCGTCTCGGGTCTCCATCCTTCCATCGCAATGATCTGACAGTCGACATCCAACTTCAGGGTCGCGACGAACCAGCGAGCGAGCTCTCCCAACGTGAGACCATGCCGCATGGGCATCGCACCCGCGCCGACGAAGCTCTCGCAGCCGGGCCGCAGCGTCAGGCCTTCCACCGGCCGCCCGATGGGGTTCGGACGGTCGAGCACCCAGACTTCCTTCCCGAACTTCGCGGCCTCCTCGAGCACGTAGCGCAGCGTGGTAACGAACGTATAGATTCGGCAGCCGAGATCCTGCAGATCGACGAGCAATACGTCGAACGTATCCATCATCGCCGGCGTGGGGCGGCGAACCTCCCCGTAGAGACTGAACACCGGGATGCCATGGACCGGATCGTTGTAATCCGGTGACTCGACCATGTTGTCCTGCTTGTCCCCGCGCAACCCGTGCTGTGGGCCGAACGCCGAGCTCAACCGGAGGTCCTCGAGCGCGGCCAGGGCATCGAGCGAATGACAGAGGTTGCGGGTCAGGGACGCCGGATGGGCCAGCAGCGCGACCCGGCGCCCGGTCAGCGGACGGCGCAGCTCCGGCTCATCCAGAAGACGATCGATTCCAAACTTCATGGCGGTAACTCGAGGACAAAACCATCCGGATGGTGGAAATCGGGTTTCCCCGGGGCATGTTTCAGCGCCCAATAGGACAGGGTACCACTGTCGTCCTCGACGACAGTGCTCACCGCAAGCTTGAGAGTGGGCGATCTCAGCTCGGGCAGTCGGATCGCGGCATCCAGTTCCAGACGATCGTCGAAACGACGCAGCGTCAGTTCAGGTGGAGCGGCGACGTCGGCCGGCGACATGCCTTCCCGATACCGCTCGAAGCTATAGATTGCCCATTGGCGCGACGGTGAGAAATTGAGCTCGTAGTAACCGCCCCTCTGCGTCGCCGGCGAGATGAAGGCCTCGAAACACGTGTGCTTCCACAAGCCATCGGCCCGTGCGGGTGGCTCCAAGGGAGGAACACGGACGTGGAGCATCTCGGCCCGCAGCACATACTGGAGGATCAAGATGCCAGACGGTTCCCGCTGCACACGAAAGTCGACTCCACGCACCGCATCAGTCAGCGTCGTGGGGTAGCAAGCCAGCGCGGCCCAATCGGCCAGCGCTGGCCCTTTGGAATTCAAAGGCATCATAGACTACGGGATGGTAGCCGCAGGGCCGCTGTCACTACAGCAATGGGTGTGGGAATTGCGAAATCGAGCCATGAGTGAGTCTTCCTGGGACGTCGTAATCATTGGTGCCGGCGCCGCGGGACTTGCTGCCGCACGGACACTCGCCGAGTCCGGCAGGTCGGTCCTAGTCCTGGAAGCGCGCGATCGCGTCGGCGGACGCATTTGGACCCGCCGGGAGGCCGACGTCAGTACACCCGTCGAACTCGGGGCGGAATTCATCCACGGGCAGGTCCCGCAAACCCTCCATCTCCTGCAGGAGGCTGGTCAGGCGGCGCTCGATACCGAAGGCAGTCACTGGACGCTGCTCCATGGGAAACTCCAGCAACGCGGCGACGATCTGTTCGACCAGGTCCAGAAGGCCATGAAGGCCGCCAACCTCTCCGGCAACCCTGACATCCCGTTCCAGCAGTTCCTGGATCAAGGCAACCGCTACGGACTCTCACAAGAGGCGGCAGAGCTCGCCCGGCGCTTCGTCCAGGGCTTCGACGCGGCGGATCCGGCGCGGGTCAGTGCGCAATCGATCGCGGAAGAATGGGCCTCGGGAGGCATGATCGACTCACCGCAGTCCCGGCCACTCGGAGGCTACAGCTCCATTCTGACAGCCCTCGCGGGGAGGCTCGATCGGAACTCCGTGCAGGTCCAACTTCAGACGGTGGTCGAGAAAGTGCACTGGCGACCGGGAGCCGTCGAGATCGAAGGCCTGTTTGTCGACCGGCCCTTCCGGGTTACGGCACCCAAGGCCATCATCACTGTCCCCATCGGCGTCCTGCAGCTGCCGAAAGGCGCCCCCGGAGCCATCGACTTCAACCCCACGCTCGAAGACAAGCGCGGCGCCCTCGCCGGCATCGCTTCCGGCGCGGTGTTGAAAGTGGCACTGCGCTTCCGCACCCCGTTCTGGGAAGAGTTGGACGGCGGGCGCTACCGGGACGCCTCGTTCTTCTATTCACTGGAGACCACATTCCCGACCTTCTGGACATCGATGCCCCTGCGCTCGCCACTCCTCATCGCATGGATGGGAGGACCGCCCGCGGCCTCACTGTCCGAAAAGTCCGACGCACAGATCATCCACGCGGCCCTGAGCAGCGCCGAAACCATGTTTGGAGGACAACTCCCCGGCGGCAAAGCCCAACTCGAAGCGGCTTACGTACACAACTGGCAACGCGATCCCTTCTCCATCGGGGCCTACAGTTATGTGACCGTCGGCAACAACGACACCGCCCGCCACACTCTCGCCGCACCCCTGCAAGACACCCTCTTCTTCGCCGGCGAAGCCACCAACACAGAAAGCGAAGCGGGCACAGTCACCGGCGCACTCCAGAGCGGCTTCCGCACCGCTCGCGAAGTCAACGAGAGCTTCGGGCCGTCAGCCGAATAGGTCCGACAAGTCGACCGTTACCTCTGACAACGCGGCAAGCGCGACGACGCCCGGTTTTTCCGTCGACGCTACGTCCGTGTACTCACCGTTGCGCGGTGATCGGTACTGGTGCAGGCGCTCGTGCACGCCGTCGACGATCCAAACTTCCGGGACGCCAAAGTGTGCATACAGTGGTATTTTCACCAGCTGATCGGTGCGAAGCGAAGAGTCGCTGACCTCGATGATCAATAGCGTATCCGGCGCCCCGGGATGGGCGTGCCGGTAAAAATCCGCCCGCCTTTTCAGCAGCGCCACGTCGGGCTCCGGCTCCGACAGCCTGCTCATTTTCACCGCTCCCTGAATCCGGACGTTGGCGTGCTCGCGAAGACCAACGCAAAGCGTCTCGGTGAGCCAATCAACCGTACCGCAATGCCAACTTCCCATGGATGCCATGTCGATGATCTCTCCCTCGATCAACTCGACCCTGGCGTCCGGTGCAAGCACGCCGACTTCCGCCATTCTGTGAAACTCCTCCACCGTGAAGCGGTGAAATGGAATCCAGCTGTCCGGAACCGCACTCATCGCCGCGGACTCGCGCGTCCGAATCGAGCGGTCGTCGTTTGCGATGCGATCGGTCAGGTCGAGCACTTGTCCCTCGATCAACTCGACACGATCCTTTGGCGCGAGAATCCCGAACTCCTTCATGCGGTAATACTCGTCCACATCAAAGCGGTGGCGCGGCAACCAAGTATCCATCATCACACTCATTGGAGTCTCCGGAATCACCAGTCTACAACAGGGCTCGTAGTCGATGTGGGCGCCATGCTGTCAGATGTCAGGAATATCGAATACGCCAATAGTCTCTGCGTTCATGCAGAAATGCGCCGCATTTGGAACACCACGGACGCCCAGGGTTCCGCGAGACAACTCGCGGCGGACGCGCGCGCGTGTTTGAACTATAGTGCACACGTGACTACCCCGACGCTCTTGACCCGCCGCCAAGCGCTCTTAACCGGAGCTTGCTTCTTTTGCGTTCGCGCGACCGCGCAGAATCGCACGGAGGGAACGCGCACACTGACTACCGAAGAGGTAGCACCGGGGATTCACGTCCGACGCGGCATCGACGAAGACGTAACGACCCACAACGAAGACGCCATAGCCAACATCGGCTTCATCGTCGGGAACAACGCAGTCGCCGTAATCGACCCAGGCGGAAGCCTGACCGACGGCCAACGACTGCGCGCCACCATCCAACAGACGACCCAACTCCCGATCAAGTACGTCGTGATGACCCATGTGCATCCCGACCACGTCTTCGGCGCACCCGCATTCCAAAACGACAAACCGCAGTTCGTTGGTCACGCGGGGCTACCGCGAGCGTTAGCGCTAAGGGGCGATTTCTACCGCAAGCGCCTCGAGGAAGCGCTCGGCAAGGACCGCGCCGGCGGAGTCGTCGCGCCGACAATGCTCGTGCAGAACCAGGCCGAAATAGACCTGGGCGGGCGCAAGCTCACCCTGACAGCGCACAACCTAGCCCACACCGACTGCGACCTCACTGTGCTGGATCGGAACACAAGCACGCTCTGGGCCTCCGATCTGCTGTTCGTGAAGCGCGTTCCCTCGCTGGATGGCAGCCTACGCGGGTGGCTGAAGGCACTGGCGGCGCTGAAGTCGGTGCCGGCGCGGCGGGCCGTACCCGGGCATGGCCCGACGAGCGTAAACTGGCCTTCAGGCGCAA
>DAITMW010000068.1:0-6313 GCA_036834945.1 Steroidobacteraceae bacterium
TCCGGAGAATCCAACTCGATCGCGTTGTTGATGTGCACCTGCCACCAGTCGACCGAGCCGGACAGGCCACTCAGCAACGGATGATCGCTGAGGTTGCTGAAAACGAACCCGCCCGTCCAGGTGTCCGCCGTCTCGGAGCGCAGGTTCGGGTTGCCCTGCTCGTTGAGCCAGGCAAACGTGGCGGCGTTGGCCTGCGTTACCTGGTTCGCAACGTTGTAGTAGCTGAGCGCCTGCGCACCGTTGGCGGCCGCCATCTGGGCCTGGCAGATGAGGTACGTGCTCTGTGCTCCCGCCGCACCCTTGGCATTGACGACCTTGGTCGGCGAGCCGGCCGAGGGCGACGTATCCGGAGCCGCACCGCCCGCACCATAAGGCGCGTTGGAACGGACCGAGCACGGATCGCCGAACTGCGCGCCACCGCCGAAGTACTCCTGCGTACCCAGGAACAGCTCGCCGAGATTCGGGGCGCGCGTAGCGCGGTTGAAGCCGCCACGGATCCGGAACGAACGGCCCAGCTGGGCTTCCATGTTGACTTTGAACGTCGTCGAATTGGTCGTGACGCTGTAGTCCGAATACCGGCCCCCCACGTCCAGGTTGAGTTTCTTCAGGAAACCGACGTCGGTCAGGACCGGAATGAACAATTCCGCGTACGCGTCCTTGGCGGTGATCTGCTGGGACTGTAGCGTGCCCAGCGGGTACAGGCCGACGGACTGATCGAGGAAGGAGTTGGTCGCCTGCAGGTTGTCCGGGGTGAATTGCCCCGAATCGCGGCGATATTGGTAGCCGACCGCGGCACTCACATCACCGGTAGGCAGCTTGAACAGGGTGCCCGAGAAGTTCGCCTCGACGATGTCCTGCTGCATCGCGGTCATGGTCTGGAGTACCGCGGCGATGGCGTTCTGGCAATCGGGGGACAGCGCCAGATCGTGACTGAATATGACGTTGTAGAACCCGCTGGTGCAAGTGCTCGGCACGGAAGTGCCGAACCCGGCGTTGGAGCCGTTCTGATTACCCTGGAAGGACTGACCCTGCCCATAGCCGGGCGCATCGATCACGGCACGGAAGCGCTGCAGGGAGTCGTTGCCATAGCCATCCTCGTAATTCATGGATTGGCCGCGGGAGTAGTACACGTCCCCCGTCCAGTCCGCGAAGAGCGGGAACTTGAAACCCGTCTCGATCTGCCAGGACGACGAAATGTCCACGGTGGAGCGCTGGGGCGCGCTGAACATCGGGTAGTAATTCAACATCCAGCTGCTCGGGGAGTTCGTGCACAGGCTGGACGCGAGCTCGGGGAAGCACGGCGACGGCCCACCGGCACTGGTCGGAGGCGGCTTGCCGTTGGTAGTGGTCAGATTGCGTGAGTTCAACAGGAGCGCCAACTGCCAGGGCACGGGATGCTGTGCCCCCTTGGAGCCGATCGGAATGTAGCCAGGGTTCCAGTTCGGATTGCTGCTCGTCGGGTTGGCGGCGAACGAGGAGGCCAGGGCCGCCAACGTAGCCGAGTCGGTCTTGGAATTGATCAGCGCCGGATTGATCGGACTGTCCGTCGCCGGGTTGTACGGTACGTTCGCCTCCCAACCGTAGGTTGCGGTGGTCGGCGTGGGCAGCAATGTCTGGGTGCGGCTCTGCGCGAACCGTGCGTTGGTATAGAACGAGATGCTGTCGGTGATGTCGTAGTTGCCGTTGGCGAAGAACGAATAGCGCGTCTGGGGTGCGCTCACGTACGCCAGCGGATTGTTCCACTTGAGCGTCTGTATCACGTTCGGCGGTGGCGACACGCTGTTGTTCGGCATCGTGGTGTCGAGAACATTCTGCAGCCCATAACCACTACCCGACGTCGGACCCGTAAAGTTGCTGGTGCCGATAGGCCCGGTCGCCGCCCAGATCCCGCCGCCGGGATTGAAATACAGGTTCTGCAGGATCCCGCTCTGCGGGTTGGTGTACACCAATGAAGCCGGGTTCGCGGCATTCCCGTTGAGCGGCCGGCCAGGGAACAGGGCGGTAATCGCGGCGTTGCTGGGTGGCGCGAAGCCACTGCCATAGCCGTTATAACCCTGGAAAAACAGCACCGGGCCAGCAGCCGACTGCTGCGGCGCATTGGGGTCATTCCAACTGTTCGTGTAGAAATCCCGGTTGCGCTGGTACGCCCCTTTGCGGTCATACCACTCCGCGCCCATGATGATGTTGCCCTTACCGTCGGCAATCTTGGTGCCCATGAGGGCGCTGACCCGCGCCTCGTTGCCGTCGCCCGCCTGGGTAATGCCGTCCTGCGCGTCCAACTGCATACCCTGGAAATTCTTCTTCAGGATGAAGTTCGTCACACCGCCGATGGCGTCGGCGCCGTACGTTGCCGAAGCACCACCGGTGATGATCTCGACACGGTCGATCATCGCCGCGGGGATACTGTTGATGTCCGTCACCATCAGCGCGTTAACCGGGGTGGTCCGGTGGCCGTCTACGAGCACCAGGCTGCGGTTCGGACCAAAACCACGCAGCGAGATGGTGGAGATACCCACGGTGTTGACGGCCGACGGCTGCACGTCGAAGTTATCGGTCGTAGGGGTCTGCGCCGGGTTGTAGTTCGGCAGCTGGTTGAGGTAGGACTCGAGGTTCAGGCCCTGGCGCTGCTCGATCTGGGCCGTATCCACCGTGACGAGCGGACTGTTCGACTCCAGGTCCTTACGCTTGATGCGTGTGCCGGTAATCGTGATCTCTTCGAGAGAGACCGGTGCGCCGGCGTCCGCGCTAACCGCTGCCGGCGTCGGACCCGCGTCGGCATCGACCGCAGCGGCGGGCGGTGTGGAGGACAACATCGCGACGGCGCCGATGACGACCACCACTGCCGTCCGGATTGAATACGACAGCCCGGAACGGGCCAGACCTTCTGACTGCTTGACAGACATTCTTTCCCCCCTGGCGCTGCACACTCACGATGGTGGCGCACACACCAGGGAAATCCTGCCAAGGGTCGCGGGATGGGGTTCCATTCGGAGGGAAGATTCGCTCCATGATTAGCGCACGCCCGTGATAGCGCGACCATGAGGCGGGCGTGTTATCCCAACGGCCGAGGCCCGAATGATCCGCTCGGAGTTATTTCAACAGCGACAGATCGATCGCCGCAGCCATCGCCGCGTAGCCGGCGTCGCTGCCGTGAAGGTGATCGCCCATGTGGAAGCCTTCCTTCATCTGCGTCGCATCGCCGGGATCGCGGATGACCGCGTCGAAATCGATGAGCCCGTCGAGCTCATGACTCGTACGAATCCAGTGGTTCACGGCCTGCCGAACGGTCTCGCCTTCCTGCGAGTAGTACATGGCTCCGCCATACGGCGTGATCGTAGCGCCGATCACACGCAGACCTTTGGCGTGGGCGCGGGCAATCATCTGCCGATAACCGGCGATGAGATCATCGCTCGTGACCTTGTGAGCCGGCGCCAACGCCTTGAAACGCTCCGCCATGGGACCTTGGGGATTGCCATAGGAGATTCCGAGATCGTTCACACCCTCGAACACGATGACGACTTTCGCGCCAGGCGTGGAAAGGACATCGCGATCAAACCGGGCGAGAGCGCTTTGTCCGGCGCCATCACCCAGCACGCGGTTGCCACTGATTCCCATGTTGACCACGCCCCAGCTACCCTCGAGCCGGTCGGCCAGCAGATCCGGCCACCGGTGGTTGGCATCGACGGTCGACCCGACGCCGTCCGAGATCGAATCACCCAGGACGACTACCGCGCGTGCCGGCTGTGCCGATTCGACCTCCACGCCCGAAATGAAGACACGCGCCTGGAGGGTCTGCCTGGGCACAAATGGCTTGTCCGTGAAATCGCCAGTGTCCGAGACATAGGCGTTCTGCATCCCCGTCTGGTGGCAGGTGCACTGGCCGGTGTCCTCCGGCAGATAGAGGCTGATCGACAATGAGCTGAGTGCCTTGACCGGCAGATCGACGGGATCGCTCACGAAGGGTGCCGCGGCCGGGATGGTGACCGAAGGCTTGCCCGAGAACAGCACGGGGTGCGTGGTACCGGGTCGTATGTTGCCTTTGGCATCGGCAAGGGCGACGCGCACGGCACCGACGACGAGCGGGCTGGTCCCGTACTCGTTGGTCAAGCGGATGCGGATCCGCGGACCTCCCCTACTGACACGGACGGTCTGCCGCACCGTCTGATTGTTGAAGCTGGGGGTGGCCGGGAACGGGCCGAGCGCCGGGGTCGGCGGCAAAGGAGCCGCGCCCCAGGTCTGTACCCACTGTGGCGCGGCACTGGCGGCCGAAGTCAGGACGAACGCCAGCAAAGAGCCGCGGATGAAGGGTTTGAGGTTATTTTTGACCCGGTTGGGTGAAGTGAGGAAGGGCTTGAGGCTATTTTTGACCCGGTCGGATAAAGGGTTGAAGGGCTTCATGTTATTTTCGCCTCGGTCGGGTGAAATCCGGTTGCCAGTCTTCCTGTGCACGCGAGATGAGATAGGCGTGGATGGCCTGCGCCTGCTCCGGGCTCAAGCGGTCGCTGAAGCTCTCCATTCCCTGCTTCTTGAGCCTGCCCCCTAGCACGATATCCGTGAACTGCGCGTGCTTCTCGGCCGTAAGATAACGCAGGTCCTTGACCCCGCCCACTGCGTTCTGACCGTGACAGACGGCGCACTGCTGCGAGTACAGTACAGCGCCGGCCTCCACCCGTGCGGCGGGTTGGGGTTCCGAAGGTGGCGCGGGTACGGAGTCCGCGGGAGGTGCCGGCGGAAGCTGGACTCCCTTGGCATCGAGCGCAAACACGACGAGGTTGGCCGGCCCAACATTGAACGGCTCGGGTCCATCGTGCAAACCGTGCACGATGGCGCTGTTCCACCCGGCGTTGACTGCGATGTACTGCACGCCGTTGACTTCGTAAGTCATAGGGCCGGCTACCGGAACGCTCTCGACCGGCATCTCCCAGAGCTTCTTGCCGTCGTCGGCCCGATACACGGCCAGTGTCCGGTTGATGGTGCCCTCCACCAGCAGATTGCCTGCCGTGGTGAGGATGCCGCCGTTGGCCGGATGCGGATAGGGAATCCGGAACGCCTCGCGTTGGCGCACCGGGTCCCATGCGAGCATGTAGCCTTTGTCGCGACCCTCGGCCTCGGCATTGAGCTGCTTACGCAGCTCGGGGTAGTTGTTGACGCCGGCGCCGAGAGTCGACTGGCCCAGGACGAACTTGAATTGCCCCTCGGCCAGGCGCGACTCCACCATCCATTGCTCCATGGTCGGGATGTAGACCAGCCCGGTGAGCGGACTGTAGGACATGGGATTCCAACTATGGCCGCCGCCGTAACTCGGAGTCAGGAGGTAAGGCTTCTCGGCGACGTACGCCTCGGGGTTGATAGCGGGCCGCCCGGTCTTCAGGTCCACGTGCGAGGCCCACGTGTTGGGCACAAAGTTCTTCGCCGAGATCAGCTTGCCGGTCTTACGATCGAGCACATAGAAGAACCCATCCTTGGGAGCATGCATGATGACCTGCCGCGCCCTGCCCTCGATGTTGAGATCCGCCAGGATCAGCGGCGCGGTGCAATCATAATCCCATTGCTCTTCCGGGACCTCCTGGTAATGCCAGGCATAGCGACCGGTGTGCGCGTTGACCGCGACGATGGAGCACAGGAAGAGATTGTCGCCGCCTCCCGGGCTGCGGAACTGCGGCGGATGGGGTGAGCCGTTGCCGGTGCCGAAATACACGAGGTCGAGTTTCGGATCGTAGACGATCGCATCCCAGTCGTTGCCGCCGCCGCCGACCTTCCACCACTCCCCTTTCCAGGTCTTGGCCGCCATGGGCATGACGGAATCGGACGCCGCGCCTTCGGGCATGCGCGCCGGATCGCCCGGGACGATGTAAAACTTCCAGGTCGGTTTGCCGGTGAGTGCATCGTAGGCGGAGATATAACCCCGCGCGCCGAAGTCACCGCCGGCGTTGCCGATCACCACCTGGCCGGCCGCGATACGCGGCGCGCCGGTGAGCGAGAGCGGTTGCCCCTTCTCTATGGTCTGAGTGGTCCAGACAGGCTTGCCGGTCCGAGCATCCAGCGCGATCAGGCGACCATCCAAGGCCGCGATGATAATGTTGCCATGCCAGGCCGCCAGGCCCCGGCTCACAGGCCCGCAGCAGGCGAGCCGCGCCCATTCCGGGGCAATTTTGGGATCGTAGGTCCACAGCACCTTGCCGGTGGCCGCATCGTAGGCTGTGGTGATGTCCCAGGCGGAGATGTTGTAGAGAACGCCGTCTATCACCAACGGTGTCGCCTCGACACCGCGATAGGTATTCAGGGGCGCGAACCAGGCGAGACCCAGGCGCTT
>DAITMW010000068.1:6413-26469 GCA_036834945.1 Steroidobacteraceae bacterium
TCCTTGGTCGCTCCGGCGTCGAGCATGTCCTTGGCGCTCATTCCCTGGGCCAACAGGTCGGAGAGCTTCGTTTTCAGTGTGTCGAGCATCGCGTGCTCGGCATCGAGAGCGCCTGGAGCCTGCGGGGCACCAACTCCCGGAATCACCTTTGTCGTGTCACTGCACATACCACGGAGCAGCTTCGTGGCATTGACCATTCCGCCTATCCAGCCGTTCGTACAGTAATCGATGATGGGGTAGCTCCCAACGGACAACACATCCCCGGCGATGAGCACGTCAGCTTCCTTGAAATGCACGTAGATATCGCCATCGGTGTGCGCTTGCGCCAGGTAGCCGTAGTCGAGTGTCGCACCACCAAACGACAGGGTGCCCGTCGTGTAGAACGTCTCACTCGGCCGCGCCTTCGGTGCCAGACGTTTGAACACCTGGTGCTGCCACTTGGAATCCACGTCCGTGCCCAGCCACAGGCGGGTGTTTTCGTGCGCGATGATGCGCGTGCCGGCCTTTCCGAGCGCCAGGTTTGAGCCGGTCTGGTCCCAATGCCAGTGGGTGTTGAACAGGGTATGGACCCGGCCGGAGCCGGTGCGCTGCTTGACGAGCTTCAGCACCTCCGCCGAGCGCTCCGGGGAGCCCCCGTCAACCAACAGAACGCCTTCGGGCGAATTGAATACGGTGACATTCCCACCGCCGCCGGAAATGACGAAGATGCGATCGGCGAGGTCGGTCACTGTCAATGGCGCACGCTGCACGTCCACTGCCCACGAGCTGCGGGACTTCAAAAACGCCGTGGCAAGGGCGGCCGGAGCCAACCCGGTGAGGAATGATCGACGATTCATTGCGCGCCCGGAAGGTTTTCAGCAACGGGTGGTCGCGCCGCCGCCATCAATTGTCGCAACAGAGCGGCCGTCTCCGGATGCGCGGCGACACTCGCGCGCCCAGAGGCTCCACCACTATCGCCCATCGCGATGTCGGCAGCCGTGCGGCCGCGGACATCCTTGACCGTCAGATCAGCGTTGTGGGCGACCAATGTCTTGACCAGATCATTCCAACCCCATTGGGCGGCACCGTAGAGCGCGGTCTGGCCATTGCGGTCACGGTCGTTGATGTTGACCTTCGCGGCCAGTAACAGGTTGACCGCGTCGATGGATTGCTCCTGCGTTTTGTAGCGACCGCGAGTGTCCAGGCCGGCGGAGCCGTTGCCGGCAGCCGCCATCAACGGCGTTATGCCGGTGGCGGTAGGCAGATTCGGGTTCGCGCCGTGCGCCAGCAGGAGCCTCATGGCTTCGACGTCCCCCGCCTTCGCCGCGCGCAACAGCGGAGTCGCCCCGACACTCAGCAGTGAATCCGCGCCACGATCGTCGCGCAAGGAGCGGTATGGCGGGAACAGCTTCAACTGCAGATTCGGATTCGCGCCGGCCTTCAGAAGGATATCGATCAGCTGCAGGGCACTGGTGGCGCTCGCGCTCGGACGATCGGCCCGGCCGCCGACGGGCAGCGTATTCATGTCCACCGCGGCGTACAGCGGAGACCGGCCCCAGCGGTCCCACTTATCGACCTCCGCGCCGTGCTGGACCAGGAAGGCCGCGATGTCGAAATTCAGGTTCTCGGTGGCACGCAACAACGGGGAGACCCCGTCCGGGTCGGTGAGATTGACATCGGCCCCCGCGCCGACCAGAAATTTAGCGCAGTCGAGACAGCCCTTGCGCGCCGCGTACAACAGCGGGGTGAAGCCGCCGGTAGGACGCGCCTGCATGCGCGGCTCCGAGGTCACCTGCCGGTCGAAGTTGGTCAGATCCGAGCGCTCGTTGACGGCAGCATGGTGCTTGACGAGGAGCCTGACCATCTCCGGCTGGCCCTCCGCAGCCGCCCACATGAGGGCGGTTTGTCCGCGCCAACGCTCGCGCGCGTTGACGTTCGCGCCATGATCCAGGAGGACCTTCGCCGCTTCCAGGTTGCTCGAACGCGCAATGATCATCAACGCCGTCTGCCCATCCGCGTTGGGAGACTCAACGTTGGCGCCAGCCTTGAGGAGCTTCTTGATGACGCCAACGTTACCCACGACAGCGGCCTCCGCAAGAGGCGTGGAGCCGTAATCGTTGCTCGCGTTCGCGTTGGCACCGGCGGCAAGCAGGCGATCCACGAGCGCCTCGTCATTGCGATAGACCGCCCAATGCAGTGCGGTGGTGCCATCGGACGATTTCTGGTTGACGTCCGCGTGATCCGTGAGTAACGCGTTGGCCCGAGCGTCATCGCCCGCATGTACTGCCTCGACCAGGGGAGCAGGCTTCCCGACCACTTCGACGACGGCGTCGGCCGCGAACGCCGCCGGCGCCGTCAGCCATAACAAGACGAACCATCGCAGGGCCAACATGGATTTCATGGTCAGATCTGCCCGATCGGCCCGGTGCTGTCCCCGACCTTGTCCACCTTGACACCGGTCCGCTGGAGCATCGTGAGCAGCACGTTCGCGAGCGGCGTGCGTTGCGCGAAGTTGATGTGCTGCGAGCCCTTGACCTGTCCGCAGGCGCGGCCGATGAGGGCCGTGGGCAAGGGATACTGATTGTGCAGGTTGCTGTTGCTCATGTTGCTTCCATACAGCAGCAGCGAGTGATCCAGCATCGAGCCATCGCCATCGGGCATCCTGGAGAGCTTCGTGACGAAGCGTGCGAAGCACTCGGTGTGGTAGCGCTGGATCTTCACCAGGCGCGCCATCTTGGCGGGATCGTTCGCATGGTGTGAGAGCGCGTGGAACGCATCGGGCACCCCGATGTGGTTGTACGTCTGCTCACTCACCTCCGCGGCGATCATGAAGCTCTGGATGCGCGTCAGGTTGCCCTGGTACGCGAGCGCCATCAGATCGAACATCAGGTTCAGGTGCTCGTCGAAATTCTCCGATGTCGCTCCGGGTACTTCGGGCAGCTTCAACCGGGCTACATCGCCATGAGCCGACATGTTCACGCGGCGTTCGATTTCCCGCACGCTGTCCAGGTAGTCACTCAGCGTCGCCCGGTCCTGCGGACCCAGCTTGCGGCTCATGGAGTCGGCCTCCGCCGAAATCATGTCGAGCAGGCTGGTCGTCTGTTTCGCCAGGTACTGCCGCTCCTCGAGCGAATCGCCCTGGCCGAACAGCCGCAGAAACAGCTGCCGCGGGTTGCTCTCGATCGGCAGGGGCGTACTGGCGTTGCGGAATGAAAGGGTGCCCGAATAACTACAGCCGTAGCCACGCTCACAGGCACTGCCGACACCGTGTCCCTGCGCGGTCGCCACTTCGAGCGACGGATAGGGGGTGTCCTGTCCGATCTGTTGCGCGGCGATCTGGTCCACGGTGGCCGACATGCTCGGTGACAGGCTCTCTTTCGGGTGCACACACGAAAGCCAGGTGGCCGGTACGAGCGCGTGCACGGCGCGGCTCTCGCCGGGCTTGTTGCCGATGTTGCTGACGACAGTCAGTTGATCGCGGAACGGCGCCAGGGGCGTGAGAATCGGGCTCACCTCGAAGTCGGCCCCGGTCCTGGCCGGAGTCCAACTGTCCATGATGGCGCCATGGGGGAAGTAGAAGAATCCGAGGCGCGGCTTCGGCGCGGCCGCGGTGTTGGCCAGGGCGGTTGCCGCCGGCACCATTGCCTCCAGGAAGGGCAACGAGACCGCCGCACCCACACCGCGCAACACGGTCCGACGCGACAGATGTTTCTTGGTGATGAACACTGGAGCTACCTCGCGGATTCCGGGCCGGTCAGGGCCGCTTGCTGGGTGTTGACCGGCGCGGACGTGATCTCTCTCATCCGGAACGCCGGACTCTTCACGACACCCTTGATAATCGACTCGAACGTATCGCCTTCGGTGTCGGCCTGTCGCACGATGCCACGCACCATCGGCATATCCTGGTAACGCAGACTGCGCCCCAGCGCGAACGTCATCAATTTCTCGGTGATCGTCTGCACGAACTGGTCCGGACGGCGCAGCAACGCCTTACGCAGATCGATCGGGCCACCGACCGGCGTGCCGTCCGCGAGCTTGCCGCCGGCATCGATCGCTGTCCCGGCATCGAGGTCCTTGACGCGCCAGGCGCCGGTCACATCGAAGTTCTCCAGCGCGAAACCGAGCGGGTCCATGACGCCGTGGCAACCGTTGCAGGAGGGGTTGGTCCGGTGCGCCTCCAGGCGCTCACGTACGGTGAGAACCTTCTTGCCCGGCTCGGTCTCCTTGAACGCCTGCACTCCCGGAGGCGGCGAGTTGGGAGGCGTGCCGGTAATGTTCTCCAGGATGAAGGCACCCCGCAGCACCGGAGTCGTGCGGTTGCCATAGGAGGTGCCCATGAGAATCGCGCCCTTGCCCAACAGGCCCCAGCGGTTCGGGTCCGCGAGCTTCACCCGGCGGAACTGATCGCCGCGGATGTTGGGTACACCGTATTGCAGGGCCAGGCGCTCATTCAGGAACGTCTCGTCGGAGCTCAACAGATCGACCACGCTGCGATTCGAGCGCAACACGCTGTCGAGGAACAGACGCATCTCCTCGCGGAAGCTGTCCCGCAGGTTGCGATCGAACGTCGGGTAGAGCTCCGGGGTGGGCTCGATGGCGTCGATCTTGTTGACGTTCAGCCATTGAAACGCGAAGTTGGTCACCAGTGTCCCGGAGCGCGGGTCGGCCAACATGCGATGCACCTGGGCATCGAGCACGGCGGGGTCCTCGAGCTTGCCGGCGGCGGCCAGGTCGATCAGCTCCCGATCCGGACCCTGGCTCCACATGAGAAACGACAAACGCGACGCCAGCGACAGGGCGTCGACAGCGAAGACAGGCTTGGTGTCCTCCGCCGTGCTGGTGCTCATCACCGCCGGGGGAAGCGGCTCGGCTCGGTAGAGAAACCGGGTGCTCGAAAGAATCGCCGTCAGGCCGCTTTCGATGCCCGCATCGAAATCCGCCGCTTTGCGACCCATCTCGTAGAACGACATGGGCGCATGCATGTCCTCGTCCGTCACTGGACGGCGGAACGCCTCCTCCGCGAGGCGCGAGAGAATGCGACGCGCGCACGGGGTCTCCTCTTCCGGAGAGGCGGGATGACAGATGAAGATGCGCTTGCGGCTCTCGGTATCACCGACGCCGGTGACGTTGAACGGTCCGGCGATGTCTACTCCCGGGATGGTCGGCGTGCGCTCCATTTCCGGCAGCTCCGCGATGGGCTGCAGAGGCGAGTCCGACTCCGCGAACGAGCGTTGGATGAAGGTCACGCCGACGCGATGCTGGCCGGCTTTGATGCGTACGCGGATATGATTGAACCGGTCCTGCATCTGGTCCGCGGCGATCGCCTGCTGTTGATCGACCGCCTTCAGATCGTCCGCTCCGCCGAAGCTGCGATCAAACACCCGGTTGCCGTCGATGGTCAGAATGACATGATGCGGCTGGTCGATCTTGGTGACATAGCCGGCGCCGCCGAAGAAGAATTGCCGGATGTTGAACTCGTACTCACCGTCGGCCGGAAAGTAATGCTCGATGAGCATGCCGCCCCGCGTTCCCAGGGGCAGCCCGTCGATGTGATTGGACTGGTCGACGCCGCTGGCGACCCGATACTCGCGGCTGCTGGGCTTGCCGGTGACACGGCCGATCGCCTGCCGGCTTATGTTACGCGCGGCGCTGATGTACTGCTCCAGGAAGGCCGGCGAGGTCCGCAACACGGCGGCGATGTTGTCGAATCCATCGCTCGAGACGTCCTTGGGGAGCATCGTCTTGACATCCACCTCGAGGCCCAGCATCTCCTCGATGGAGCGCGCGTATTCAGTGCGGTTCAGTCGATGCAGGCCGATGTTGCCCGGCGAGGGGTGGCTGGCTGCCGCGGCATCCAGCCTGCCCTCCATCCAATGCACGAAGGTGTCGATCGTCTGTTGGTCGGGCTGGGGATTCCCGGGGGGCGGCATCAGGCGGCCCCGCAACTTGCGCACCGCTTTCTCCCAGGTCTCCGCATCGGCGGGAATGTCCTGCGGTGACATCGTGTCGAAGGCGACCTGCCCCGCCCAGTCCTCGCTGTTGTGGCACTTCTCGCAGCGGTCTTTCAGCAGAGTCCACGGTTCGGGTTGACCGGAATCGGCCAGCGCGGGAAGTCCCGCGGCCAGCATCAGAGTGCAAGCCGTCAGCGTGAGCCCTCGATTCCTCATACTTCTCATCGAACCTCGGATCCGGATCAGACTCATTCTAGCCAGTCGCCGCGACCGGCGCCCCCACCACCGCGCGCCCGTCCGACCTGCGGGAAAAATAGCGCAACGCCCCGCGGGATTGCGCTAGATTCCACCCCGATAGTTGATGCCAAAGGTATTAGTAGGAGTCATAGGCTACGCGCAGGAGGCGCGATTTTCAGGGGGGACAAGATGGCGGTAGTTGATGCGGATAGTGCGATCCAACAGCGGGTGACGCGCGGCTCGGGCACTCCGACACGCAAGCGTCTCCGGTCGCCGGTCGACCGGCAGCGGGCCGAGTTCCTGAGACGTTGCCGGACCCGAATGGATCCGGCTGAGCTCGGATTGCCACAACCCAGGCGTAAACGCACCGAGGGCCTGCGCCGCGAGGACGTCGCCGCGCTCTCCGGAGTGAGCGCATCCTGGTACACCTGGCTCGAGCAGGGTCGTGACATGCGCGTTTCGGACGATGTGCTCGAGCGCCTGTGTCACACGCTGAGGCTCTCCGAAGACGAGCGTGTCTACCTGTTCTCTCTCGTCCAACATCGGCCGCCGCGCACGCCGCGCCATGCGCCGCCGGAGGCACCAGCGGAGATCGTCCGGATGATCAACGGGCTGAACGTGCCCGCCATCGTGATGAACCTGCGTTGGGACGTACTGGCCTGGAATTCGCTCAATTGCCTGATCTACCGGGACTACAGCGCGATACCGCCTGGCGAGCGCAACCTGCTGGAGATTCTCCTGGCGCATCCGGTTCGCCACATCAGCTCCGCCGAGCTGGAAAGCACCGCGCGCCGCCTGATCGCGCGCCTGCGGTTCGATTACAGCAAGAGCGATGACGATCCGCGCTTCGAGGCCCTGATCCGACGCCTCGATACGATGTCGCCCTTGTTCCGGCGCATCTGGCGCATTCCGGAGTTCTCCCTCCGTGCCTACGGCGTGCACCGTTTCAAACACCCGCGCTACGGCGAGCTGGCCTTCGAGCACACCTCCAGTGTGCCCGACGGCCATCCTCATATCCGGGTGGTGATCTGTATGCCCGACAACGCGGCGGCGAAGAGGGCCGTCGCGCAAGCCGCGGCGGCACTCTCCTCCTAAAAGCGGGCCTCCTAAAAGCGGGCGGTGAATCCCATGTAGAAGCGGCGGCCGATCTCGTCGTAGGAACCGGCGATATCGGTCACGCCGGCGTTGTTGGTCACCCCTGGCCAGACTCCGACGGCGAGCGGCTGCTTGTCGAACAGGTTGTCGATACCCGCGCGAACCTCGAAGTGGGACGTGATGTTCCAGGACCCCTGAAGACCGAACACGTCATAGGAGCCGGTCGGCAGCTGACCGCTCGTTGGCGATGTGACCAACCCGACATTCTTCGCTCCCGGCAGGTGGCGCCAGTCCATGCTCACGCTCGCCGGCCCGATGCGGTACCCGAGCGTCGAGAACAGCTTCCACCGGAACTGCGCGCCGTACGGCGGTGCGGTGATCGGCGAGCCGATCGTACCGGCGTAATGGAAGATCGGTCCGCCAGAGACCTGCTGCACGTCGTAGGCCGCGAGATAGTTGAAGTTGATGTTGGCGAAGACCATCCCGGGACCGCCGGTCTCCATGCTCCAGTCGAGCTGCGAGTCGACACCCGAGGTCTTGATCTCGCCCAGGTTCTGGTACTGCGCGTTGGTCGCGAGCCAGAAGCCGTTGATGGGCGAGCGCAGAATCAGCTTGCAGTACGGATTGTTGGGGTCGAAGTTCGGGTTCGTGCCGTAGACGTTGAAGCACTCCTGGTAGGTGATCGCGGTCGTCGCCGGCGCGATGGCTCCCTTGATCACCACCTGGTAGTAGTCGACCGACAGGGTGACCCGGCGCAATGCCTTGATGTCCTCGAACGGTGACTGGAACACCGCACCGGCCGTCCACGTCTCCGCATTCTCCGACTTCAGATTCGGATTGCCCTGTTGCAGGTCGCGCCCGAGCGGGAAGTACAGGGACTGGTTGCCCACGTAGTTGTCGTCGATCTTGAAACCGCCCGCGAGTGCCGTGCACAGCGCCTGCACTTGCTTGCGGGTCGTGGTGTTGGCGGGCGTATTTCCCCAGGGCGCACGAGTCACGTTCGAGCACGGATCGTGGTCCGTCCAGGGCACGGTCAGGAAGACCGCCGGCTGGAAGAGCTCCGCGACGTTCGGAGCGCGGTTCGCAACTTGTCTGCCACCGCGGAACTTGACGAAGCCGTTCACATCCCAGTCGCCCGTCGCCTTCCAGGTGCTCACGCCACCGGCCGTGCTGTACTGCGAATAGCGGTAACCAACATCCACGTTGAACGACCTGACAGCTGGCAGATCCTTCAGCAGCGGCGCCAGCAACTCCACGTAGCCTTCCGTCACGCCGATGCGGCCGTGCGTGGACGAGGTATCGAACTCTCCGATGGTCAACGACGTGATGTTCGTGGTCGACAAACCCTTGGAAGGGTTGTACTCGTAACTGTCGTTACGATAGTCCGCACCGACCGCGAAGCGCAGGTCGCCCGCCGGCAGCGGCACGATGCCGCCCTGAATATCCAACTCGGCCACGTTCTGCTTCAGGTCGGTGGTGGTCGAGGCGTTCGCGGCGATGATGTTCTTGCAATCCTGCGAGACGGGAGTGTTCAGGAACGGATTCACGCCGCTGGTACAGTGCGCCAGCTGGCCGATGCGGCCGTTGTTGAAATCCGCGCCCGTGCCGTAGTTGGGCAGATTGATGAGGGCCTGGTAGGACGCCAGATCGACGAAGTTGTTGTACTGGATGTACTGGCTGGTATCGCCGTGCGAGGCATACAGGTCGTAGGTCCAGTCCTTGATCCCCAGGTTGCCGCGCAGGCCGGCGAGGATCTCGTAGGTCTTCGTCGTCGTATCGAGGTTCACCGGACCCATGAAGTCCAGCTCGTTCTGCAGGGCCCAGCCCGCGTTGGGAGTCGCGCGGGCGTTCAGAATTGTGGCCAGCGCCGCCGGCACCGGATGCGCTGCGTCATAGGGAACCGTTACGCCCCACTGCAGTACGGATGGCGACCAGCCACCCGACTGGGTGACCGTCTCGTTGTCGTCGAAGTTCGTCTGCAGGTAGGCGGTGACGTTGTCGTTGATCTTCAGGTGCGCCTCGGAGAACGCCGAGAAACGCGTCAATGGCAACGACAGGAAACCGTTGACGGAGTTGGCTCCCAGGTTGCCGTTGCTCAGGATCTTGTAGTTCGGGTAGAGCGCACCCGTATACCCTGGCGCCGGTATGCCACCCGCGCCGGCAGCCGCCGAAAACGGAGCGGCGCTCGCCGTCGTCGCACCCGGCACGAAATAGAGACTGGTCCCGTTCTTGACCGTTCCGGGCGCGTATCCCAGGCCGCCGAACACCTTGTCATAGGCCGCCTGGGTGGATGAGCCCGCGAACCCGGGATAGTTGTTGAAGGTATCGATGGCCGCGGTGCCCGGATCCGTGTAGGCGCGGCGCTCAAAGGGGCGGTCGATGTTCCAGATGGCGTCGCGCTTCGAGTACGTCAGGCTGACCATCGCGTTGCCGCGATCGTCGGCGAAGTTGGAGCCGATGAGCGCGGAGGCCTGGGTCTGGGCGCCATCGTGACGGAAGGTCTCGCCCGATTGCGCATCGAACGTGATCCCCTCGTAGTTGTGCTTGAGCTTGAAATTCACCACGCCGGCGACTGCATCCGCTCCGTAGGCCGAGCCCGCGCCGCCGGTGATGATCTCAACGCTGTCGATGGCTGTGGACGGGATGGTATTGAGGTCGATGACCAGGCTCGCGTTGTTCGGCTGGGTTCGACGACCGTCCAGCAGTACGAGGGTACGATTGGCGCCCAGACCACGCAGATTGACCGTGGCGATGCCCGGGCTGTTGGTGGGAGTCGACTGGATGTCACCGGCGCTGGTGACCTGGTTGGCGCCCGGCACGAACTGCGGCAGCTTGTTCAACGCCTGATCGATGCCGACTTCGCCCGTGTTCTTCAGCGCATCGGCGTTCACCGTCACCATCGGACTGTCGGACTTGAAGTCGCTGCGCACGATGCGCGAGCCGGTGACCGTGACTTCCTGGAGCTCCTGTGGTGCATTGGCGTCTTTTGAATCCGGAGCATCCTGGGCCAGCGCAGTCGTGGCAGCCGCGGTCAGTGCGCTCGCAACAGCAATCCGAACCAAACATCCGACGGATGTTCGCATACGACTCCCCCCTGAAAATTACTTTAGTCGCGCCCCGAAAATAGCGCGACGGGAAATGCGAACACCACCGATTTATGCGACTGCGACCATTAATTGTTGACTGTAAACGTATGAGTGGCAGTCATAGGATAAGGTTGTATGACTCGAGGACAGGATGCCGCGACGCTCATGCGAGCAATGGCAGCAGATCGCGAACATCTTTCAAAATTTTGTGCGGGCGGCGCATGCCCGTCTCACGCAGCCAGTCCTCGTGCGTCATGACACCGGTGGTAACGCCCATCGCTGTCGCGCCCCCACGACGCGCCATTATGATCTCGACCGCGGGATCATCGCCGACGACCCCCACTTCTTTCGCCGCCACCGCGAGTTTCCTGGCGACGAAACGCAGCGCGTGGGTGGAGGGTTTGCCGGTAATGATCGACGGCGCGCGCGTCATGCGCTTGATCGCACCGACGATGGCGTAGGAATAGCCCATGGCCCGCCCCTGCTTGGTCGCGAAGAACGGCACGTCGGAGGCCACATAGAGCTTGGCGCCATTCCAGATGGCCTGGCAGGCCGCCTCGATATCCTTCATGTTGCAATCGGGATGCCATCCGACATAGACGGCGTTGGCCTCGGCCGCCCCCGCCTCACCCGGAAAGACAATCTCAATGCCTGCATCCGCCAGGGCATGCCCGACTCCGCGCTTGCCGAGGATCAGTGCTCGGCGCACGCCGCGCCGCGACAACAGGTCCGCTGCGACGCTCGATGGAGTCAACATCTGCTCATCGGCCACGGGCAGTCCGTGGGCACGCAGCTTGGCCGCCTGCTCGGCCGGCGGATAGGCGCTCCCGTTGGTCAGAATGACGAAGGGAATCGCCTTTGCCTGCAATCTCGTCAGCACCTCGACGGCGCCGGGCAGCACCTCGTAGCCGCTCAGCGAGCGATCACTGAGCAACAGCGTGCCGTCGAGGTCGAACATGTACCCCTTGATGGGGGGCAGCGCTTCCTCGAGCGAGTCTTGTGCAACGACCGCACTCATGCCGATACCGCCTTCGTGGGAGTCCTGCGAGCGTCGCGTCGCAGTTGGAGTTTGAAACCCGGCTTCTCAACCGCGATGTGCTCGAGATCGGTGCGCTGCGTGAGCTGACGAACCAGGCTGACGACGGGTTTCAACGCCGGGTCGTATTGCCGCGCGGCGGGGCCCGCGGCCACCATGGCATCCACCTGCGCGGCGGGCATGGTGGCACGGAGCAGGAACTCCTCGTCCGACAGGCTGGGGCCGATCCGCTGCCGCAACTCATCCAACGAAGCCATCGGAGGCTCCGCGCGCAGCTCGCGAGTCCGCGGCAGCGACTCGATCCGATCCATGACCTGAGGATCGATCGGCACATTCGGTTTGCCGAACCGGCCGAGGGCATAACGGATCGCCTCGTCCGGAATGACCTGGTAGCGCTCCTTGCTCGTCACGTTCATGACGGCCTGCGTCATCACAATCTGCGCGAAGGGAGTCATGACGATGGGCCAGCCGAGCTCCTCCCGTACCCGTCCGAGCTCTTCGATCACGGCCCCCTCCATGTGGGACAGGCGGCTCTCCGCCAGGTGCCGGCGCATGGTTCCGACCATGCCACCCGGTAACTGGTGATGCAGGTAGGCGGCGTCGAACGCCTGGGGGTTGCCCACTGGCAAACCTTCAGCGGCGGCGAGCTTCGAGAAATAGCGACCCACTTCAGCCAGGGCCACATCGTCGATACGTACCGTGTGGCCGAGCGAGCGCAGGTTGGATACGACCCGCTCGGAGGGCGGGTTCGAAGTTCCATCGGCCGCGGCTCCGGAAGCGCATTGCACCGCTTCGACGCCATATTCGGCCGCGTCCATGTAAGTCAGCTCGGCGAGCCCGATCGTACAGTGCGCATGCAGTTCGAGCGGCTTGTCGCCAATGACGGCCTTGATCGCGGGAATCAGCGTGCGCGCCCGCTTCGGCGACAACAGACCACCCGGATCCTTGATGTAGAGAGCATCGACGTCAGGGCTCGCCGCCAGCTTGCGGGCTCGCTCGGCATAGTGGGCGTCGTCGTGAATCGGACTCAATGTGAACACGAGCGCGGCAATCACATACTCGCCGCCCCCCTGCTTCACCATGCGGGCGCAGGCAACGTTGGAATCCGCATCGTTCATGGGGTCGGCAAGACAGAAGCGCCGGATGCCGTTGCGCGCCAGGACCCGGAAAGCGAGCGCCATGAATTCCGGGCTGGCGGTTTCCCAGGAGATGAAGCGAAAACCCGTCGACATGAACTGCAGTGGGGTGTTGGGTGTCGCCGCGGCCATCAAGCGGATGCGCTCCCAGGGGTCCTCTTTCTTGTAACGGACTGCCACGCCCATGTGCGTGGAGGTCGTGAAGTCGATAGCCTTGAAGCCGACGCGATCCATCACCGGGGCGATGGAGAGAGTCCTGGCGGTATCGATCCCGAGTGCGGCCCAAAGGCATTGGTTGCCGTCCCGCAGGGATGTTTCGACCAGTTTGATATCAGCCATGGTTTGCGAGCTCCGCTTTGGGACGCCGTTCGAGCCAGCGCGCCAGGAATCCTGTGTCGACACCGCCGGCGCGAAACTCCGGGTCCGCGAGCACGGCGGCGTGAAACGCCAGGTTTGTATGGACGCCCGTCAGCCGGGTCGCCGCGATCGCCTGTTCCAGTCGTGCGAGCGCGGCAGGGCGATCGCCGGCATGGGCGATGATCTTGGCCATCAGCGAGTCATAGAACGGGGGAATCCGCGACCCCGCGGCAATGTGAGTGTCGACGCGGATCCCTGCTCCGGCCGGCCAGGAAACTTCCGTCACCCGGCCCGGGCTCGGACGAAAATCGGTGTCCGGGTCCTCGGCGTTCACACGACACTCGATCGCGCTCCCCCCCGGACGGATGTCGGATTGCGAGAGTCGCAAGCCCTCTCCCGACGCGATGGCAATCTGCTCGGCGATCAGATCGACACCGGTCACGGCCTCGGTGACCGGGTGCTCCACCTGGATACGAGCATTCATCTCGAGGAAATAAAACGCGTCACGCGCCCGATCGACCAGGAACTCCACAGTTCCGGCGCCACGATAGGACAGTCGCTGCGCAAACCTGACGCCGGCGGCGTGCAGCGAGCTCCGCAACGCATCGCTCAGATCAGGGGCCGGTGTCTCCTCGATCACCTTCTGATAGCGGCGCTGCACCGAGCAGTCACGCTCGCCCAGGTGAACGACGTGTCCGGCTCCGTCGCCAAGAACCTGCACCTCGACATGCCGGCCGCTCGCCACGAACCGCTCGAGGTACACCCGTGCATCACCAAAGGCCGCGCCGGCTTCGGCGGAAGCCAACTCCATTGCCTCGGGTAGATCCTCCAACCGCTGCACGAGTTTCATTCCACGTCCGCCGCCACCGCCAACCGCTTTCACGAGAAGCGGCGCGCCGACGGACTTCGCTAGCTTCAACGCCTCAGCGGTGGAGGTCACCGCGCCGCCCGGGACCACCGGGACATTGGCCGCCTCAGCCTCGGATCGCGCGCGCAGCTTGTCGCCTACCGCCTCGATTTGCGCGGCCGTGGGACCAATGAACACGACACCTTCGGCCTCGCACAGACGGGCGAGCGCAGCGCGTTCGGAGAGAAAGCCATAACCGGGATGGATTGCATCGGACTTCGTACCCAGCGCTGCATGCACTATCGTTTCAACTTTGAGATAACTATCGCCCGGCCGTGCCGGACCGATGCATACCACGCGATCGGCCAGGCGCGCCGGGACACTGTCACGATCGGCCAGCGACGTCGCGAGCACCGTCTCGATTCCTAGCTTCCGACAGGTGCGGATGATGCGTACCGCGATCTCTCCGCGGTTGGCTATCAGGATTCGACGGATCGCCATCACTCAACCCGACTTTCGAACCCGCAGAAGTGTCTCGCCGTATTCAACGAGCGAGCCGTCTACAGGAAGGACCTCGACGACCTGGCCGCGCACCCCCGCCCGCACGGTGTTCATGAGCTTCATGACTTCGATGATGGCGACGACCGTGTCTTCCTCGACAGCCGCACCGACTTCGACGAATGGTGGAGCGCCGGGTTTCGGGGCGCGGTAGAACGTACCCAACAGCGGTGCGACGACGTCCTGGAGGTTGGGATCAGAGGGCTTGGCAGCCTGCGACGGTGGGGCGGGCGAGCGGGCGGCCGGCGCGGGCGGTGCGCTCGCTGCCGAGGCCGCAGCCGCCGGCGCTGCGGGCGCCAGCGTTGGAGGAGCCGCTCCGGTCGCTGTTGGCGATGTGGCCGCCGTGGTATCGGGACGCTCGACGGCGCCATTGCGCCTGAGGCTGAGCTTGATGCCCTCCATCTCCAGCGTCAGCTCATCAAAGCTCGACTGCTCCAGGAGCCGCATGATTTCCGCGACATCCGCGGCGGTTAGACTCACTTTTGACCTCCAAAAATCGACATCACGTGTGACAGGGGGTCCGTGGCGGCACGCGCCACCGGAGCAGCCTCTTGCGCGGACCAGACCGTCTCCGGCCGGCTCTGCAACAACAGGATCTCGTTCGTGCCGCGCTCGACGGCCCACTCGATATCCTGCGGCCTCCCATAGTGACGCTCGACCTTGCGGCCGATCTGCCGCAATGCCTGCAGCTCCGCATCACTCAAGCACGGCGCTTGCCGTTGGTCCGCGGCGACCGGCACATGATCGATCCCGCCGCCCGCGGCCGGCACGTCGTGTATGTGTTTGTCAGAAATCTCGCGCACTGAGATTTCCCCGGTGACTTTGCCGACAACCCATCGATCGGGGGTCACTTCGCCGCCGACCACGGCGGAACCCAGACCCCAGGCCCCTTCGACGGTGATGACCGAGCGATCCCCTGTCAGCGGGCTGCGGGTGAACATCACGCCGGCGGTGCGGGCATTCACCATCTTCTGTACCACTACGGCCATGGCGACCCCCGCTTCCGGGAGGCCCTTCTTGCGGCGATACGTGACGGACTCCAACGAATAGAGGCTCGCCCAGCAGCTGCGCACCTTGTCCAACACCTGCCGCAGACTCGTCACCCACAGGTACGTGTCCTGAAGTCCGGCGAAGCTGGCATCCGCAGCATCCTCCGTGGTTGCCGAGGAACGCACGGCCACGGGACTGTCGGCACCGGAGCAGAGTTGCGCGTGCGCGGCCGAGATTTCGGCGAGCACGTCGGACGGCAGCTCGGTTGACTCCACTTTGGCGCGTACATCCGCGCAAACCGCTCTGACTTCGTCCAATGCGTCCGGCTGCAATGCCTCGATTCGCGAGCGCACCGCGGCCTGGCGCTCCAGGCTGGTGATGAAGCGCTCGAACGCGCCCGTTTTGACAACAAAACCCGGCGGCACTGCGATACCGGCGCGCTGCAGCTCGCCGAGACTGCCGCCCTTGCCGCCGACCTCCGGGCGATCGCTCAGCCCGATGTCGGCAAACCAACCGATCACGTCATTGGAACCCATCGCGCGCCTACTGAAGAATGGTCACGATGCCGCGTCCGCCATCCACCCGGATTCTCTGGCCATCCTTGATTCGGGAGGTGGCGTTGCCGGTCCCGACGACCGCCGGCAAACCGTATTCCCGCGCGACGATCGCCGCATGGCTCATCGACCCGCCGATGTCGGACACCGCGGCCGCGATCTTCTGGAAGACAGGCGCCCAGGTCGGGTTGGTCACCTGGCAGACGAGGATGTCGCCTTTGCGCAACCGCGCGATTTCCTCGACGGACTTCACGATGCAGGCGGGACCTTCCACGACGCCGCTCGATGCGGCGAAGCCACGCACTTCCTTGCTGTTGGCCTCGGCGTCACCGGCGGAGAGCCAGGTATTCAGACTTTCGCGCGTGATACCCCACAGCATGACGATAGCCGGATCGTCGATGACATCCGGAACCGGCCCGAGCGCCGGGGGCGTATCGTGTTTCGCCCATTCCACCAGCGCGGCACGCCGCTCGGCGACGATCTTCGGCCACACGCCCGGCCCACGCGGCGGCGAGCCATTCGACCAGGAAGTCATGAGATCGATGATGGCCATCTCCAACTCGTAGTGCGAGAGTTGGAAGACATCCTCGGTGTCGGGGAAGAACCCATGGCGCGCCAGCAGCGCACCGAACTCGCGGATCTTGTTGAAGAACAGGTTCGTGTACCAGTGCTCGCAGTAGAACTTGTGTCCCTCCACATAGGGAAACACCCGGTGCGCGAGCGTGATCATCTGATCGTAGGCGGCCCGCTCCTCGTCCGTGTTCAACAGCTCGCGATAGTCCTCGATCAGCTGGCGCCGCTCCTCCTGGAGCTTGCCGACCGGACGCTCCAGCGACTCGCCGGCCTTCACCCTGCGGATGTAGTCCGGCAGGCCGGCGAACGGCATCGTCAGGTCATCGTTCCACGAGCGGTGATAGTGATAGAAGCCATCGCCGACATTGATGTTGAACCAGGGGTCGCGCGAGCTCGCCAGCTCCTTGAGCCAGGCCTGTCCGGCCTCTCCCGACTGCTCGAGAGTGCGCAGGATGTCCGCCGCCTTGACCCCCTCCTGGAATCCCGCATCCACACCCAACTCAACCGCGCACCGCGCGAGACGCCGAAGCTCGTCGTCGGGACGAAAGATCTCCGCCTCGATACCGGCCACCATGCGCGCGATGGTCTGGTCGGTGATTTCGGGGAATGCCTTCTTGCAGAAGGCGAAGAATGTCAGGTACGCACCGTAACCGAGCAGCAGGAACTCGAAGTGGTGATGCCACATCCGGAAATACCCCTCGAGCGTCTTCTGGTACGTATCGAGGAGGTAGTGATTCATGGCCACGCCGCGTCCGGCATGAACGTGCTCCAGGGGCTCGAACTCCGGCAACTCCGGTTTCGGCAATGCCTGTGAGTCGCGGATCAGTGTCAGCATCTTCTCGCGCCACTGCGCGTAGAGGCGCTCCCAGTTCTCGTAGTAATAGAAAGCGCGTTGGCGAAATTCGTCCGTGCGGCGGGCGATCTCGGCCGGATCGGTCACGGCATTACCGCCGATGTACACCCGTCCGTTGATGATGCGGTGATCGATACCCAGCGTCGTGGGCAGACAGTGCACGCGGGTGTTGGCAGACCCGAGGGCACAGTAGGCCGCTTCCGCGGTAACCATGTCGAACGCCGACATCGGCTCCGGAAAGTGCATGGAGTTGTAGAACCAGAAGCGCTCGTCGTCGCCGGGGCCGAACTGGATCGTGTAGGGATAGCCCGCCTGAGCGCGCTCCGTCCCCGGCACGACCTTCAATGAGCTCGGCAGCGGAAACGTTTTCACTGGCGTGTTCATCAACCTCTCCTGTTTCGGACCTGCAACAGCCCCGGCCAAACCCGGGCCTTATTTCCATTGTCGCGCGGGCCCCGGGAAAGTGCGCGTCTGGCAGCGAAGCAGGCCGGCTCTGGGAGCGCCATGTTCGCTTCCACGACCATAATCCTTTGAAATTCAAGGACCCAGCTTGCGCAAGAAGCGCGCCGCGGAGCACTATCGGTGGCATGACCGCATTACTCGAGAATCCGCCGCGGCAGCGCTGGTCGACCGCGGACGTCGACTCCCGGCATGCGCTCGCCTACTGGGTGGAGACGATCTGCGAGTCGTTTCTCGAGCTCGAGATCGAGATCGACTGCCCCGACCGGCAGCATTTTCACGGGCGGCTCGACCAGGCCGAGCTCGGCCCGGCCACCCTCTACAAGGTTGAGGCCGACACCCAGACGGTTCGCCGCACCCCCGCCCGGATCGCCCGGAGCCGTTATGCCGCCGGCTACTTCCTTTTGCACCTGCGCTCGGGACGGCTGCGCTTCCAGCAACACGGGCGCGACTCGACGGTAGAGACAGGCGACTGTGTGTTGGTGGACTGTAACGCGCCGTACCGCCTCGATTGCCTGCCAACGACACTGAGTCTGGCGCTGCGCTTTTCACACGACTGGCTGCGGAACTGGATTCCGGCCCCCGAGAGCCTGGCGGGCCTTCCCTTACGCGCCAACTCCGGTTGGAGCGGCGCCCTGTGCGCGGCACTGGCGAATCTCGACACCGACCAGGATGACGATCTCGCCTTGCCGTCAGGAACCGTAGCCGAACAGATCGCCGCGCTGCTCGCACTGGCCGGCGGCCCTGAAGCACAGGCCTCGAGCGGCACCGGAAAACTCTTCGCGCGCATCCGACGCACGATCCGTGACCGCTGCCACGAGGCGGGGTTGAGTCCTGGCAGCGTTGCTGACGATCACGGGATCTCCAAACGCTACCTTCACTACTTGTGCGCGCAGTCGGGCACCACCTTCAGAAACGAGCTCATGCGGGTCCGGTTGGATGTCGCCCGGCGTCTGCTCGGCGACCGGCGATTCGATTCGCTGTCGGTCGGCGAAGTGACCGCGCGCTGCGGTTTTGTCGAGCCGAGTCATTTCGCCCGCCGCTTCCGCGAGGCGTTCGGTCAGGGGCCGACGGAGTTCCGGCAGTCACGCCCATCGTAGACTGAGCGGGGGCAGCGGCGTGCCCCGCTTGTGCGAATCGCAGTTTCCCTTATATTCGTAACCCAAGCGCAGTGCGGCGCACGGGGGGAATAACGCATGAAAGACCTGCACGGCAAGGTGGCCTTCATCACCGGCGGAGCGAGCGGCATCGGGCTCGGGATCGCGGGGGCCTTCCTCGCGGCTGGCATGAAAGTGGTTCTGGCCGACCTGCGGCAGGATCACATCGACGCGGCCATCGCGAGTCTCAGCGGCTCCGGGCAAGCCGCCAACGTGCACGCTATTCGCGTCGATGTGACGGACCGGGCGGCCATGGCCGCGGCGTGCCTCGAGACCGAGAGGGTTTTCGGCAAAATCCACGTGCTCGTCAACAACGCGGGCATCGGGATCCAGGGCCCGTTCAACGGCGTCACCTACGAGGACTGGGATTTCGGGCTGGCGGTCAACCTCGGCGGCGTCATCAACGGCCTGCAGACCTTCCTGCCCCGCATTCGCGCCCATGGCGAAGGCGGACACATCATCAACACCGCATCGCTCGCCGCCCTCGTACCCATGCCGGCGCAATACGTGATCTACGTGGCCGCGAAAGCGGCCGTCGTCGCCATCTCCGAAACCATTCGCGGCGATCTCGCGCAGGAAAACATCGGCGTGTCGGTTTTGTGCCCCGGCCCCATACGGACCAACATCGGCGAGCTCGCGAAGAACCGCCCGGCGAAGTTTGGAGTCGGAGACGCCTTCCAGAAGGCCGAGCAGGCGGGAGCAACACACGTGCCATTTCCGAGCATGATGGAGCCGGCGGAAGTCGGCCAGCTCGTGCTCGAAGCGGTGCGGAACAACGACCTCCACATCATCACGCACGGCGAGTGGCGCCCGATGGCCGAGAAGCGCCATGCGGCCCTGATCGAGGCCATGCCCACGAAACTGGACCCCGCGTTGGTTGCGATGCTACAGGGTCGCCGATGACCCTGAACCACGACCAGCGGGACGCCGCGGGCGTACTCGGTACACTCGCGATCCTGTCCGTTATGTTTGCGAGTACGGGCTGGGCCGCCGCTGCTGCAGCACCGGACGGAGCAGCTCTCTATGCCCAGCGGTGCGCGATGTGTCACGACAAGGCGGCCGCGCACGTGCCATCGAAAGAATCCCTGGGCAATCGCAATCCCATCAACATCGTGATGACCTTGATGACCGGCGCGATGCGGCCCCAGGCCGAGGGCCTGTCCACGGAGCAAGCCAGGTCGATCGCGT
>DAITMW010000069.1:0-5598 GCA_036834945.1 Steroidobacteraceae bacterium
GTGGCGCTCAGGTTCAATTGCGTGTGCCCCAGGGAGCTGCGCAAAAGAGGGCCAGCGTGGCACGGTCGCTGGCCGAGCACGAAGGCAAAAGCGCCCTAGCGGCGTTTGGCGTGCAGGTCCCCCGGTCGAGAATCGTGAGTCCCCACGACGCCGCGAACGCCGCGGCCGAAATCGGATTTCCCGTCGTCATCAAAGTCGCCAGCGCGGAGCTCGAGCACAAATCAGACATCGGTGGCGTCGTCGTCAATATCACGAGCGCCCAGGACGCCAAGACCGCCGCGCAAAGGCTGGCGCGGCTGGCTGACACATTGCTCGTCGAGGAAATGATTACCGACGGCGTCGCCGAGATCCTGATTGGCGTCAGCGTCGATCCCCAATTCGGCCAGGTGCTCGTCATCGGAGCGGGCGGCGTCCTGACGGAGTTACTGCGAGACACCGTCAGTCTCCTCCCGCCCTTCACACCAGGCGCAATTGAAGCCGCGCTAGAGAGGCTAGCCATCTTCGAGCTTCTCTCAGGCTACCGTGGCAAACCGCGGGCTGATATCGCGGCCGTCGTGGAAACGGCATTGGCTTGCGCGCGGTACGCCGAGGCGAACCTCAACAACCTGCTGGAGCTCGACATCAACCCCGTGATCGTCCGACCTACAGGGCGAGGCGCCGTCGCTGTAGACGCGCTGATACGGTTGAAGGGATGATCCGCATGATCGCGCAGAACAGTCGACCCGCAGATCCGTCGGTCCGCCGGTCGCGGCCCCGCCAGCCCGCATTCGATCGCTGACCGTTTTCAAGGAGCACCGCCATGTCCGAGGGCATCGAAACCACCGCCGACGGCGCGATTCTCGAAGTCAGGCTCAACCGCCCCAAGGCCAACGCCATTGATCTGAAAGCCAGCCGGCGGCTCAATGACATCTTCAGCGCCTTCCGCGACGACCCGAAGCTGCGCGTCGCGATCGTCACAGGCGCGGGCGAACGCTTCTTCTCGGCGGGATGGGACCTCAAGGCCGCGGCGGCCGGAGAAAAGTCCGACGAGGACTGGGGGGTCGGCGGTTTCGGTGGCCTGAACTACCCGCGCAACCTCAACAAGCCGTTGATTGCGGCCGTCAACGGCATCGCCTGCGGTGGCGGCTTCGAGATCGTACTCGGCACAGACATCATCGTGATGGAAGAGCACGCAAAATTCGCCCTACCCGAAATCAACGTAGGCGTGTTGGCGGACGCCGGCACCATCAAGCTTCGCCGGCGCATTCCCTACCACATCGCCGTGGAGTTCCTGATGACCGGGCGCTGGATGGATGCGGCGGAGGCCAAGCACTGGGGCCTGGCCAATCACGTGGTACCAACAGGCCAGGGCCTGGCGAAAGCGCGCGAGCTTGCGAAGCAGCTCGCCGAAGGCCCTCCCCTGTTGTTTCCAGCGATCAAACAGCTGCTGCGCCATACGGAATCCGTACCCGAACACCAGGCCTTCGAGCTACACGACAGCCTGGACGCCGTCCAGAGAGTCATCCGCTCAGACGACCTGAAGGAAGGCGCACAGGCCTTCTCCGAAAAGAGAAAACCACTGTGGACAGGAAAGTAACCCGGAGCGGCAAACAGGCATGACGAATCGTTGTTCGCGAGCAGGCGCGCGGAGCGCGGGCCTCGCCAGAACCCTCGGAACGGCACTTGCCGTCGTCACCCCCATCGTCATCGCAACCGCCATCGCCACCGCGACGGCGCTCGGGGCCAGCAGAGAGACCGCTCAGGCAGCAGCCGATGCGCCCCACTCCGACGCCACCGGCCAGCTGACCACTACCATCGAACACCGCCGTGAGCTTCTCGAAGAGCTCATCGAGCTCTTGAAGATCCCCAACGTCGCGAGCGACAAGGCCAACATCCGTCGCAACGCCGACGCCATCGTCGTCATGATGCAGCGACGCGGCCTGTCGCCGCAGCTGCTGACATCCAGCCGCAACCCAGACGTCCCGCCCGCGATCTTTGGAGAATGGCGCGTACCAAAAGCCAAGCACACGATCATCCTCTACGCGCATTACGACGGTCAGCCGGTCAATCCAACCGAATGGGTCACGCCACCCTTCACACCAACCTTGCGCACCGCTCCGATAGAGAAAGGAGGCGCGATCATCCCCGGCGAAAAAATAGCAGACGCCGCCAGTGATCCCGAGACGCGTCTATATGCGCGCGGTGCCGGCGACGACAAGGCCGGAGTCATGGTCATCCTCGGTGCTATCGATGCGCTGAAATCAGCGCGCCGGACACCCACCGACAACATCAAGATCGTATTTGAAGGTGAGGAGGAAGCCGGATCACCGCACCTGGCCGACCTGCTCACGGAGCACAAAGCGCTGCTCGACTCACAACTCTGGGTCATCTGCGACGCGCCTGTTCATCCGACCGGTCGTAAAATGGTGGTCTACGGCGCACGCGGCGATATGAATATCGAGGTGACTGTCTACGGCGCCGTCCGGGCGTTACATAGCGGTCACTACGGCAATTGGGCGCCCAATCCTGCCTTCAAACTGGCGCGGCTGCTGACATCCATGAAGGACGAAAAAGGCCACGTCCTGATCCCAGGCTGGTACGACGACATCGCACCCCTGGGGGATCTGGAACAGCGCGCCATCGAGAACGCCGCCACCTACGACGAGGCGGTCCGCCACGAGTTGGGCATCGCCGAGCCGGAATCGAGCTCCCTGCCCGCAGCGGCAACCACGCCATCCTTGAACATCAACGGGATGCGCAGCGCCAACGTCGGCGCCGAATCGTCCAACATCATTCCTGACACCGCGAGTGCCGTACTCGACGTACGCCTCGTGCTTGGCAACGAGCCCCAACGACAGTACGCCAAGCTGGTCGATTTCATCCGCTCGAAGGGCTACTACCTCGTCGACCACGCGCCAACTCTGCAGGAGCGTCTCGAGCACTCTTTGATCGCGAGCGTCAGACTCCGGCCGGGAGCGTATGCGGCGGCACGAGCGCCGATGGACGATCCGCTCGCGCATGCGATCGCGGCGGCCGTCCGATCATCCTCCAGTCAGCCGATCATCGAGCTGCCCACCTCGGGCGCGAGCATGCCGCTGTCCATCATCCAGACGGCGTTGGGAACCCGTTCGATCGACATCCCCACCGCGAACTACGATGACAACCAGCACGCCGCGAACGAGAACCTGCGCCTGGGCAACCTCTGGGAAGGGATCGATACCTATGCGGCGCTGTTGACACACCGACCCGGGGGCTAGCGGGTCGCCAACGCCTTCTGAAACTCAGGGCTCTGCAACATCGAGCTCACGGTATTGACGACCGAGTCGGACAGGACCTCGTAATAATTCTCGAGGACGAAGGAACGGCCAAAGCGCTTGGCATCACCGGTGGCCGTGCCGCTCCAGAGTTTCGCGCCGTCCGCGCCAACGACGGTGAGATGCACGGCCACTTCTCCCTGGTACGTACTGGTCTCACGAACGAAGAACTGTTTCACCTCGCCCCGGATGATCACGCGGCCGTTGCTGTCGACGGTATTGAGCCCCGCCTGCTTGAAGAGATCGCGCATGTGAGTGCTCACAAACGCACCCACGTCGTCGGTGGTGGTCACCGGTTTGACTTTACCCTCGTCCTCGCGGTTCTCACCGACCAGCCCCGGCCTTTCGCTCTGGTCCTTGAAGGGCTCGAACTGAATGGGGACCTGGGTCTCCTGCATCGTCCCCAACCTCAGATCCGAGGTCGGTTTCCATTTCAGAGGCACCTGCTCCAGAGCCTTGGGCGCGGCATAGGCGGCGAAGGTCGCGACGAACAGCAGGACGACAAAAAAACGCGGGCGGCGAATCATAAAACTCTCATCCTCCGAGAGGCCTCAATAGCGCGCGCGAGATGATATGCCGTTGCACCTCGCTAGTCCCGTCCCAAATGCGCTCTATGCGCGCGTCCCGCCAGATGCGCTCGAGGGGCAGATCCGCCATCAGGCCCATGCCTCCATGGATCTGTAACGCCTCATCCGCCACCATCGCCAGCATCTCGCTGGCTTTGAGCTTCGCGATCGCCATGTCCATGTCGGTCGCGGTCTTCTGGTCCAGCTTCCAGGCCGCCTCCAGGGTGAGAAGCTCCGCCGCACGCAACTCGACGACCATATCCGCGAGCTTGAACGCCACCCCCTGGAACTTGCCGATCTGCTGACCGAACTGCACACGGTCGACCGCCCACTGTTTGGCGAGCTCCAGTGCGCGCTCCGCGCGCCCGAGGCAAGTCGCGGCAACCTGCAACCGGGTAGCGCCCAGCCAGGTGTTGGCGACTTCGAATCCTTTGTGCACCTCGCCGAGCACAGCGTTACGCGGAATCCGGCACTCGCTGAACTGCAGGATGCTGTTGGTATAGCCGCGGTGCGAGACGTTCCGGTAACCCGGCCGAACCTCGAATCCCGGCGTACCGATGTCGACGAGAAACGCTGTGATGAGCTTGCGCTTGCCGCGGGAGCTCTCCTCCTCGCCGGTGGCCGCGAACAGAATGACGTAGTCCGCGTGATCGACGTGGCTGATGAAGTGCTTCGTCCCATTGAGGACGAAGTCCCCGCCCCTTTCCAGGGCGGTCATCTTCATACCGCGAACGTCCGAGCCCGCATCCGGCTCCGTCATGGCGAGACATTCGGTCCTCTCGCCCCGTACCGTGGGAAGCAAATACCGCTCGCGCTGCTCGCCCTCACACGCCAACAGGATGTTCGAAGGCCGTGCCACGCAACCATAGTGAAGGATGTAACACGTGCGTCCGAGCTCCTTCTCGTACAGAACCCACGTCACCGCATCGAGCCCGGCACCGCCCACCTCGGTTGGCATGTTGGCGGCATAGAGCCCCGCCTCGATGGCCTTGGTTTTCAGCTCCCTCAGGAGATCCTCGCGCAGCACGCCGGTCTCCTCGACCTCTTGCTCGTGAGGCATCAACTCCTCGCGCACGAAGTCGCGGGTGGCCTTCACGATCATCTGCTGTTCTTCTGTGAGCGTGAAATCCATGGGAGACCTCCAGTCAGGCCGCGGTCGAAGCCTTGGCCGGCTTTCTGAGTTTCTCGGAATCGACCGCCCAGCCGTACAGCAGCTGCAGGTGCAGGCGCAGCTGCTCGATCTGCTTCGCCGCCGGCCAGTCGCCCTGGCTGGCCACCGCGCTCGCGGTCAGGCCGTTGATGAACGTCACCACCGATCTCAGCACCTGGTCACGGACTGCCGCGGTCCACTGGGACCAGGCCGGCCATCCCTGCGCGAGGCAGCGCTCGAACAGCCGCATATATTCGCGGTGCACCCACGCATTGATGCGCTTGAGCTTCTTGTCAGCCGACACCTGCCCCCAGAATGCGGTCCAGAACGCGCATTCGATGAAGCGCTGCTCGTCGATGGGGAGTGCTTCGGTCAGAACCGTCAACAGGTCAGACGCCGACTCCCCCTCAGCCGCGGGTCGCGTCAGGCGTTCCTCGATGCGCCGCAGGATCAAGCGCAAAGCCGCAATGATGATCTCCTGCTTCGTATCGTAGTAATGCGCCACCATGCCGGTGGTGTAGCCGGCCTCCCGCGCAATGCGGACGATGGTGGCCTGGTCGAAGCCGTGCTCGGCCACGACCCGACAGGC
>DAITMW010000069.1:5698-22053 GCA_036834945.1 Steroidobacteraceae bacterium
TGCAGTTTCGCATGGACCGCGGAATCCATGGGCGCGGCCTTACCCGCGTTGGAATCGACGTGCAGATACATCTGCTCGCCTGTAGCGACCAGCACAGCGTCACGGCGACGATGCAGAGCATGAAACAAGTGGACCCGCTGGGCGTCGACACCAAGTACCCGTGTCAGGACGTAGATCGGCTCGAGCGGCTTCGCTTCCGCTGCGTGAGTGACATGCGACTCGACCGTGTACATGGCGCGACCCGAGCGCCGATAGGCATCATCCACACCGACCGAGCGCCACAACACATCGGTCGCATCGCCAAACACCTGCATGTAGCGCGAATCGGTCATGTGGCCGTTGTAATCAACCCACTCCGGCCGGACCTCGGTTTCCACCAGCCGCAATCCGGCGGCTCCATCATCGGCGGCAACCCGCGTCCCCGCAGCGGCCGCATGCTCCTCATACAGGCGCTCTTCGAGCGACCGCAAAGTAGCGCCAGCGCCGATGTTGTATTGCCTCAAGACCTGCTGGATGGCCACGAGATAGTCATCCCGAAGCCGCTCCAGCTCGCGGATGGAGCGTCCCGCGGCCTGCTCCTGTGTGCCCTCGACCATCCTATCGATGAGCCCCTCGGTCAGCTCGGGCGCCTCCAGTTTCGTCCAGGGCCATTTCAAACACGGCCCGAACTGGCGCAGCATGTGCCGCATACCGGTCTCGCCGCCGGCGAGATGGTAGATGAGGTTGGTGCCCATCGCGGCCCAGCGCAGGCCGGGGCCATAAACAATGGACTCATCGAGCTCACCGGTTGTGGCCACACCGTCGTTCACCAGGTGCAGGATCTCGCGCCACAACGCCTCCTGCAGGCGGTCGGTCAGATGCCCCGGAATCTCCTTACGGACCCGTAGCGGATGCATACCGATCGCGGTATAGAAACGACTCGCGGCATCGAGCGCTTCCGCGGAGGTTTTCGACCCTCCCACGAGCTCGACGAGGGGCAGCAGGTAGACTGGATTGAACGGATGCGCCACCAGGAACCGCTCGGGCGCCTGCATGTCGCGTTGCAGATCCGACGGCATCAGCCCCGAAGTGCTCGATGCGACGACGACGTCGGGTGCCGCATGGCGGCTGACGTCCGCGAGGACCCGCTGTTTGAGCTCGAGCTGCTCGGGGATGTTTTCCTGAATGAAGTCCACCTGGCGCGCCATCGCGTTCAGGTCGGTCGTAAAGGAGAGCGTGCCCTTGCGCGGCAACGGCGCCAAGGTCAGCCGGGCGAGCGCAACTTCGGCGTTGGCGACGGCACCGCGGATCCACGCCTCCATTTCCGGCTTCACGTCCGCCGCAATGACGTCGATTCCGAAGTGCATCGCCCGGGCCGCCCAGCCGCCCCCGATCACGCCGGTACCCAGCAGCCCCAGTGTTTTGACTCGCCGCATCGCTTGCACCCTGGGTGAGCTTTTTTAATGTCGTCGTAATAATATAATAAATAGATGGCCGCGTGAAATCCCGGGCAGATCGGTTCCACACAGAGGATCGAGTCGCACGTATGGCTAATGCACCGCTGATCGAGAAGCGCTCGATCGACTACGTCCCTTGTGCCGAACGGCATGGGAAGGTCTGGCACCTCTGGCCCGTCTGGTTCGCGGGCGATGCCAATCTGGCCACCCTGGCGGTCGGGGTTCTAGGGATCACCCTGGGAGGCAATCTCCTGTGGACCAGCGGCGCAGTGATCCTCGGCTGCGCCCTTGGAACCTTCTTCATGGCGTTCCACTCGACCCAGGGCCCGCGACTCGGCCTGCCGCAGATGATCCAGTCGCGCCCGCAATTCGGCTACGTCGGCGCCCTGCTCGTCTGGGCCGTCGCCCTGATCGCCTACATCGGCTACAACGCCTTCAACGAAGTGCTCGCCGCCCAATCACTGCACCAGATCGCCACCGGCATCCCACCAACTTCCCCCACCGTCATGATCCTCCTGGGAGCTGCCGGTGCCGCGCTGGCGGCCGTGGGCTACGACAAGATCCACATCGCACAACGCGGCTTCGCCTACCTGATTCTCGTCCTGCTGATCGTGTTTACGCTCGGCGCACTCTTCAAACTGGGCTTCCCGGCCTCGCAATGGGACCCGGCCGGCTTCAAGGCGGTGCCCTTCCTGAGCCAGTTGTTCGCCGCCGCGTCCTACCAACTCAGCTGGTCCATCTACGTCTCGGACTACTCACGTTATCTGCCCCGAGACGTCGGCACCCGCGAATCATTCTGGTGGACCTACCTGGGCGCATTCGTCGGTGGCACGTGGATGATGCTCGTGGGCACGGTCGCCGCTGCCGCCGCGACGGGCGACGCGAAATTCGCCGTCGCCGCGGCAATGGAGCATGCCGCGGACGCGGTGGTCCCGGGCCTGGGCAAGCTGCTGTTGGTCGGCGGCCTGCTCGGATTGGTTACGATCACCGCGCTCAATTTCTACGGCGCATCCCTGACCCTGTTGAGCGTAGCCGACACCTGCAAGCCCCTGGAATGCAGCGCCGGGAAGCGCCTGGCCAGCCTGCTGGTAGCCGCCGTGGCGGCGACGGCGATCGCACTGAGCGCCTCGGGCGATTTCATCAATCGCTTCGGCGACCTGCTCGCGGTGCTGTTGTATCTGTTCACGCCCTGGACCGCGATCAACCTGGTTGATTTCTACGTCGTGCGCAAAGGCCATTACTCCATCCGCGAGATATTCAATCCTGCCGGGATGTATGGCCGTTGGAACTGGCGCGGCCTGACGGCCTATGGTGTTGGTTTCGTCGTGATGATTCCCTGCTTCAGCACGGGTCTGTACACAGGACCGGTGGCGCGTGCGCTCGGTGGCGCCGACATCGCCATGCTCGTGGGCTTGCCGGTCGCGGCGAGCGTCTATCTGCTGACGTGCCGGTCAATCGACCTGGAGCACGATCGGAAATGTGCCGCGGCCGCGGATGTGGGACTGGACCCGGCGGACGGCTACTGATGCCGTCCGCCGGATGTCAAAATTTTGGCGTATGTTTTATGCCACAGAGCGCGCTTCCAGCGCCTCGATCGCCGTCGCCCACTTCCAGTTCGACGGCCGCAGGTTGCGGGACTCCACCGCCACCGGATCCGACAGCTTCCAGGGACGCGGCAGCGCGTATTTACGAGCAATTCTTACAAAGGATTCCGCCCGCGCATCGTCACTCGCGAGCTTTTCATCCGTGGCCGTCCAGCGTTGGACCAAAGTCGCCTGCTCGTGCAATGCCTTGCGCAGCTCAGTCAGATAGGAGGTCGTCCCCTCGGCGGCTGCTACCGCCTCCCACGCGGCGCCATCGCCATCGCGCAGCAATTCCTCCAGACAACCGTCCGTAAGGGGGGTTTTGACCTTCAGCGCGCTCAGTTCCTCTCGCAGCCAGCGAACACCCGTGCCTTGCGCGAGCGTGAAGACCCTGATCCCGGATTCCAGCAATTTCATATGCATTCCCCTGCAGTCCCCAACAATGCCCCTGATTGGCGCCGCCGCACCGGATTTCAAGAGCGAAGCGTTGTCGCTTTCACGCATCCGGTGTCTGCTTGCGGCCAGAGGATGCACACCTCGTGCCAACTTCAGGGACGCAGCGTCAAATCGCGGCTGCAAACAACCGCCTCTCTCGAAGGAGGGATTTGCTCGCCGCAGCGGAGATATTGTTAAAACGTCCGCCGCTGGCTGACTATAACAATCGACCTGTAATTTGTTTCTGCGTGCGCACCGCCGGCGCGCGCGGAACCAACACCGGTATCGGATACCAACACAAACTTCAAACATCCCGGCGCACGGCGGCCCGTCGGTGGCGCGGCGCCACCCGCTCTACGCTCGCGCCGAGGCTGGCGCAGGCTGCGGCGGGTCCGATGTGGAAGATCCGGCTTGGCCGTCGAAGGCTGGAACCGCGAACGCGGTGAAATGGTGGGTCGGCTGGGGCTCGAACCCAGGACCAATACCTTAAAAGGGTACTGCTCTACCAACTGAGCTACCGACCCGGCTGTCGCGCGGGGCGCGGGATGATACTACAGGCTTTGCGGCAAATCATGCCCGGCGAGCACCGCCAAGGTCGCGTATCCAGCGGCCGCCCCTGCATACAGGCGCGCCGCTCAGATTACCCGGGAATCCTGATACCGCGTCGGGTCCGGAACGCCCGCTGCCTCGAAGCCGACGCGGCGCAGACGGCATGAATCGCACCGGCCGCAAGCACGGCCAAGCGTGTCGGCCTGATAGCACGACACGGTGAGCCCGTAGTCGACGCCGAGGCGCACGCCCTCGCGGATGATCTCGGCCTTCGAAAGCCGGATGAGCGGCGCCTGAATGCGGCAAGGCCGTCCTTCGACCCCCGCCTTCGTGGCTCTAGCCGCCATCTGCTCGAACGCCTCGATGAACTCGGGACGGCAATCGGGGTAGCCGCTCGAATCGAGAACATTGACGCCTATGAAGACCTCGCGTGCGTCCAGTACTTCCGCCCACCCGAGCGCCAGCGCAAGCATCATCGTGTTCCGCGCGGGTACATAGGTCACCGGAATACCGGTCGTCGGCGTTTCCGGAACCGGAATCGAGGGATCGGTCAGCGCGGAGCCGCCGATGCCCGCGAGATCCACGTGCATGATGCGATGCTCGCGAGCACCACCCGCCGCCGCAACACGTCGGGCAGCATCCAGCTCCGCTGAATGGCGCTGCCCGTACTCAACCGACAACGCATAACACTCGAACCCCTGCGAGCGAGCGATGGCCAGCGCGGTGGCCGAATCCAGGCCGCCTGATAGCAGAATGACCGCGGGCATCCCGGCCACGCTATTTCCCCGCGACATTGCCCCACAGAATCTTGTGGAGCTGAATCTGAAAACGCACGGGCAGCCGGTCTTCGAGAATCCAATCGGCGAGCTCGCGAGCCGGAAGCTGCTCGTGACTCGGCGAAAACAGTACCGTGCAACGTGATTCGAGCCCGAGCTCGCGCAGTTTCGCGCGACTCCACTCGTAATCCTCACGACCGCAGATCACGAACTTCACCTGGTCTTTCGACTCCAGTCGACCGAGCTCATCGTAACGATTCCGAGGCTCCTCACCCGAGGCGGGAGTCTTCACATCCACGACCCGCACGACGCGCGGGTCCACACCGTCCAGGGACATCGCGCCGCTCGTCTCGAGCGACACGCGATAGCCCGCATCGCACAGCTGTTGAAGCAGCGGCAGGCAGTTCTTCTGGGCGAGCGGCTCACCGCCAGTCACGCAGACATACCTGGCACCGAGCTCCGCGACTCGAGCCAGGATCGCCTCGAGCTCCCACCACTCGCCGCCATGGAACGCGTAAGCGGTGTCGCAATACTGACAGCGCAAAGGGCACCCCGTCAGTCGCACGAATACGGTTGGGAGGCCTACAGTGTCAGCCTCTCCCTGCAGGGAGTGAAAGATTTCAGTGATCTTGAGCCGTGCCACGCCTCACCAACCCACCCTCATTTCGGAAGGCGTTGTAGTCTTTCGTTAGCGAGCCGCGCGGCATCGGTACCGGGATACTTCTGAGTGACCTCGGTCAAGGTCGCTTTTCCGTCGCTGACCTTCTTCTGGTCGATCTGGGTGTAACCAAGCTTCAGCAGCGCGTCGGGCGTCTTACGCGAGTTCGGCCACTTCTGGATCACGTTACGGAACGAGGCCGAGGCCGAATCCAGATCGTGCGTCACATAGTACGCCTCGCCCAGCCAGTACTGCGCATTCTCGGCCAGCGGGCTCGCGGGATAGCTCTTGAGAAAGTCCTTGAAGCCGGTAATCGCCACCGAGTAGCTCCCGGCCTTGAGCGCATCGAACGATTGCGCGTACACCGACTGCTCTTCAGACGACCCGGCGCTACCCGTGTCGGAACCTGCCGAGCCGCCTGCCGCAGCAGCCCCCGCCGCACCTGCGCCGCCCGCGGCGGCGTCAGGAAGCGGAGCGATGGGGGTTGGCGGTGGCGGCGGCGCGGAAGCCACGCGCTGCTGCTGTTTGCGCAGCTGCTCTTCCTTGTACTCCAACTCCTCGAGGCGCCCACGGAGCTGCCGTACATCCGCCTGCACCTGGTCCAGGTGCTGCGCCAGATCAACGAGGCTCTGGTTGGAAATGACACGCTCGATGCGCGTCACCCGGGCTTCCAGGTCGTTGAGCTTCACCTGCGTCGGGTCGTCCGCGGCAGGCGTGGTCGCGCAGCCGGAAGCCGCCGCGACGAATCCGAGAACAGCCAAGTAACGCGGGCGCATCGTAAACCTCATCTCGCAGGTTGATTGGTCGGCGTCAGATAAACGATCTCTACACGGCGGTTCTTCGCCCAGGCGGCCTCGTCATGTCCAGCGACCGCGGGCCGCTCGGCCCCGTAGCTGACCGTCGAGATCTGTGCCTCGGTAGCACCTTGCAAAAGCAGCGCGCGACGTACCGACTGCGCACGGCGCTCGCCAAGACCGATGTTGTATTCCCGGGACCCACGGTCGTCCGTATGTCCCTCGAGCCGCACACGCGCGGTCGGGTTGTTGGCGAGGTACTTGGCGTGGGCCCCGACAATGTCGGTCCCCTCCCCTTTGATCTCACTGCTGTCGAAATCAAAGTAGACCACCCGCTTCGCCAGCAGCCCTGCCTGCGGTCCGGCCGTCTCATCATCGCCGTTCTGACCCGCCGCGTTGGCGCCATTCGCTCCCGCACCGGCGGTCTGCGAGCCGGCACCTTCCTGAGAAGACGACTGCATATCGGCTTTCGGCGGCTTGGTTTTACAACCCGCGAAGCCCAGGCAACAGGCCATCAACAAGATAACGAGAATTCTTTGCATACACCCTTCTCCAGCATTCCGGCCGAGCGCGGCCGCGTTTTTATTCATTGAACGAATGGACCCCAGGCCGGCTCGCGCACCTCGCCCTGCTGGGCCTTCAGGCGCAGTCCGGTCAGACCGTCGACCGAAACCGTGGCGAGAGAGCCAAGATTGCCCTCCCGCTCCGCGTACATGAGCATCGCGCCGTTGGGGGCGAAGCTCGGAGACTCATCGAGGTGGCCATGGGAAAGCACGCGCACCGAGCCGCTGGCGATGTCCTGGACCGCGATCCGATAGTTGCCGCTATCCAGGGTCACCATGGCCAGCTGCGTACCGTCGGGCGACAGGCGCGGCCGCGCGTTGTAGTTGCCGCTGAAAGTAATGCGCTTCGGACGGTCGCCAGGGCTCACGCCAATGCGGTAAATCTGTGGGCCGCCCGCACGGTCCGACGTGAAGTACACCGACTTGCCATCGGGCGTCCACGTTGGCTCCGTGTCGACCGCCGGATCATCCGTTATCCGAGTCAGATTCTGCGTGCCGAGATCGAGAACGTAGATGTCCGGATTACCGCTACTCCCACCCAGGGTGAGAGCCAGCTTCTTTCCGTCCGGCGACCAGGCCGGCGCGCCGTTGATACCGGCCCGTGCGGAAACCTGGCGGCGCTCACCGGTGCGCACCAGCTGCACATAAACAGCCGAGCGCTTGCTCTCGAAGGAGACGTAGGAAATCCACTGCCCATCCGGCGACCAGGCGGGCGACATGAGCGGAAAGCGCGATTGCAGGATCAAACGCTGATTCTCGCCGTCCGCGTCAGCGATGACGAGCTGGTAGTTCTGGGTGGGCGGTTGGCCATCAACGGCCACATAGGCGATCCGGGTGGCGAAGGCGCCACGGATACCGGTGATCTTCTCGAAGACGACGTCGCTCACCCTGTGGGCCGCATTCCGCAACGCATTGACGGCTCCGACAAAGCGCTGACTCACGATGCGCTGCCCGGTCAGCGAATTGACCAGGTCGAAGTCGATCGCCAACTGCCCGTTCTCGATGGAAGAGACGCGTCCCACGACCACGTAGTCGGCGCCTGCGTTCTTCCAGTCGGCGGCGACCACATCGTCAGCCCGGGTGGGCGTGGCATTCGGCAGCCGTTGTCCTGTCAGAACCCGGAAGCGACCGCTACCGGACAGGTCGTGTTGAATGACGCCGGCCACGTCGAGCCCACCATCCGCGGGCACCGCGCGTGCAAAAGCAACCACCGCGATCGGCACGGGATCGGTCACACCGGAGGTGACCTCGATTTTGAGTTGCGCATGAGCGGGCAGCACCGCCGCACTCGCGAGGGCGAAGACCAGCAGCAGGCGTCGCAAAGCGCAAAAAGCTCTCATCGTGACCTTCATATGATCTGTAACCCGATCTGTAACTCAAACATGGCGTTGATTAATTGGGCCTGAACGTGATGACCAGGTTGCGCTCGAACAAGCTGGGGTCCGGTGGCGGCGGCAACGGTGAGGCGCGGTACACCGCCGCCTCGATCGACTCGCGCACCGCCTGATCGCCGTTACAGCTCCCGATTGTCACATTCGTCACCACTCCGCCTGGCTGCTGCGTAACGTTCAACACACACTCGATGCCCTGTCGCGCCGACGGCGGTCGCAGCCAGGCGCGTTGAATCCGCGCGGTGATCTGCGACTGCCAGCTGGCGAGCGCACCACTGTTGCGTGCCGCATCCTGCCGCAATTCCTGGTCCAGGCTGCGCCGCAAATCCGCCTCACGGTCGGCGGCCGCCTGTTGCTCAGCCGCCTTTTCCTCGGCCAGGCGCTTCTCCTCCGCAGCCTTCTCGGCGGCCTTCTTTTTGGCCTCGGCGGCCTCGCGAGCCTTGCGCTCAGCCTCCGCTTTCTCCTGCGCCTGCTTCTGCTGCTGCTCTTCCTGCTGCCGGCGGTCGGCCTCGCGCTTTTCTTCGGCGGCCTTCTCCGCCGCCAGCTCGGCTTCCTGCTGCCGCTCCTGCTCGAGGCGTTTGCGATCCTCGAGCTCCTGCTTCGCCTTCGCTTCCTGTTCCGCGCGCTCCTGCTGCTCCTTCTGCTCCTGCTCACGCTTGGCGAGCTCCTCAGGAGTGGGCTGCGGCGGCCCATCCGGCTCGACCTGCGGCTGGGTCTCGGCCGGCTGCGGCTGAGGCTGTGGCGGCGGGGTCGGTGGCGGCTGCGGTTGCGGAGGCAGATTTCCCAGCCCGGGCACCGACTTGGCGTCCACCACGGTGGCGTCGAGCGCCAGCGTCGGAGCCGGCCTGGACTCCTTGAACGCCCACCAGCTGTAACCGACAGCCAGGACCAAAGCTCCGTGCAGCAGCACGGATAATACAATCGACGCCCAGCGATCGCTCGACCGCTCCACCGGCCCGGACTGTGCCATCGGCTACGGTGCCATCAATGGGTGCGGTGCGGAAGTTGCGGCAGCGGATCGGTAATGAAGCCGACCTTCTTGGCGCCCGCCTTCTGCAGGATCACCATGGCCCCGACCACGACGCCGTAGGGCACGGCGTTGTCAGCCTTCACGAGCACCGGCAACTCGGGATTGCCGCGCAACTCCCGGGCCGTGCGGTCCTGAACGACGTCCGGATCCAGCGGGGCCTTCGGATCGCCGCCCTTGTTCAGAAACAACTGCCCCTCCTTATTCACCGACAACACGATCGGGATCTGGTTTTTGAGCATTTTCGGGTCCAGGGGTTCCGCGCCCGCCTTGGGCAGATCGACCTTGATCCCCTGGGTCAGTAACGGCGCCGTGATCATGAAGATGATCAACAACACGAGCATGACGTCGATGTAGGGTACGACGTTGATCTCGCCCATCAGTCGCCGGCCCTTGTTGACACTCGCCATGGTTTCCTCCTTCCGGACTCTAACCCGGCATGCTGCCGGCCGAGACGACACCGGTGTGGCCGCCGCCGCGGGAGGCGTGCCGCTGCAGGATGGTGGAGAACTCCTCGGTAAAGGCGTCGAAACGGATCTCGAGCCGCGCCACCTGGTCGGCGAAGCGGTTGTAGGCGATGACCGCGGGAATCGCCGCGAACAGACCGAAGGCCGTCGTGACCAGCGCTTCGGAAATACCGGGCGCGACCTGCGCGAGTGTTGCCTGCTGCACGTTGCCCAGTGAGTAGAAGGCACTCATGATGCCCCACACTGTGCCGAACAGACCGACGTAAGGACTCGTGGAGCCCACGGTCGCGAGCGTCGCCAGGCTCTGCTCGAGCCGGTCGATCTCCTTCAGCTGCGCCACCCGCATGGCGCGCCGGGCGCCTTCCAACATCTGGTCGGCGGAATTGGACGCCTGTTGGCGCAGGCGCGCGAATTCGCGGAAGCCGAATTCGAAAATGCTGGCCATGCCATGCGCGCCGCCGCGCGACTCGATCGCACGGTAGAGCTGCGCCAGGTCACCGCCGGACCAGAACTGGTTCTCGAACTGCTCGGCCTCGCGCCGCGAGCGCCCGATCACGAGCCGCTTGCGGAAAATGATCATCCACGAGTACAGCGAGGATAGCAGCAGCATGGCGATAACGATCTGCACCGGCAGACTCGCTTGCGCCACCAGGGTCACAATCGATAACGGTTCACCCATTCAAGGTCTCTCCAACGCCAAGGCGTCCAGAAAATCCGGCAGTCGTTTCGGCTTCAACGTCCGGGCATCCACACACACGACCCGGACATCCGCCTCCACCAGCAGGTTGTCGGCCGGCCCCGCGGTACCCCGATAAATGCTCTGCGCAAAGCGCAGAACGGTAGCGCGCTCACGGTGGGGCTCACAGGTGATCGTCAACTCGTCATCCAACCGCGCCGGCCGGCGATACTCCACCGACAATCCCGACACAGCAAACAGAATTCCCGTGGTTCGCGCGAGCTCGTGCTGCGAATGCCCCAACGACCGCAGCCACTCAGTCCGGGCCCGCTCGAGGAACCGCAGGTAGTTCGCATAGTAAACGATGCCGCCGCCGTCCGTGTCCTCCCAATAGACGCGAGCGGCCCAGGAGAACAGACTCACCCGCCGTCCTCGAACAACTGCAGCGTCGTACTCACCCGCTCCGGCGCTTTCAGGCCGAAGTGCAGGTAGGTGGCACGCGTCACCATGCGCCCCCGGGCCGTGCGCACGAGAAAGCCCTGCTGGATGAGGAAGGGCTCGACGACATCCTCCAGCGTGCCGCGCTCCTCGCCCACCGCCGCGGCGATGCTGTCGATACCAACGGGGCCGCCGTCGAAACGCTCGATGATGGTGGTGAGAAATTTCCGGTCGAGTGTGTCAAAACCTTGCGGATCGACCTCCAGCAGGTCGAGGGCCGCCTCGGCGATCGACTCACTGATCCGGCCATCGGCCTTCACCTGCGCGTAGTCACGCACACGACGCAACAACCGGTTGGTAATGCGCGGCGTCCCGCGTGAGCGCTGTGCAATACGGCGGGCGCCAGCGTCATCGATCGGCACGCCCAGAATGCCCGCGGACCGCTTCACGATGCGCTCGAGATCGGACACGTTGTAGAACTCGAGGCGCTGCACGATTCCGAAACGGTCGCGCAATGGCGACGTCAGCAGGCCGGCCCGGGTGGTGGCTCCCACGAGGGTAAAAGGCGAGAGGTTGATCTTGATGGAACGCGCGGCCGGCCCTTCGCCGATCATGATGTCGAGCTGACAGTCCTCCATGGCGGGATACAGGACTTCCTCCACCACGGGAGACAGGCGGTGAATCTCGTCGATGAACAGCACATCCCGCGGTTGCAGGTTGGTCAACTGAGCGGCCAGGTCGGCGGGACGCTCGAGGACGGGCCCCGAGGTCTGGCGCAGGTTGGCGCCCAGCTCCGTGGCCAGTATGTTGGCGAGCGTCGTCTTACCCAGACCCGGTGGCCCGAAAATCAGGACATGATCGAGCGCCTCGCCGCGCTGGCGAGCGGCCGTCACGAAAATCTCGAGCTGTGCCTTTACGGCGGACTGCCCGATGTATTCGTCGAAATGGCTCGGACGGATGGCCCGCTCTGCCGCTTCGTCCTCGCTGCCTGCCGCGCCGCTGGTGATTCGTTGCGCTTCCAATGGTCCTCGCTACTGTCGTCAGGGACTGCTCGTTCCACTGGCGCTCTGCAGCGCCCGCCGGATGAGCTCCTCGGTCGAGTGTGTACCGGGACCGACCGCCTTGAGCAAGCGAGTCGCCTCAGCCGGCCGGTACCCCAGGGCCACGAGCGCGCCAAAAGCCTCGGACTCCGGACTCGCGTTCTCAGGCACCGGGACCATTCCCACACTCGCGGGTGTCTCCGAGTCCTTCAGGCGGTCGCGCATCTCCACGATCAGGCGCTCGGCCGTCTTGCGGCCTATGCCGGGGACCTTGGTGAGCGCCGTGATGTCCTCGTTGACGACACATCGGGAGAACGCCTCGACACTGATTCCCGACAACAACGCCAGCGCGATCTTCGGCCCCACACCGGAGACCTTGATCAAACTCCGGAACAAACGCCGCTCGCTCTCGGTGCCGAAGGCGTAGAGGACATGAGCGTCCTCGCGTACGACGAGATGGGTGAGAAGACTGACTTCCTGGCCTACCGCCGGGAGGTGGAAGAACGTCGACATCGGAGCTTCCAGCTCATACCCGATTCCGCCCACGTCGACCATGAGCTGTGGAGGGGTTTTGGAAGCGATGCGACCCCGAACTGATCCGATCATGCGATGACCGCCGCGTGGGTCAGCGCGTGCAAGTGCCGGGAGTGCGCATGGCACACCGCGATCGCCAGGGCATCCGAGGCATCGGGACCGACCCGTCCCGGCAAACGCAGCAATGCCGCAATCATATGGGCCACCTGTGATTTCTCCGCGGCGCCTGAGCCGACCAGCGCCATCTTGATCGCGCGCGGCGCGTATTCAAACACCGGAACACCTTTCGGCACAGCGCAGAGAGCCGCCCCGCGCGCTTGTCCGAGCTTCAGCGCGCTTTCCACGTTCCGGTTGACGAAGACCCGCTCGACCGCGACTTCGGCCGGTTGGTGCTCATCGATCAGCGCCTGTAGTCCGTCGAATATCAGCCGCAGACGCTCCGCCATCACAGCGCCACCGACATTGAGACAACCATGCGCGACGTGCACGTAATCGGTTCCACGACACTCGATGACTCCGAACCCGGTACGCCGCGAACCGGGATCAACGCCGAGGATGCGCACTTTGACAGCCGGTTTCGCAATGGAGACCGACGTAACGACGCTCGCGGCCGCACGCGCGTTGGCTGCCGCGAAGGCCTCCGGGTCAAATGAGCGCCAGGACTTCGTCCGATATCTCGACATTCGAATAAACGTCCCGTACGTCGTCCAGGTCTTCCAAAGCTTCGAGCAACCTCACCATCAACTCAGCAGCCTCGCCCGACAGAGGCGTCGTGAGCGAAGCACGCTCCGTCACCTCCGCGGTCGCCGGCACGAATCCGTTCTCCGTCAGGATCGCCCGCACCGTTTCGAACTCGACCGGATCCGCGAGCACCTCGATGGAGCTGTCGGCGTTCGGAACGACGTCCTCCGCACCAGCCTCCAAGGCAACCTGGATCAGCCTGGTCTCATCCGTGCCCGCTGGAAACGTCATGAGCCCTACGATGTGGAACAAATAGCCCACCGAGCCGTGCGCGCCCAGATGGCCCCCATATCGGGTGAATGTCTCCCGAATCGCTGCCCCCGTGCGACCACGGTCGTCGGTAACCGTGTCGACGAGAACCGCCGCACCAGCGGGCCCGTACCCTTCGTAGCGCACGACCTTGTACAACCCACCCACCGCGTGCACCGGCTCCTTCTCCCGCCCCCTCGCCCGTGCCGCTCTGCGGCGCTGGATGCTAGCCCACTTGCTGTGACCTGCCATGAAATCCGAAAGGGAGTGGCGTCGAAGCTAAGCTTCGGCGCCGATTGGGAAAACAGGCGGGTATGATAGCCGTAAACCCAGGCCGGCGACATGCCGCCAAGCCTGTGTCCGATGTAAAGAGCCGTAGCCCTTGGAGACCATTCAACTTTCCCCGCCTGCGATCCGCGACGCGATTGCCCGCTCGCGTGCCGCCATCGAGCAGGCGAGCCCGCAGGCCCAGGCGGACCTCGCCGTCGGCGCGGAAGCCGCGGAGGTCATGGGCGCACTGACCGAGGACATCGAGCTCGCCAACGCCGTGCTGGTGCGACCGGTGATCGGCCGGGAGGGACTCGAGGCGGAGGCGCTCAACGGACTGGTGGGCCGTGGGGCAACGGACACGGCACTCGCTCTCGTGCGGCTCGGTGAGCTCGGACTGCCGCGCGACTGGTCACCTGTAAAAGGTCTCGACGCGCGGCAGGCCGAAACGTTACGCAAGATGTTGCTGGCCGTTGTGAGCGACCCACGCCTGGTTCTGGCGCGGCTGGCGGAGCAACTCGTCGGACTTCGCCACGCCCGCGAGATCTCCGCGGAGGAACGCGAGCGGCTGGCGGTCGAAGCCCGTGCGATCTTCGCTCCCCTGGCCAACCGCCTCGGCGTCTGGCAGCTCAAGTGGGAGCTGGAGGACCTGGCGTTCCGTTACCTCGAGCCCGAGGAGTACCGTCGGATCGCCGCCGAGCTCAATGAGCGCCGGGCCGACCGCGAACGCTACATCGAAGCGCTCTGTGCCACGCTGCGAGCGGAGCTGCAGAAGGCGGGCCTGCAGGCCGAGGTCTACGGCCGCCCCAAGCACATGTACAGCATCTATCGCAAGATGATGCGCAAGCATCTCGCCTTCGAGCAGTTGTTCGACGTGCGCGCGGTGCGGGTGATCGTCGGCTCCATTCCGGACTGTTACGCCGCCCTCGGCGTCGTACACGGACTGTGGCCGTACATCCAAGGGGAGTTCGATGACTACATCGCGACGCCCAAGGACAACTTCTATCGCTCCATCCACACGGCCGTCATGGGACCGCAGGGAAAGAGCGTGGAGGTCCAGATCCGCACACGCGAGATGCACGAGCATGCCGAGCTCGGCGTCGCCGCCCATTGGACCTACAAGGAAGGCGGCGCGAAGGACGCGCAATACCAACGCAAGATCGAATGGGTCAGGCGCCTCCTGGAGCCCCAGGACGCCAACGGCGACGGCGAGTCCGAAGCGAGGGACTTTCTCGAAAGCGTCCGCACCGAGCTGTTCGAAGACCGCGTTTACGCACTGACACCCAAGGGCGAAGTGATCGATCTGCCGCGCGGCGCGACCCCACTCGACTTCGCCTATACCGTCCACACTTCACTCGGACACCGCTGCCGCGGAGCCAAGGTGAATGGACGTATCGTGCCCCTCACCTACACGCTCGGTAACGGCGAGATCGTCGAGATCATCACCGGCAAACAGGAAGCCCCCAGCCGCGACTGGATGGCTCCCGAGCAGGGTTACCTGATCTCGGCGCGCAACCGGTCCAAAGTCCGGGCCTGGTTCCGCAAACAGGATGTCGGCGACAACCGCACGGCCGGCCGGGCCATCGCCGACCGTGAGTTGCCGCGCATCGGTTTCAAGGCCGAGCAGTTCGCCGCCCTCGTCCAGGAGTTGGGAACCCGGGACGCCGATCACCTGTACCAACTTCTGGGTGAAGGCGAGCTCACGGTGACCCAACTTTTGCAGGCCGCCGCCAGGGTGCCGGGTTTCGACACCGCCGAGACGCGGCGACATGCGCCTGTTGCCCGCCCTGCGCATGCGACCACTCGTCGTGTACGCCCGGGTGGCTCGCCTGTTGACATCGAAGGTGTCGGTGACCTGCCAGTCACCTTCGCGCGCTGCTGCGCTCCGTTGCGACCGCAGCCGATCGCGGGTTATGTCACGATCGGTCGCGGAGTCACCATCCATCGCAGCGACTGTCCGAGTCTGATCCGGATGCGCTCCACCAGGCCCGATCGCGTCCTGAGCGTCGCGTGGTCGAAAGTTGACGGCAGCAACCCGGCCGTGGAGCTTTCAGTCAGCGCCTATGACCGCAGAGGCCTCGTACGTGACATAACCGACGTACTGGCCTACGAACGTCTCAGTATCGAGGCCATGACGACGACGACCGACCGCGGTGCCGGTACAGCGCACGTACTGGTGACCGTTACAATCGATGACATCGATCAGATGACCCGCGTCCTCAAGCGGCTGGCAGCGCTCCCGAATGTGATCCATGCACGGCGGCTGCGCTGAGGCGCGGCGACCCAAATCTTCCGGTAATATGTGACTTGGAACGGCGCTCGCACGGCCCTGTCGCTGTATTAAGACATGGAGTTATAGGAAGGCTCTCTGGATGGGAGCTAACGGGTGTATGCGCGTCCTCGTCGTCGATCAGGATTCCGCTCTCCTGACAGCTATCACACAGCTGCTCGGGGAGTATTTCGCCATCGACGCGGTCACCACCAAGGCGGACTGCCTCGACCTCGTGCGGGCGAATGATTTTGACGTGATCGTTGCCGGCGAGCGCCTGGAGGATGGCTCGGGCCTGGAGCTGTTGGGTCAGATGGGACGCAACCGGCCGGACATGCTGCGGATTTTCGCGGTGGACCGGGAACGGTTGAAACTCCTCAAAGGGCGACTCCGGCCCTTTGGTCTGTTCCGGACGTTGTCCTATCCCATCGAGCCGCGGCAACTGCTCGCCGCCTTGTCCGC
>DAITMW010000069.1:22153-26451 GCA_036834945.1 Steroidobacteraceae bacterium
GACGAAGAGCCCCCGCCTCCGCCCGCGCAACCGCCTCGCAAAGGCGGCAGGTCGCGCAGCGCCCCGCGCGCTCCGCGTCAACCAACACCCGAAGCGCTCGCAGTCGGCTCGAGACTTGCGGCTGCCTCACGTGCGAAAGCTTTCCCACCGCCCTTGCTGGAACCGAGCGCCAAGAAAAGCGCCTTCCTCGTCGCCGCCGGTGTTGTGGTGGTCATTGGTACGATGGCCGTGGTTCTCCACGTGTCCAATACACCCGACACGCCCGCATTCAGCACGGCACTCCTGTCGGCGCCAGCGCCCCACGATCCGCCGGAAGTGGTCAAACTCGTAGCCGACACCGAGACCGCTTTTCAACAGGACGACTACAAGGCGGCCCGCAGCAACATCACCGCCTTGCAACAGATCGCGCCCACGCATTCGCGCCTCCCCTTCTTCGAAGCGCTCCTGGCGAAGCATGAGTCGGCGACACACGGGACGGGCTCGTCAGCCCTCGGGAGATGGTTCTCACGCCATACGTCGGCGCCAGCCAAGCCCAAGAGCGTGGCGCCCGTGAGTGTGAAAACGTCAACGGCAGCGGCGGGCGACATCGCCCGATCGAAGCCAGACAGCCAGGCTCCCGTAGCCTCCACCTTCAGTGGCAAGACCCTGGAGGATTCCAACAGCGCGCCCGGGGCCGTTGCGCAAGCGGCTCCCTCTCCCCTCACGCAAGACCCGCAAGTCATCTCGCGCTTCCCCCCGGAGTATCCGGGCGATGCCGCCGAGAAAGGCATCGAAGGCGCCGTGGACCTGAGCTTCATGGTCTCCCCGCAAGGCGATGTTCACGACGTGACTATCGTTCACGCCGAACCCTCGAGCATCTTCAATCGTGCCGCAATGACAGCCGTGCGCCATTGGAAATATCAGCCAAGGAAAATCAACGGCGTCGCGGTCGAGGCACACGTCCAGCTGCGCATGACGTTCAAGCTCGACAGCCGGGGTTGAATGCGCGCCACGCCTGGTGCGAACGCAAGTGTGCACACGTTCCAATGATGCTCTAGTGATTCTCCAGCAGCGCAACGATATCGGTGAGATGCCGGCGCCGCGCGGTGTCGAGCGCATCGATGCGGTCCCGGTTGTGCAACCCCGCATCGGCCCCGGCCTGTAGCAAGACCCGGCACACTTCTGTCTGGCCGGCCCTGACCGCCTCGATCAGCGCAGTGTTGCCGGCGGCATTCTGCGCGTCGATGCTCGCACCTCCATCCAGAAGGACACGCACGATCGCCATATCGCCACGGGAGGCGGCGGCAATCAACGGTGTGTCCTGCGTCGCGCTCCTCGCATCCGGCGGCAGCCCTTTGCGTAGCAGTCGCTCCAGCGTGTTGGTCCGGCCGGCCCGAACGGCCGCAAACAACGGCGAGGGCTCACCCACCGGCCCGTCGATCGGGGAGCCCGCCGCCAGCAAGAGATCGACGATCGGCTCGCTCCCGCTTCCAGCGGCGAGCCATAAAGCAGTACGACCTGTACGGTCCTTCACCTCCAGACGGGGATTCGCCGCGATCAACAGTTGCGCCATCTCCACATTCGCTCCGGCAGCAGCCACCATGAGCGCCGTCATACCAGAGACGTCAGTCGCATTGACATCCGCTCCGGCTTCAAACAATCGCCTCATGGCAGCCAGGTCCGCAGCCCGTGCGGCGCCGATCAAAGGCGGCTCCTCGCCACTGGCACGCGTATCGGGAGACACGCCCTTCTCCAGAAGGGCATCAACCACATCCACATCCCCGTGGGCGGCGGCATAAGCCAATACGGTATGCCCTTCTCTGTCCGGCGCCAGTGGATTGGCTCCACCTTTCAACAGAGGCGCAATGACCTTCGCGGCGCGATACTTCGCGGCAACCAGAACCGGCGTGTCACCCTGCGGGGTGGGCTCGTCCACCCGTGATCCCGCGGCCAGGAGCTTCTCCACTACCTCGACATCATCCCGGCTCGCAGCGATCGCCAGTGGCGGCCAGCCCGCGTAGAGCTCACCCGGTTGCGTCGGGTCCATCCCTGTCGCTTCCCGTACTTTGGCCACCTTCAGGTTTCCCGTGGCACCGGCTTCGCGCAGCAGCTTCGCCACCTCGGCGTGGCCGGTTTTCAAACTGACATCGAGCACCGTCCAACCATCCGCATTGGGACGGTTGCTGGAGGCACCAGCGGTCAGCAGGCGCGCGACATGCCGGGCCCTGCCGGCCCGGGCCGCATGAAACAGTGCGCTATTGCCGACCTCGTCCGGGGCATTGATGTTCCGGGAGCCCTTCAGCAACGCTTCGAAAACGGTGTCGCTGCTGGCTTCGGCAGCGAGCATCAGGGGTGTGACACCGAAGTGGTCGGCATGATCCACGGACGCACCCGAAGCCAACAACTGCCGCACCACCGCCTCGGATCCGTCCGTCGTCGCATAAGCCAGGGGTGAGCGCCCGAATGTATCCACAGACTCGATTCCCGCCGCCTTTACGAACGTCCCGACGGATTCGGGGTCATGGCGGATGGCCCAGATCAACAACTCGTACGCGAGTTGCGCATCCCCGGATGCGCTGCGCGCCGGCGCCAGCGGTAGCGAATGGAGCGCGACCAGTCTGGCCGCGAAAGGCTGCCCTCCGGTGGCCGCTCGCTCCAGCCATCGACGCGCGCCCTCACGGTCCTCCAGGGATCCCTGCGCCAGCAGCGCCGCCAATGCGTACGCCGCGTCGGCATGTGACTTTTCGGCGGCGGCCGTCAGCCATCGTCGTGCATCCGCTTCCGACACATCGGTGCCGACACCGTTCGCGTACAGGAGGCCGAGGAGATATTCCGCTTGCACGTCACCACGGCCAGCCGCGAATTGCAGCTCGCGCAACGCAGTAGTGAATTGCTTCGTTCGCAACGAAACTTTGGCCGCGGCAACCGGAGCACTCTCCGCAAAGCGCGTCTTGACGCCATTGCCCGCACCCGGTAGCGCGGATCGAAGCGGCGCGATCGGACCGCAGGCCGTCAATGCCGCCAGCAGCGCGCCATACATTAAACAATTTCTCATCGCGACGTTCCGCGGACCCAAAGTGTCGCTGTTTGGTGACGACACCGCGCCTCATCGAATAGTGAGAGCGCGAGATAAACAGTCTGCGGACCGCGGCTCATTGACGCCGTTCGCAGATTTGCACGCGACGGACACACGGCCCGCCCGTACAAAGTAACCTTTCGGCACACGCAGTGATCGGGCACTTATGTCACCTCGGGACACCTACTGGTTCATCACCGGCGCGGCATCGGGCCTGGTGATCGGTGCACTCGGTGTCTATTTTACGGTGACCGCCACAACGGGAGGTACGCAGCAAACCAACAGGGCCGACGTGCTCATGCCGGGCGATCGTTGGCCTACGCTCGCCGATGCCGACAGCACGGCGGGACATACGGACGCTGCCGGCTCGCTCGAGACGGTCACGCGCAACCTGGCGCAGCGACTAGCGACAAATGGGGGAACCGACGACGAATGGCGCCTGCTGGCGCAGTCGTACGAATACATGGGAAGACCAGACGACGCGCGCGCAGCGCGCATGCATGTAACCGCAAAGAATGCCGATGCCACGAGCAAGGGCACCGCGACCCCGGTTGAAGGCGGCCGGATCTGGGGCACCGTCCAGATCGATGACGCGCTGGCTGACCTGGCCAGCCCGGGCACCACGCTTTTTATTTACGCGACGGACACCGAGACGCCGGGACCCCCGCTCGCCGTCCTGCGACTGCGAGTGGATCGTTGGCCGATGTCATTCGTGCTCGACGATGCCGATGCGATGATTCCCGGACGCAATCTGTCCGCCGCGAAGACGATCCAACTCGAGGCGCGCATCTCCCCCAGCGGTGAAGCGCTGCCGCGCCCGGGTGATCTCGTCGGCCACCTGGCCGCCGTCGATCCACATATCCAACACCCCGTCAACATCTCGATCGATCGCAAGATCACCTGACGAAGCCATGCGACCGGCGCGCCCCACCGTCTCGCCCGAACGGACCCGGTCCTCCCCGGAGCGCATCCTTTTCGTGGTCGCCGGGGTGATGCTCGTCCTCGGCTCACAGATGCCGCTGACGAGTTATCTGAGCCCCAAGAACGGTATCGGCTACGCGCTCGGCATCGCCGGCGGCATCCTGCTCGTACTGCAATCCTTCTTCGCGATCCGCAAACGCTGGTTCCAGTGGCACCTTCTGTTGGGCATTCTCGCGCCCGTCCTGATTCTGATGCACTGTGGGTTCAGTCTCGGCGCGACCAACAGCAATATCGCGTTGTTCTCCCTGCTACTGGTCGCCAT
>DAITMW010000070.1:0-6107 GCA_036834945.1 Steroidobacteraceae bacterium
GAGCGAGGTGAGCGGAATCGGCGCCGCGATCACATGCAGGCCTCGCGATTGCAACGGCCGGGTGACGCTGTTCCAGCTCGACCCATCGGCCCACGCGCCGTGAACCAACACCACACTGACAGATTTGCTCGATTGACTCATGGGACTCAGGCCGCCTTCCCCGGGGCTTCCGGGCGCAGATACAGGACCAGGCAGGCACAGATGAGGAACATGCCCGCCAACGGAAACGCGAGCGCAACGATCGCCGCGGCAATGAACACAGCGAGAGTGGCGAAGGAGCGCATGTGCAACATGCGACGCACACGCGGCGACAGTCGCTCACCACTGGGTCGGTCGATTACTTCCCAACACAGCATCAGGTAGGTGACGTTCACCAGTACGAAAATCAGAGCGTAGAGCGCCACCGGGGTGCCGGCCAGGCTCGTGCCCGCGATCCAGGCGGTGGCGAATGGAACGAGAGACACGGCGAACAGGTGCGCGAAGTTGCTCCATAGGAGCCGCGGGCTCGCCAACCTTGCGTGACGCAACAGGTAGTGGTGATTCATCCAGACGATGGCGAGGAAGAAATAGCTGACGGCGTAACTCAAGGCTCTCGGCCACAATGACAACAGCGCCGTCGCGCTCGCCGACTCCGGCGGACGCAGGTCGAGCACCAGGATGGTGATGACGATGGCGAACACGGCATCGGAGAAGAGCACGGTGCGCTCCGGCGTAGCGACAGATTTGTGCACGGGGGTAGACACGGGCTGGCCGGCGAAGGTGACCGAGAACGACTGGACTGTGATCGACATGACACTATCTCCGCATTAGTAACTTGTCAACGCGTCCCTATGCGGTTACGGCGAGGCCCGCACGGGTCTCGTCCGACAAGCCTCTTTCTGATAACCTAGCTCGCCAAGCTAGGGTGGTTACGCCTGCGAGATATAGATGGCTGATTCCCGTCCCACTCCCCTGTTCATCGCCGACGCCCCCGCGTTGGATTTTCTCAATTCCATCGCCAGTCCCAGCGGTACGCCGGTCGAATGGCTCGCCAATGGGGAGGATCTCTTGGACTGGCTGGAGACCTCCGGGCTCGTTCCGGGCGAAGTGCTGGGAACGATGCGACGCGGCGCGGTTCCCGGCGAGCTGGATGCGGTGGCCGCGCAGGCCCGCGCCTTGAGGGAATGGTTCCGGGGCTTCGTACGACAGCACAAGGGCAAGCGGCTGCGGGGGGATGCGCTGAAGGACCTGGCGCCGCTGAACCGGATTCTCGAGCGCGACCAGCAGTTCGGGCAGATCGTCAAACGAGAGCGCGGGCAGGATACCGGGACGCGCTCCGGGTTGGTCTGGCGTCCGATGCGACGCTGGCAAACACCCGACTCGCTGCTCCTACCGATCGCCAGATCCATGGCCGAACTCGTGAGCAACGATGATTTCACCCATGTGAAGGCCTGCGAAGGACCTACCTGCACGCTGCTGTTTTTCGATCGAACGCATGGCCGGGCGAAACGGTGGTGCAGCATGGCGCTGTGTGGCAATCGAGCCAAACAGGCCGCGCACCGCAAGCGCGAGCGACGCGCCAGCAGCTGAGCGCGGTCCAGCCCGGCCGGTACAAACATCTCCGCTTCCTTCAGGTTGCGGCCTGTTGGGCCACCTGGCTACCGTGACGAAGTAATCCCGTATTTCCTGCGCCTCATCCAAAGGAGTATTTCGGAGGGTCTGAAACACGAGTAGCGTCAGGTGGCATGAAGCCGAGCGTGGATCAGTGGTTCGCGACCCAGATACTCCCCCACGAGGCGGCGTTGATGCGTTACTTGCGCCGGGTTTGGTCGCGCGGCGCCGACATTCCCGATCTGCGGCAGGAAACGTATGCCCGGGTTTACGAAAGCGCGCGTAAGTCACTCCCCCGCTGTCCCAAGTCGTTTCTGTTTGCCACCGCTCGCCACCTGATGTTCGACCGTCTGCGCCGCGAACGGGTCGTCTCGATCGACTACACGCAGGACATTGGCACCTTGAACGTCTTGGTAGATGAGTTGACCCCCGATCGCCGCCTCAGCGCACGGCAGGATCTGCAGCGCCTTACGGAGGCTTTCGGTCGGCTTTCTGAAATGGCGCGCGCGGTGATCTGGCTGCGGCGGGTTGAAGGTCTTTCACAGCGCGAGGCCGCGCTGGAGCTGGGCATCCACGAAGGTGCACTGGAGGGTTACATGAGCCGCGGGCTGCAGGCGATGGCCGATGCTGTCCTCGGGTCCCTCCCCACTAACGATGCAGCCGAGACCCACAGCGTGTTACAGCCGGAAGAGGAACTTGGACAGCCGAACAATTGACGCGACGGCAGCCCGTTGGTTGGTGAGGCGGGAGAGCGAGGCCTGGAACGAGCGCGACCGGATCGAGCTCGACACATGGCTGAGCGAATCGACCTTGCATCGGGTCGCCTTTGTGCGTCTCGACGCGGTCTGGCAACAGGCCGCGCGCCTGAGGTCACTCGGAGCCAGCGCTCGTCCGAGCCTCGTTGCCCACGGTCCGCAACGAGACGCGGCCTGGCAGCGCTGGTTGGGCATCGCAGCGGGCTTCGCGGTCGCTGTCATGGCCGGGACATACCTGTATCTCAGCCATCTCGCGGGGGCAATCGGTTACTCCACGCCAGTGGGAGGGTTGGTCACCATTGCTCTGGCGGATGGCTCGCAGGTTACCCTCAATACGAGCACCGTCATTCGGGTGTCATTCGATCACACTCAGCGGCGGATCGAGCTGGATGCGGGCGAAGCCTATTTCGTCGTGGCCGATGATCCCACTCGTCCGTTCATAGTAGTGGTGGCGAACTCGCGTATCACAGCGCTGGGCACGGAATTCTCGGTACGGCGCACCGACGATGACGTACAGGTGATTGTGGCTGGCGGCCGCGTTCGCCTCGCCTCGACCTCCCTGGAGCCGGGCGCAATCGCACGCACCCGGCATTCCAATATCCAGGTCGAGCATCTTTCCGACGGGGAGTTGGGCGAGCTGTTGAGCTGGCGCGACGGGTTTGTCGTCTTCAAGGACTCTTCGCTGGCTGATGCCGTGGCGGAATTGAATCGTTATCACACGCGGAAGATCGTCATCGACGACCCGTCCATCGCGGATCTGCGCGTCAGTGGCAAGTTCCGGCCGGGCAACACCGAGGCCTTTCTCTGGTTGCTGCAGCAGGGATTTCCCGTAACGGTCGAGCAGCAGAAGGGGCAGATCACTCTCAGGCATCGCGCCTGAGGTCGTCCGGGAAGACACTGGCATGAAGGTCTCCGGTACGCTCGCGGCGTTGTTCTGTAGCCTGACGTTGTCAACCTCTTCGGCAGCCGAGTCCGCCAGGCAGGTGAACATCCCCGCGGGGGCGCTCACCAGCGCGCTCGAGCTGTTGGCCAAACAGTCGCAGGTCGAATTCATCTACTCGCGTCAGCAACTCGAAGGGTTGCAAACACGCGGCGTTCGAGGGGACCTGACGGCGCGGGAGGCTCTCACCCGTCTTCTGGAGGGCACGGGCCTCGTGGTGACCACGCACCCCAGTGGTGCGATCCTGATCACGCGGACCAGGCAAACTGCAAAAAAAGCGGCTCGAGAAGCGTCCGAGGGGAAGCCTCTCGCGATTGAGATACCCACTGGAGCATCGGAAGCCGAAGTCCTCGTCACCGCTTCGAGGCGAACGGAGCGGCTGAGCGTCGTTCCCGGTGGCGTCGCGGTCATCACCGGGCGAGAGCTGGAAGAGCTCGCCGCCACCTCTCTATCAGACTACGCGGGATATCTGCCCGGCCTGGGGGTCGTATCGTACGGTCACACCGGGTATGACACGGTGTTCATACGTGGCATCGCACCGCAAAGTGTAGGCGCTACCGTCGCGACGTACATCGATGAGGTTCCCATAGGCGCATCCAGTGCCACCGTACGTGGCGGGCTGCTCGCGGTGGACCTGGACCCGACGGATCTCGAGCGCGTCGAAGTCCTCAAAGGGCCGCAGGGTACCCTCTATGGAGCCTCGTCCCTCGGCGGAGTCATCAAATACGTCACTCGCGCGCCGGATCTCGCCGAGCGCGAGTTGTCATTTTCGCAGGAGGCTCGAGCCACTGAATACGGGTCGGCTGGACTGAGATTGTACGGAATCCTGTCGACTCCGTTGGTGCAAGGTCAACTCGGCGTGCGACTGAGCGCTTTCTATGACCACGCGGGCGGGTTCAGCGACGACCGCGGGGTTGGCGGCTTCGATACCAATCGGGCCAACAATCATGGAGTGCGCGCCGTGTTCCTCTACCGGCCTTCCATGAATCTTTCGTGGCGCGTCACCGCCATGGAGCAGGTCGACGGTAGTCACGGTAACAACATCATCGATTACGACATCGGGTCAGGACGACCGTTGTACCCAGGGTACTCTCAATTCCGCTACGTATCGGAGCCCGCCAGCATCCGCCTGGAGTTGTATGCCGGCGAGTTGCGGTATCACCTCCGGCAACTCGAGCTCGTCGCGTCTACAAGCTACTCGCGCGTGCGGCCTGAGAGCATCATCGACGCTACGACGCAGCTCGAGCAGCTGGGATATAACCTGAGTCCGCTCGCGTCCCAGGCCGCATATGATGAAGCGGAGCCCGTCACCAAGGTGACCCAGGAAGTGCGGTTGGTTTCGCAACGTATGGGTGCGGTCGAGTGGATGCTCGGCGGCTTCTTTCAGCACGAGTCACTGCGCGGCTGGTATGACCAGGATTTCTACGGAATACCCGTCGCCGGCGTGCTACCGATTCACACGCAGAGGCGTGGCACCCTCACCGAGCGGGCCGGCTTCGCGGATGCGACGTACTACGTGTCGCCAACCGTTGATCTCACGGTCGGATTCCGGTCCAGCAGCCTGGGGCAAACATTCTCGAGGCAGGCGGTGCCGGATATCCGTACCCATCAGAGCTTCAGCGAGAGCCCCACGACTTACCTGGCTACCGCACGGTGGCGACCGAACGGTGTACTCATGGTTTATGGTCGCGCTGCGAGTGGCTACCGTCCGGGGGGTGGCCGGGCGGTCCCTGCAGGGTCACCCGCGGGCCTGCCTGATCACTACACCTCGGACTCCATCTGGAGTTATGAGGCTGGAGTCAAGACGGAACTCCTCGAGCGGCGTCTGAGCGTCGACTTCTCCGCCTACTGGATCAACTGGAAGCGCATTCAAGCCCTGCAACCCGATGCGCGGCTTCTGATCGATGGCAACGCCGGAACCGCGGTGAGTCGCGGTATGGAGCTCCAGCTGCGGCTGCAGCCCGTCAACGGCTTCACACTGAACATTGACAGTGCGCTGACAGATGCACGGTATACGCAATCCGTTCCGCTGGACGATGTCCAGGCCGGCGAACGGCTCTCGTACGTTCCGCGATGGACGGCCGCGGCTCGCGCGGAGTACTCACATCCCATCGGGCACGGGTGGCAGCTACAGACGGCCGTGAATCTCCAATACGACTCCACACGCCTGGACGGTAACGGTGAGACCCTGCCCTCCTACACTCTGTGGGATGTTCTGTTCGGTGCGCGCCGCGGCGGCCTGCGTTTCGGCCTGTATGTCAAGAACCTGACCAACAGGCGGGTCCTGCTGGGATACGATGCCGGTCTCATCGCGACTCCCTACCCCTTCGCCGTCGGTCGGCCACGCACGCTGGGCCTTGGATTCACCTCGACCCTACAGTAACCTCTCCCTATCATTTTCTCTGGTTACACGAGACGCTCAACATGCCCCTGACACGTATTGCCCTGCGCAAGGGAAAGTCGGATGCCTACAAGAAGGCGCTCCTGGACGGGATCTACGAGGCGATGCGCGCGACCTGTCACATCGGTGACGGCGACCGCTTCATGAGCATCACGGAGCACGGCGCTGCCGAGTTCGCGTATGGGGAGGATTACCTCGGCATCCAGCGTTCGGACGACCTGGTTCAGATCCAGATTTTCTGGTCGCCCGGCAAAACGGTGCAGATGAAGCAGGCGTTGTACAAGAAGATCGTCGAGCTGCTGGGCCACAATCCCGGTGTGCGGCCCGAGGATTTCTTCATCAGCGTAGTCGAGGCGCCGGCGGAGAACTGGTCATTCGGCCATGGCGCGACCCAGTTCTATCGCGGTTAGGGCTTTCAGGC
>DAITMW010000070.1:6207-17658 GCA_036834945.1 Steroidobacteraceae bacterium
GTCGAATACGATCAGCGGCAAGTTGGCCATGGCCCCAGTCCTGCTAACGTGTGAGGAACGTACGGATTTCGCTGGCGATCTCCCCTGCGTGGGTCTCCAATGCGAAGTGTCCGGTATCGAAGAAGCGCACCTTCGCGTCGGGGATATCGCGTTTGAAGGCTTCCGCCCCCGGAGGCAGGAAGAAAGGATCGCCCTTGCCCCACACCGCCAGGAATCGCGGTTTGTGGGTCCGGAAGTACTTCTGGAATGTCGGGTACAGGGCGACGTTGCTCTTGTAGTCGCCGAACAGGTCCAGTTGGATCTCGTCCATGCCCGGACGGGCGAGGTAGAAGTTGTCCAGGGAATAGCCATCGGGCGACACGAGCGAGGTGTCCGGGACGCCGTGTGTATATTGCCAATACGTCGCCTGCGGCTTGAGGAAATCGCGCAAGGCGTTCCGATTCGCTTCCGTGGCGTTCTGCCAATAGGCGCGGATCGGATTCCAGCCGTCGCTCAGCCCTTCCTCGTAGGCGTTGCCGTTCTGCGAAATGATGGCGGTGATTCTTTCCGGGTGCTTGACGGCGAGGCGGAAACCAGTGGGCGCGCCGTAGTCGAAAACATACACGGCGTACTTGTCGAAGCCGATGGTCTGTGTGAACCGGTCGATCACGTCGGCGAGATGGTCGAAGGTGTATTTGAAGTTGCTCCGCGGCGGCAGGTCCGATTGCCCGAATCCCGGCAGGTCGGGAGCGACCAGGTTGAATCGGTCCGCGAGCAACGGAATCAGGTCGCGGAACATGTGGCCGGCCGTGGGGAACCCGTGCAGCAGCAGCAACTTGGGCGCGTTGCTCGCCCCTGCCTGCCGGTAGAAGACTTTGAAGCCGCCAACGTCAGCGGTGCGGTAGTGGACGTTCGTCATGGGAGATCTCCGACGAGGTGCGGGCGCCTGTTATCCCAAATCCTTGCTAACCGGTCAATATATTTTGGTGTGGTTACTAAAACTTCGTGAGGTCATGCACATGATGTCCCGACTCGTCTCCGTGAATGTCGGCCTGCCCAAGGAAGTCGAGTGGCAGGGTGAGCGAGTCCGGACCGCAATATGGAAATCGCCCGTGGCCGGCAGAGTGCGGGCGCGCAAGCTCAATCTCGAAGGCGACGGCCAGGGGGACCTTGCCGGCCATGGCGGCGAGCAACGGGCCGTCATGGTTTACCAACTCGACTCCTATCGTTACTGGGAGCGGGTCCTGCAGCGGTCCGACTTCACTCACGGGCAGTTTGGCGAGAACTTCACGGTCGAGGGGCTGGCCGACGCGGAAGTCTGTATCGGCGATCGCTATCGGATCGGTAGCGCCGTCTTCGAAGTCACTCAGCCGCGCGTGACCTGCTTCCGCCTGGGGTTACGCATGGCTCACGCTGCCATGCCGGCGCTGGTCGTTTCGCATCGGCGGCCGGGGTTCTATTTTCGGGTCATCGAGGAAGGGGATGTGGGCGCCGGCGACATGATCGAGAAAGTCGCGGACGGTCCCGGGAAAATGACGGTCGCGGAAATCGACGGGCTGTTGTATCTCGGCGAGCATCCTCCGGAGGCCCTCGCCCGAGCCCTCGGCATTCCAGCACTCAGCCCTGGTTGGCAAGCGTCCTTGCGTGCTCTCCTCGAGGCTGCGCGAGAGGGCAAGAAAGGGGGGAACGCCGGACTCTCCCTGAACGCGGGCGCGACGCTGTCCTGGTCGGGCTTCCGCTCACTCGAAGTGACGGCGCTACACAAGGAGACCGAGGATGTGTTGACGATCGAGCTGCAGGCATCGGACGGCTCGTCATTGCCTGCGTTCCTGCCGGGCCAACACATCGTGTTGCGACTTCATCCGGCGGGCGGTGCCGACACCCTCACCCGTACGTATTCACTCTGTGGCATGCCTGGCGGGAGCCACTACCGGATCGCCGTCAAGAAGGAAAAGGGACCCGGAAGCGTCTTTCTTCATGAGACGCTGCGGGTGGGAGACCGCATCGAGTCGAGTGCTCCGCGGGGGAGTTTCATCCTCGCGCGAGGCTCCACGCCTGTTGTGTTACTCAGTGCCGGCATAGGGGTTACGCCGATGCTGGCGATGTTGCATGCGGCTGTGGAAGGGCTACGGGACTCGCCGCGTGATGTGTGGTGGATCCACTCGGCCCGTGATCGTGCTCATCACGCTTTTGCCGAGGAGGCGCTGCAGCTGCTGAAACAGCTCGGCGGAGCTCATGGTTGCGTCATCTTCAGCCGCCCTGCTCCCGATGATGCCCCGGGTACCGACTTCGATGTCCAAGGTCATGTCAGTCTCGAGTTGCTGCGCCGGCTGGGTGTGCCTGCGAACGCTGACTTCTTTCTTTGCGGACCGGTTGGATATCTCGAGAATCTGCGGACGCTTCTCGGCAATTCGGGCCTTGGTGTGCGGCCGGACCGCGTTCACTTCGAGCTTTTCGGACCTGAGGAGGGACTGACGCCGGGGATTGTGTCGACGCGCCGGGAGGCGCCTCATCCGCCGGCGGGTGCGCCTGGTACGGGGCCCGTCGTGAATTTCACGCGCAGTCACCTCGCGGTTCGCTGGGATGAGCGCTTTGGGAGCCTGCTCGCGTTGGCGGAGGCGTGCTCGGTACCGGTGCGGTGGTCTTGCCGGACCGGCGTTTGTCACAATTGTGAGAGCGGGTTGGTGGATGGGAAGGTGCGGTATGCGCCGGAGCCGTTGGATTGTCCGCCGCAGGGGCAGATTCTGATCTGTTGCGCGCGGCCGGTGGTGGATGTGGAGTTGGACCTCTAGCGGCATCGCGAGGTGATGGTCGGGTATGATGCCGTGGTATGAACACCTCTGTCCGCATTGATGTCTTCGTACAGCCGCGCGCCGCGAAGACGGAGTTGGCTGGCTTGCATGATGGTCATCCGAAGATCCGTGTGGCGGCGCCGCCTGTAGAGGGTGCGGCGAATAGCGCACTGATCGAATTCGTGGCCAAGCGGCTGAAGGTTGCGAAGGGTCGGGTCCGCGTGGTCGGCGGTTTGAGCAGCCGGCGGAAAGTTCTCGAGATTGACGGCGTCGCGGCCGAGGCGGTCAGGGAGGCTTTGCGGGGTGACTGAGCGCGGGGGCTAACGCGCCCCTGCGAGCCAGCGTCCACGGCACGGCACGGTATGACTCGGCCAGCGCCCAACCCGCGCCGGTCAGGGCGGTGGAGATAAACAGGTTCACCCAGTCTTCGCGCTTCGTTGGCATCGCGATCACCGCACCGCCCCATACGATGAGCGTGAACAGGCTTTCCATCACGGCCTCGAGAGTCGCTGCCAACCGCGGGATGATGCCAAAAATGATCGCAACGCCCGCGGCGATGTGGCCGACTCCCGAGATCCATGTCAGCGGCACATGGAAGGGAAACCAGGCAGGAATCATATCCGCGGCGACCTGGAGATAGACAAAATGAGAGATGCCGATCGGGATCAGCGCCAGGCCAAAAATCGTGCGTGCGATCTCGAGAGTCGGGGCGTATCGACCCGCCATCGAATCAGCGTCGGAACGACCCGCCAGCGCGCAATAGATGAGCCAGCCGCCGGCGGCGAGTGTCGTGACCTCACCCAGGCCCAGCCAGTAGACCTCGATGCCCGGTTGCGCAACCACCCGGGGAAGATGCAGCGCGAGGACCCACAAGGTCATGAACCCGCTCAACACCAACGCGGCAAGCCTGGCAGCGCGGGCGATGAATACTCCTGCTCCGGCGAGCAACAGTACGCCGCCAGAGAGACCGGCGAGCAGCTCCCGGTTGGGAATGCCCTTGGGCACCGGCTGTTGTGAGAGCACGAAGTCCTGGCTGCCCAGCCCGATCGCTCCCACAATCACAAATCCCAACGCAAACAGGAGTTGTCCCAGGCTGGTCGTGCGCATGGGTCCAATCCTAGGGCGGAGCCTGGCCGGTTGTATTGGGCCACTCTTCCGAGCGGCGTTGGACCACTTAGATCGAGAAGTGGCAGCAGCCGCTGAGACGCACCTGTCCGACGAGCGGCGTCAGGCGCAGCGTGCCCGGCGGTGCGTGCGGAATCGAGAAGAACGGGTCGTCGGGCTCGTCGTGCAGGGCCATGTCTTCCTGCGGTGCGCCACAATGCGGGCAATGATTGGCGAAGTAGCCCGGATGGAGGGTCGGGCCGGAGCCGCGTTTGAAATGGATCCAGGGTTGCAGTTGGTAGGTCAGAGCGTCGTCCATCGCCCAGATGGTCGAGACGGTGAAGCAGGTCAACGGCTCGTCCACATCGACACCGCTTTCGCAGTAGATGCAGATGACTTCGATGTTGCGATTACATTTCCAGCAGGTCACCTCGGTGGAGGCCACGTAGGCGTCCTTGGAGGTTACCTCGAACTCAGCGTCCCAATGCGCGCCGTCGTACATAACAGCACTCACTTCCCTGGGCGGGGCAGTCGAGGCGGAGGCCGACCGGAATGTCATGCGGGTGTATTTCCGCAGGATGAGCTGGATGTATGAAAGCGCGGCGTGCGCGCACAGTCAAGTTTCAGGCCTTGGGTGCGGTGCGCCACGAAAACTCAGAAGTCCTCAGCGCCGCGGGCGAATGAACTCGTAGGCCGCGCAGACCTGGCCGCGCCGCACCTCGGCTTCCTGGCGCTCCGGTTCCGAAGACGCGGTCGAGAAGCGCACGCGGTCACATTCCGCGAGCAGCCTGTGGTAGGCAGTTTCGATTTCCGGGGCGGTTGCATTTCTCTCGACCTGGAGGATGGCCGGCCATGCGGTCTCAAGGTCAGTGGCGGCAGTGGACACATCGAGCTGTTCCGTGTTGAGCAGGCGCAGTGGACCGCGCGATGGCTCCTTGTCGGACTTGCCCTGCGGGCGAATCACCGCCAGCAGCCACGAAACCACACCCCACCCTATGAGGGCGCAGGCAATCAACACCACCCAGTCCTTCACTGCCCTGCTCCTCCCAGCAGCCGCAGCTGCTCAGTCAAGCCGCGGAACTCGGGACCCTCCTCGTCCACGAAGCGTCGCGCCCGCAGGAGCGCTTCCCGGACCTGGTCCCGCAGGGCATCGGCCTCGACGCCGGCCAACGGCAACCCGGCTACCTGGTATGCGGGGAGCTCCCAACAGCGCGTCCTGGCGGCGGCCCTCGCAAGATTCGCCGCACAAGGCAGGCAGACCAGGCCGATGAGACTCAGCGAGAGCCATTGCCCGAATCCCAACCCGAGGCGTCCGCGGACCCGCAAGAGCAGTCCCGCAGCCGTGAGCTCGCTGATCAGACACGAGGCGACACAAGCGACAAACACCTGCGGGGCGCCCAGAAACAAGGCGACAGGTGCCCCGACCACGATCGAGCCCGCGCAGACCGCGGAGAATATCCCCACCCATTTCAGAGACGCGGCACGCTCGGACATCTCTCTGGTGTTGATCTGCGCCTCGTCCGGGCGGTCCGCGACATTGACCCAGTCCAGGCGCATCTCCGGCCAGAAGGGAGTCAGCGGGTTGGGAAGAAAGGGCCGGCGCCCTCCGAGCTCGAAGCCCGAGCCGAGCGAGAGTCTGAACGGGCGCGCACGTCGGGTGACGACCACCGCCTCTCCGATGCGCAGGAAATGCAGCGAATCGAGCAGGTAGACGACAATCAACCCGAGCGCCAGCAGTGTCTCCGGAGTCACTGGGCCTTCTTGCGTGCGAACATCGATTTGATGCCCGCCACCATCGCCACCACCGCCGCCGCGATCAACTTCCAGGCCGCGGCCGCGAAACCTACGATGACCTTCCAGAAGCCTTTCAGCAGGCCGGCCTTCGCCGCCGCAGCCACCGCCCCGCCGAGAATCAGTCCGGTCAGTCCGTATTCGGCGACTTTGTCACCGGGCTTGTATTCGGCATAGCGGTCGCCGGCATTGAAGTCATAACCGGTCAGGACGCGGTTGAGCGCGGCAACCGACTCGGTCTGCTCGTCCGGGGAGGAGACCAGGACCACCGAGGTCACTCCGCGGCGTCCCAGGATCTTGGTGAAGAAGTTGACGCCCTTTTCGGACTGGCTCTCGAAGAGGGTCGCCCACTCCAGGCGCTTGGTCGTGGTGTTATAGGCCGGGGGTACGGCCCAACCGAGAATCTGCATCGTCTCCCAACCCCGGCGACGGCGCTCTTCGTTCGCGCGCGCGGTGGAGCTCTTCAGGGAATTCAGGATCGCATCCGCGTCGATCTTCTCGTCGTCCTTCACATAACCATCGTCGCTGAATTCGAGGTACGCCACCCACTGCAGCGAGCGCGGCCCGATGAGGACTTCCTTCCCGCCGGAGAGGTTGTGGGTCAGCTCTTCGAATTTGGCCGTGTTCGCGGCGTCCAGGAAGAGATAATCCTCGGGCACCCGCAGCGAGGAGTTGCCGGCGACATTCACCGTCGTAGGTCCCTTCACCCAGTCGAGCGCCCGCAGCTTCGCCCTGAATTCCTCGGCCGCTTTCTGCTGCTGATCGCCGCCGGCGGCGTCGGCCTGCTGGGCGCGTGCGAATGGCGCAGCCAGCACCCCGCTCAGTGCAAGAACGAGTGCAATTCGGAACATGGACCCTCCCGTCCTGGATATATTGTCTTTTCGTCTTATGAGTGCCGCTTCGGGCACCGGGACCGTACGCCGCGGCTATTCACAACGCAAGAATTGAAGGGAACGCTGTGAAGCACTTCCCAACTGCTGCGGCATACGGGAGGCAGTCGCCGCAGCTGTCTGGATGGGATCCGAGCTCTCGCGGCTCAGTGGGTCTTGCCGCGTTGGGCGGGCAACACCATTCCAACGAGCGCCTGGCTCGCATTCCAGCTATCGATGCTGACGCGTTGCAGGAACTCGTCGAACGCCATCACGCGCCACCCTTCCCAGGGGCCGTCCACCACCCTCAATAAAACTGTCTCGCCGTTCATTGTGAGTCCCCTTGATCGCCAGGTCAGATGTGGAGATGGGTACTTGCACCCTCATCATCAACCCCCATGGAATGGCCTGAAAGGGCCAAAGTGCCCCATCATCCTTTTGGGGTACCGCCGTCTGTATCGCCCGGCATACGCCGCGCTCCATCGCCAAGACCGGCGTCGCGCCTTCTATTCCCGGTAAACGCAACAATATCGGGATGCATGGTCTCCCCTCGTATCAATTGGCCTCGCTTCAAATGGAGCGGCCGGCTCGCCAGCGTGTTGCGTTCACTGGGGCCCTATGCCGCGATCGAGCTCCTGGTGCCCGGTGGGACGCTAATCGCTCTTGCTGTCTGGGCTTTCCGTAATCGGGCCGCGCTTGCCGCCCGCGCGCGGCGCGGGGGCAAGCATTCGGCACTGTCAGGTTTGCGCGAGACCACTCTCGAACTCGATCCTGATCAGGACGTGACGCCGGCGGCCTTCCCGTCGGCCCGGTAGCGTTGCGCGGGGACTGTATTCGAGAGTTTCGGGCTGAGAGCCAGACGCGCGGCTTCGAACGCCTTCCAATCAGCAATGTCGGGTAGCGCCGGTATGGTGACGACCTCGCCGAGGTCGAGTCCAGCCAGCGCGGCATCAACCAGGTCCTCCGCGGACATCACCCATTGCGGTGGAAGCTGCTCGATGGGCATGCCGACGACCTTCCAGAAATCGGTGGCTGTGACCCCTGGAAGCACTGCCTGGACGCGGATCCCCTTGTCAGCCAACTCGTGTTGCAACGACTGGGTGAAAGCGAGCACATAGGCTTTGCTGGCGCTGTAGACGCCGTTGAGCAGCTCGGGGGCAATCGCAACAATCGACGCATTGTTGATGATCACTCCGGCTCCTCGCGCCACGAATGCCGGTGCCGCCGCATACGTCAGCCGCGTGAGCGCCCGTACGTTCACCGAGATCATCTCATCCATTTTCTCGACATTGGAAGCCAGCAACGGCGTGCTGGCGCCAAAACCAGCGTTGTTGAACAACAGTGTGATCCGGGGATCCGAGCGTAACGTGGCTTCCACCCGGGTCAGGTCACTGTCGCGGGTCAGATCCGCGGCGATCACCTCTACTGACCGGTGGGTCTGCCGGGCCAGCCGGCCTGCCAGGGTATCGAGCCGTTCCCGATTGCGAGCCACCAGCAACAGGTCGTAGCCACGGCGAGCCAGGCGGTCGGCGTAGATCGCGCCAATCCCACTGGATGCGCCCGTAACCAGGGCCGTGCCTTTTTTACTGTCCGCGGTCATTTGAGTCTCCTTGGGTTCACCGGCGCCAGTGCCGGCGGGAGACAACGTATGACGCTGGACGACGTCTCAAAAGTCATATATACCACTTTTTAGGACGTCATCGAGAGATGCTGCGATGCACAATATAGGGCTGGTGGTCTATCCGGGGATCAACGTCATGAACCTGGCGATGCTGGCCGTGTTCGAGCTGGGCAATGCCATGGCCGGGAAACCGGTCTACGAGATGCACTCGGTCTCTGAATCGGGTGGCCCCGTACCGACCTCATTGGGCGTGACCGTCGGAACGGAAGCATTCGGGCGGACCGTTTTCGACACGCTGCTCTTCGGGGCAGCCACCCTGCCTCTCCCCGAGGACACCGCACTGACACCCGGGTTGTTGGAGTTGGTTCGCACGGCAAGTCTGACATCAAGGCGTGTGGCGGCACCCTGTACCGGAGCGTTCGCGCTCGCAGAAGCGGGAATCCTCGACGGCCGGCGCGCCACCACTCACTGGTTCTTCGCGCGCGACCTCAAGGAGCGCTATCCGAAAGTGAAGGTCGAAGAGGACCGGATCTTCGTCGTCGATGGGCCGGTGTGGACTTCGGCGGGAATGTCCGCCGGAATCGACCTGGCGCTGGCGATGGTCGAGGACGATCTGGGCGTCGAGATCGCACGGTCCGTCGCGAAGAAGATGGTCGTCTATCACCGGCGCGCCGGGGGCCAGTCGCAATTCTCGGCGCTGCTCGAGTTGGAACCCAAGTCGGACCGGATTCAAAGTACGCTCGCGTACGCGCGAGGTCATCTGCATACGCGACTGTCGATCGAAGAGCTCGCCGACGTCGCCCATCTCAGCCCGCGACAGTTCAGCCGTGCGTTCCGCTGGGAGACGGGGCAGTCGCCCGCCAAGGCTATCGAGAATCTGCGGGTGGAGGCCGCGCGCCTCATGTTGGAAGAGGGTCAACACTCCATTGATGTCGTGGCGCGCGAAACCGGGTTCGGTGATCGCGAGCGCATGCGGCGCGCATTCCTGCGCGCGTTTGGTCAGCCTCCACAGGTTATCCGCCGCAACGGTCGCATCGCAGCATAGGCGAACCGCACGGCCCAGGTCGTGGTAACGCTGGGATGTGCTCCGCAGGTGGAAATAAATTGGCGCCTGTACCGGTCTGGGTAATCACCGAACTGGAGGACTGAAGGTATGAAATCAGCGCACAAAATCCTGACAGGCAGCCTTGCCCTCGCTCTGCTCACCCTGTTGACCTGCTCCGCGCCCGTGGCGGCCGACGAAAACGTCTCGTTCGGAACGGGAGGTTACGCCAGCGCCATGCGCACCAAGGAAATGATGCACAAGATGGATACCAACGGGGACAGCATGGTCTCCAAGGACGAATGGATGGGCTTCCAGGAGCGTGCCTTCGATGCGCTCGACAAGGACAAGTCGGGCTTCGTCGACGAGAAGGAATTCATGGCGACATCGGACGAGAGCTTCGCGTTCGCAACGGCCGCCTACGCGCGCGGGTTGAAGACGCACGACATGTTCATGAAGCTGGATGCCAACGGGGATGGCAAGATCATGCGGGAGGAATTCCTGGTCTACCATCGCAAGATTTTCGACATGTTGGACAAGCAGAAAAAAGGGATGATCGGCCAGGTCGATTTCATCCGCCCCGCCGGCAATTGAGCGCAGCATCCGCAGGGGCGGCGGGTGACCGGCGCCTGCCGCCTCGGTAGCACGATGATGAAGACGGATTTTTCGACGGCCCGCCCGTGGAGCATTGCCCTGCTGTGGCTCTGGGGACTCACAGCGGCACCGCTGTGGGCGCACTCATCCAACAAGGAGCCTGGTGTGCAACATCCGACTCTCTACCGCACCGTCGAGGTCGACGGCCTCTCGATTTTCTACCGGGAGGCCGGCCCCAAGAACGCACCGACCTTGCTGCTGTTGCATGGCCTGCCGTCGTCCTCGCGCATGTTTGATCCGCTCCTGACACGACTCGCCGATCGCTATCATCTCGTCGCGCCGGACTATCCCGGGTTCGGCCACAGCGACTGGCCCGACCCGAAACAGTTCGCGTACACGTTTGCGCACCTGGCCGACGTCATGATCCACTTCACCGAGACACTGGGGCTTGCGCGCTACTGCCTGTACATGCAGGACTACGGCGGACCTGTTGGTTTCCGGATGATCCTGGCGCATCCGGAACGGGTCCAGTCCATCATCGTGCAGGACGCGGTAGCGCACGACACTGGCCTCGGAGCCAACTGGAATGTGCGTCGGGCGTACTGGGCCGACCGTGCCGGCCACGAAAGTGAGCTGCGCAAAAACCTGCTGTCATTGCAGACGACCCGCTCGCGACACGTCGGGGACGATCCCGATGTCCAGCGTCATGACCCGGATCTGTGGACCGACGAGTTTTATTTCCTGAACCAGCCCGGCCAGGCGGAAATCCAGGCCGACCTCTTCTACGACTATCGCACCAACGTCGCGGCCTATCCGAAGTGGCAGGCGTGGATGCGGGAGAAGCAACCGCGACTGTTGGTGCTCTGGGGCAGGTACGAGTCGTCTTTCGATCCGTCGGAGCCCGAGGCTTATCGAAAGGATGTTCCGAGCGCGCAGGTGCACATTCTCGATGGTGGTCACTTTGCGTTGGATACGGCGGCTGACGAGGCTGCTACGTTGATCCGACGCTTTCTGCAATGATCGCCACGGCACCCTGATATTACTGTTTCGGTCGCGATGGCGGGTGAGTTGCCGACATCGGAGCCTGACCAACGGAGGCCTGGAGCGCGACCGCCAATGCGGCTTCGCCGTTGACGAGAGCCTCCCATTGGAGCTCGATGCCCTTTCTCCTGCCCTTCGGAGTCAATTTGAGGCCATCCGGGGCGATGACGATGACGTAGTCTTGCCCGTTGATCGTGAGCAGTCGCTTCAGGGGTCTCTGCAGCGGAGTCATGGCCGGTGTGCTCCGTTTCCAATGTGAAAAGCAGCGTCGCAGGTTTCGTACCAGCAACGGATCGGGCGGGAGTCCGGGATGGGGATCAACGTGTCTCCGACGCCGTCCCCGCAAACAGTCTTCTGCCATTGGAATCGGTGACGGTCAGCGCGTAAGCGACATTCGGGAAGGCGCGCGCGCGCGGCCATGACGACGACGCGGTCGCCGACATTGATGGCGTGTCGACTCCAACCCTGGCGAATGAGGTGGTTCACGCTGGGCAGCTCGAATTCCCACTCCGTCGCCACTCCGGCCTCATCGCCCTGCTCTTTTACGTACAGGCGCACGTGGGGATTGGACCATTCGAGCTTTGTGACCACGCCGGCGACATTCACCCGTTTGCTCGG
>DAITMW010000070.1:17758-26340 GCA_036834945.1 Steroidobacteraceae bacterium
GATTGGACCATTCGAGCTTTGTGACCACGCCGGCGACATTCACCCGTTTGCTCGGGTCGAATGCGACCATCGAATGGTGTGACGCGGCGTACGGGCCATGGAAGATCGTCAGCGCCAGGGCAAGGGTCAGTTGGAATTTCATGGGCCACTCGGAACCAATCGCCTCGAGCGCTCGTTCTCGAGACAAATGTCATCGAGCAGCTCGGGGCACGGGGGGACTCATCGCGCAGCAGAGTGCCACCAGTGCCCACAATTGAGCCCGCAAGAACATGAACTACATCATTGCGCGCCCGCATCCTTCATCGTCTCGAGTCCTTTGAGATCGACCGTCGACAGGGCGCGCTCCAGGTCCTCGATCGAGACGTTGTCCCCGGAAATCTCGACCATGAAACGGTGGGCGACCAGCATCGAGAGCTCGCCATGGCGGGAATTGCGATCGTATTTCTCGTGCACCTTCTGGCCCTCGAGCGCGACGTTGCGTTCGAAACCCGAGTCGCTCTCACTCTCCTGGTTCACATTCAGGGAGTCCGCCATGTCCATCAGGCCGGAGACCCCCGTGGCATCGGCAATCTCGACCCGGGCACGGGCATTACCCTCGCCCTGGTAGGTGGCGGTCGCGGAGGTCTTCTTGATTCCGAGTGCCTGGTTGGCCTCGCCGCCGGCCTGTTGGCGCGACATACCGGGCAAAGCAGCCGGCAACAGGTCCCGCAGCTTGTGGAAGTCAACAGGAGTATGGCGCTGCGCGCCACCCATGGAGCCCCCCAAAGCGGACAGCAGGCCGCCCACAGCCGCGGCCGCCTGGGCTGGATTCTGCGGCTCCGTCGTGGTCGCGGCACTGGCCGCATTGCGCTTTTCCTGTTGCTCCAGTTGCTCACCCGCCTTGGCCATGTTGGCGATCGCGGCGCTGATGTCTTCCTTGCCCTTCTGGTCGCTTCCCAGGAGTCCACCAATGACATTGCCCACCTGCCCGGCGGCCTCCTCCCGCGCCTCGTCGGCCGGCCGGTGGTTGAAACCACTCAATGCCATACCCCGACCCACCCCCAGCGAGGCACTCAACGCAGCCAGGATCAGGCCGGCCAGGATGGTGCAGATCACCACGGAAGCGGTGTAACCGACCGCCCTCTCGGGTTTCGAGCGCATCATCAGCGGCAGGCCGAGGTAGAGCGTGTAGATTCCGTAAAGACCGGCTAGAAGACTCAACAGCGTCCCCAGTGGCAGAAGACCGAGGAATGTGCCTACGTAGGCCGCGGTGAGCGAATAGGCCGCGGTTCGCAGCGCACGCCGGTTGTCCCGCGTACCCCCAAATGTCGGTGCCAACAGGTTGATGATCCAGGCGATGAGCGCCACGCCCAACACGGCCATGACACAGGTCAAGATGGCGTTCGTCAGGCCTGTTGTGATGGGCGAGCGGAAGGTGCCGCCGAACGGCATGTTGATTCCGACAACCGACAGGCGGATGAAGTTGACCAGGGCCGCGAGGGCCGCCAGTGGGATGACATAGCCGACGAAGACGGACGTCGGCGGGGTATCCTCACGCTCGATGACGGGCCACTCGGCCGAGGGGCTCAGCAAAATGCCCTTCACGCGGGCGAGGAAGCTTGCCGCGCTCGATTCCAAGGCCGTATTGTTGGCGCCGGTCTGGTGGTAATTCGAACTCTGCATAAAGCCCCCATACGGTGTTGAACGGGATTCCTGTATGGGGAAATAACGGAATTGGGCCGCCAAAACCGCCAAGGGGTGGTCATGAACGCGCGGGTATCCCGGTCCCTGAGCCCCGAGCAGCGCGCTCGCGTCGGCGCGCTTTTCGACGAGTTGCTCGATCTGCCCCCCGAGAGACGGGGTAGCGTCATTTCCGAGTGGCACCTCAAGGACGGCGAGGTCGCCGAGGAAGCGGTTAGTCTCCTGAGTGCGGCGCAGGCGGCGGGCGGGTTTCTGTCGCAACCGGTCCAAGCGGCCTTTCTGGCTGCCTCCGCCACTGACTCGGCGGAAATGCCGGTCGACGAGCCTCTTCCCGGCAGCCGTATCGGCGCCTGGCGGGTGATCCGGGTCGTCGGGCGCGGCGGGATGGGCGTGGTCTGCGAGGCCGAGCGCGCCAAAGGCGACTTCGATCAGCGGGTCGCCATCAAACTCCTACAACGTGGCGCGGCGGGTCCCTCGCAGCGGTTCGATGTCGAGCGGCGCATCCTCGCGCGGCTCGAGCATCCCGGGATTGCCCGGCTGCTCGATGGAGGGGTGACCGGGCATGGCCGGCCCTTCATGGTCATGGAGTTCGTGGAGGGATTACCGATCACCACGTACTGCGCGGCCCACAGCTGCTCGCTGGCCGCGCGTCTCGAGCTTTTCGCCCAGGTGTGCGCGGCGGTGACTTATGCGCACCGCAATCTGGTGGTCCACCGGGATTTGAAGCCAGCCAACGTGCTCGTTACGCCCGAGGGCCGGGTCAAGCTGCTGGACTTCGGTATCGCCAAACTCCTCGATGCCCCGGCGGCGGGCGTTACCCAGGCGGCGTTCGTACTCCTGACGCCCAGCTGCGCGGCGCCAGAGCAACTGAGCAATGAAGCGGTTACCACGCTGACGGATCTGTATGCGTTGGGCCTGATGCTGTTTCAGCTCCTGACGGGGAGTCATCCGTGGATCAAGGATGATTCACTCTCCCTGAGCGCCTTGCGGGCCGCCCAGCATCGCGGCGTTCCGCAGCCCAGTGAGTTCGCCGAAGGGACCGCGACTGCGGCTCCGGTGCAGCCGCGTCAGTTGCGGGGAGATCTGGACGCAATCGTGTCATGCGCGTTGCGTCCCAATCCTGCCGATCGGTACCCGAGCGTCGAGGCGCTGGCGGCGGATGTCCAGCGGTATCAACGAGGTCAGCCGGTTGCCGCGCGTGCGGATGCACGCCTTTACGTAGTCGGTCGGTTCTTGAAGCGGTACCGCTGGGTTGCGGCCATGACGGGGGCAGTGGTTCTTGCGCTTACGCTGGGCCTGGCGATGGCGGCCTGGCAGGCAGAGCGGGCCGCGCTCGAGCGTGATATCGCACGGCGAGCAGCAGCGCGCGAGGAAGCGGTTCGCTACAACCTCACCAGCCTCTTCCGCACTGCAATAGAAAACACCCGCCCGGGTCAGTCGCCCACCGCGAAATCCATGATCGATGCGAGTGCCCAGCAGGTTCTGCGGCAGTACCGTGACAAACCCCAGCTGGGTGGGGAGCTGGTGTTGGCGCTTGCGGATCTGTATGCAGCGCTCGAGGACGTCGCCGGTGCGAATGCATTGCTGGAGGGCTTCGTGACCGAGGCGGAGCGAGCGCCGCACATCGATCCCAGGGTGTTGGCGGATGCTCGACAGAAGCTCGCCAACATCGAGCTGCTACGCGGCCACACTGCGCGGGCCGCCGCTTTACTGGCTCCAGCGGAGGCATTCTGGCGTCAGTCTCCCGCAGCCTATGCTGAAGAGCGACTGGAAGGACTCGGAGTGCGGGCGCGCTTGCTGCGAGCCCAGGGCAACGTGGACGCTGCGATCAGCGCGTTTCGAGATGCAATCCGACAGCGTGTTGCGTTGTCGGGACATGACCACCGTGAGACGGCGATTCTGCTCAACTCTCTGGCGATCGCCCTGGCGAGCGCCAACCGTTTACCGGAGGCGCTCGCGGCCTATCACGAGACGAGCGCCATCTATACGGCCATCGGACATGGCGACAGCATTGATGCCCAGATCATTCAGGCCAATACCGGCAGGCTCGAGCTGCGCCTCGGACACCTCGATCAGGCGCGGATACTGTTGGAAGGCGCCATCAGCCGCGAGCGCGCCTTGGCGGGCGACTCCGCGGCCGTCGCTGCCGCGTTGGGTCAGTACGGGCGGCTGTTGTCGATTCAAGGGCAGTACGATCGGGCCATTCCCACCCTGCGCGAAGCGGTCGACCTGGCGGCTCGCTACACGACGCCGAATGGTCCGATGACCCTGCAGAATCGGTTGTTTCTGGGCCAGGCGCAGCTCGAGCACGGCGATCGGGACGCCGCTCGCATCACGCTGACGGCTGCGCGCGACGCGGCGCCGTCGCAGACCGGCCTGACTGCGCTTGCGTGGCTGCGTGCTCGCTTGTTACTCGCGCGCGTCGCCTCTGCGAATGGCCACCATGACGAGGCGCGTACCGAATTCGCTGCAGTCTGTGAAACGTTGCGCGCCCTGGGTGATCACGCGGTACTGGACCTTGCAGAAGCGCTGTTGGCCAGCGGTGAGTCCGAATTGGGAGCAGCGGAACCGCAGCGCGCGGCCCCGCTCTTGCGCGAAGCTGTTGCGCTGGAGGAAAAGGCGCAAGGACCGGCCTGGCAATTCGCCGTTGCACGCGAGCGTCTGGGCGAGTCGCTTGCGATCGACAGCCCTCAGGAGGCTTTGGCCTTGCTACGCCAGGCGGAGCGAGTACTGGCCGATCAACTCGGAACTCGCCATCCGGAGACGGAGCGGGCACGCAGGATATTAGTCCGCCGGGTTGGCGTAGGCTGACAACTCGCGGAACAACCACGCACGGGCCCTGACCCACTCGCGTTGCACGGTCCGCACGGACGAACTCAGGGCCTGGGCCGTCTCCTCCTCCGTCAGTCCACCGAAGAAGCGGCATTCGACCACTTCGGCCAGGCGGGGCGACTCGGTGGCAAGGCGCTGCAGAGCCTCGTCCAGCGCGATCAACCCTTCATCGCTCTCAATGGAAAAACCCGTCACGTTCGAGAGTGTCAGGTGCGCGGCGCCGCCGCCCCGTTTCGCGGCGGAGCGCACCTGTGCATACGTGATCAACGCGTGCCGCATCGCGAGGGCCGAGGCTCGCAAGAAGTGGGTTTGATCATTGAAACGTCGCTCGGGACCGAGTCGCAGATAGGCCTCGTGAATGAGTGCTGTCGTCTGCAAGGTCGCACCGGCACCCAACTTCGAACGCGCCCGGCGCGCCGCGCGCTTCAGCTCCTCGTAGAGAAGAGGCACAAGTTGGGCCGCAATCCGCTGGATCTCGGGGGATTGCGCGCTGCCCTGCGGGAGCATGGGGACGCCGGGCTCTATGTCTTCATCGCGTACCACGAGGGAGAGTTTAGCCACATCGTGGCGGTTTGCGCGGCGGTTTTCAGTTATCCCGGGTGAGGTACCACTCACAGGCAGGAGGACTCATGAAAATATCGACTGGACTCTGGGCTTGCGTTCTCATCCTTCCAGCGGCACTCACCCTTGCGGCCAGCCCGTTTGACGGCACCTGGAAGGGCGATCTGAGCACGGCGAAGGTGTCCGGCAAGCCGGATTCATTCTTGTTGCAGGATGGCACCTATACTTGCAAAACGTGCTCCCCGGCCGTGAAGGTCGCGGCGGACGGCAAGGACCATCTGGTGTCCGGATCACCGTATTACGACACACTGAGCGTTGCGGTGCTCGATGAGCGCACCATTCTCAAAACGGGCAAGCGAGCCGGTAAGACGGTGCTCAGCACCCGGTTTTCCGTGTCCGCGGACGGCAGCAGCGCGACGTCGGAATTCAGCGACTCCACCGCGACCAACAGCGCCCCGGTTACCGGAGCAATCGCGTGGCACCGGGTCACGAGCGGCCCGCCTGGCTCTCACTCCATCTCCGGAAGCTGGCAACAGGGCTTGCCGAAGATATCCGACAACGGTGTAACCTCCACTCTCGAGGTCACCGATGACATACTCAAGATGACTTCGCCCACCGGCGGTTCCTACGCCGCCAGGCTGGATGGAACCGACGCCCCCTACTCCGGGGATCCCGGTGTGACGAGCGTATCGGTGCGCAAGATCAACGATCGCAGCTTCGAGGAGGTCGACAAGCGCGACGGCAGGCCGGTGATGGTGTGGCGCTGGCAGTTCGACAACGATGGCAAGACTGCCCGGGTGCGCATGAAGGAGGTCGACTCGGGTGTCGTGACGGAAGCGCTGGCCCACAAACAATGAGGAGGCGGGGTCGACGAGATCCGGCGGTCAGCTGCGTGCGCGCCCCTCCGGTACCAACTCCACCCCGTTTTGTATTTCCAGCGCACGGACCAGCTCACTGACACTACGGCCGCGTGGCAGTTTCGCTTGGGTTTGCTGCCAGAGCTCCCGGGTTCGCGCGGCGAGCGGGACGTCGAGTTTGCGATCCGCGGCGACCTGGACGGCTATGTTGATGTCTTTCACCATGAGATCGAACTTGAAAGGGTCGTCGTATTTGCGCGTCAGAATGCGCTGGGGGATGTGATTGCGGCTGATCCAGGACATGGCGGTGGAGAGATTGAGCACGTCGTTCATCACAGCCGCATCCAGGCCGTAGCTTCTCCCGATCACCAGCCCTTCGGCGGTCGCCAGGAAGGTCACCGCCGTGATCAGGTTGTTGATCGATTTCATGACGTGGCCCGCGCCCACACCGCCCAGGTGAAACATCTTCTTGCCCAGCACCTTCAGCAAGGGCCGCACGCGCCGCACCGGTCCCGCATCACCACCGACCATGAACACGAGTTCGGCCGCCATGGCTCCGGCTTCAGCGCCGGAGACAGGAGCATCCACCACGGCCAGGCCGGCAGCCGCGAGACCGGTAGCGATCTCCCTCGTGTACCAGGGCTCCGATGAGGACGTATCCAGGAGCAATCCGCCCTTTGCGAAACCTTCCAGGAGCCCGTTCGCTCCAAACACCGTATCGCGGACTTCCCGTCCCGAGGGAAGCATGGTGATCACGATGTCCGAGGCGGCGGCGACGGCACGTGCGGACTTCTCCACCACCACTTCGGGATAGACTTTGCGCAGTTTCCGTGGCGGAACGGGATCTATGTCGTACACGGCCAGGCGGTAACCCGCCGCGGCGAGATGTCCGGCCATCGGCAGGCCCATCACTCCCAGGCCGATGAAGCCGATACGCTCTTTCTGCATGTTGGGGCAAATCCTAGTGCCGCGGGCCTGAGACGATACCCGTGGCCTTCAGTTTGATTTTATAGATCGCATCGCAGGCGGTGATGAACAGCGTCCGGCTGTCCGGTCCACCGAAGGTGTTGTTGGTTACGCAGATCTGTTTCTTCGGCTCGCCGCCGTGGATCGGCATGTTCAAGGTGCCCAGGAGCTTCCCCTGGGGGGAGATGATCCGCACGATGCCGGGACCCGCTCCACCCGAGGAGTAGAGGTTGCCCTTGGTGTCCACCTTGATGCCGTCGCCGATGCCGGGGCCTTCGTCGAAGAGCATGCCATTGGCGAGAGAGCCGTCCGGCGCGACTTCGTAGCGCTTCAGTTTGCTGAGCGCCGAGAGGTACATGTATTTCTCATCCGGCGACAGGGCGATGCCGTTGGGGATACCACCGAGTGACTTCGCGTCCAACACCCTCCTGGGCTTGCCGTCCTTGATGAGCCAGATGGCGTTCTCGAGCTCCTTGCGCGGACTCTTGCCGGCATCGCGCAGGCCGAAGTCGTTGTCGGTGAAATAGATCGCCCCGGAGCGGGTGATGACGAGATCGTTCGGGCCGCTGAAATGTTTGCCCTCGAACCCTGCCGCGAGGACGGTTCGCGTGCCGTCCTTCTCGAGCCGGTTCACGGTCCTGTCATTGTCCGCGCACCACACCAGGCGGCCCTGACCATCGAGTGCCGCGCAAGAGGGACCGATGAGCAGCACATGCGAGCGCCCTGCCCGCGTCTGGGTGCCGGTGTGGTCGACGTCGTCACCGCTATAACCCGCCTTATCGAGAAATACCGACACCGTGTTGTCGGGCGTGATCTTGTAGATCACGTTGTCGAGCAGGCCGCCAAAGAGGAGATAACCGTCCTTGTCATCCGGGACCCAGACGGGTCCCTCCGTGAGCCCGAACCCCTGCGCCATCAGCTCGAGTTTGGCATCAGGGGCAACAATATCATCCAGTGCGGGGTCGGATCGCGTGATACTGAACGGCTTTGCCTGCGGAGCCGGTCCGTCACCACGCATCATGGGTGTGCCGGGAGGAGCGGGAGTCTGGGCCAGGGCGACGGTGGTGGCCACGGAAGCCAGCATTCCCAACAGGTGCTTGAAACTGTTATTCATGGTGCGTCCGTCGTCTCACTTCTTCGCGGGTGCCGGCTCGGGACGCGCGAAAATCGCGGCCTGCTCGGCGGCCGTGTCCGGCCAGTCGTGACCCGGCCAGGTATGAAACCGTGATTTGAACTTCCAGCCTTTCGGTGTTTTCACGTACGTATCCTCGTAACCCCCCTGCCATTCGATGGCAGTGGGATCACCGTGTACGCCGAGGGCCAGCAGCGTAGACCTGCCGCTCGCCCCCGTAGTGGTCGGCGTGATCACCTGGCTCGTCACGATGTGGTGTGTCGTTACGCGGCCTGGAACCGGGGGCCGGGACTTGCAACCGCCCTTCCCGCCTCCCGCCGCTTGTGCCAACTCCTCACGACCGCGATACCAGATCTTCCCGGCGGTGCCCCATTCCGACGACACTCCGAACGTAGCGTCGTCCGTATACTGGTCCGCGTAGTCGTAGCCGCCGTTGGTGCACTTGTCGATCTTGTAGGGGTATCCGGCGGTGAGTTGCTGGATCTCCATGTAGTCCTGCACGGTGAGCTTGCCGCCCGGCTCACTCGCCGCATTCTGCGCATACACAAAACTCA
>DAITMW010000071.1:0-3963 GCA_036834945.1 Steroidobacteraceae bacterium
ACCTGCGCGCGACCGTGCACCGGGTCGTCGCGCCACCATCCGGTACCGAGCGCGTATCCATTGCCTTTTTCCTGGGCGCACGCCTCGATGCGACAGTGCCACTATTGCAACTTCCCAAGGCACTTGCCGCGCAGGCACACGGCCCGGAGAGTGACCCGTCCAATCCTTTGTTCCGCAATGTCGGGCAGAATTACCTGAAGGGACGCCTGCGCTCGCACCCTGACGTGGCGCGGCGTCATCACCCGGACCTCTCGAGCGAGTGAACATGAAAATACTGGTTGCATGGGCAGTGCTGCTCATCCTCGTGCTCCCCCATGCCCACGCGGCCGACACGACCAACCTAGACACCCTGGAACAGCGTGTGAAGCCGTGCACGAGTTGTCACGGCAACGAAGGCCGGGCGACGCGCGAAGGTTACTTTCCCCGCATCGCGGGAAAACCGGCCGGCTACCTCTACAACCAGTTGCTGAACTTCCGCGAGGGGCGGCGTCATTACCCCATGATGACCTACATGACGCAGCTCCAGACGGACACCTATCTGCACGAGCTGGCCGACTACTTTGGCGCGTTACGGGTTCCCTATGCCCCACCCCATCCCCCCACTGCGACAGCTGCAGTCCTGGAGCGTGGACGGCAGCTGGTGACGGAGGGTGACACGGCGCTCAACATACCGGCGTGCGACTCCTGTCACGGGAAACGGCTGTTGGGTGTGGCACCGGCCGTCCCCGGGTTGCTCGGGGTGTCGCAGGACTATCTGACGGCGCAGCTCGGCGCCTGGCGCACGGGAATCAGGGCCGCGGCTTCTCCAGATTGCATGCAGGAGCTCGTGAAACGCATGCGCCCTGAAGATCTCAATGCCGCCGCCACCTGGCTCGCCTCTCGAGCGGTGCCGGACGGCGTGGATGCGGAGACCTCCTTCGAGAGCCCACCGCCACTCGACTGCGGCAGCATCCAACAGGGGAGCCGCTCGCCATGAAAAAGCTGCTCTGGGGCGGTCTCGCCGTCGTGGTGATCGTGCTGATTGCCGCGTGGTGGCTTGCGGTTCCCGATCGACAAACAGGCGAGGCTCCTCAGCCCGCGACGGCGGCGAGCGGTGATCCCGTCACCCGCGGGCGAGAGTTGGTCACTCTTGCGGATTGCCAGTCCTGCCACACCGCGCGCGGCGGTGCTCCTTTCGCCGGCGGCCGACCGATCCCGACACCGTTCGGAACCTTCTACTCACCCAACATCACTCCGGATTCAGGCTCGGGGCTGGGCAGCTGGAGTGCCACAGACTTCTGGCACGCCCTGCACAACGGCTACTCGAAAGATGGCACGCTCCTTTACCCGACTTTCCCCTACACGAACTACACCCGGATCAGTCGCGCGGACTCGGATGCGATCTATGCGTACCTGCGCACGGTCGTACCGGTCGCACAGCGGAATCGTCGGCACGAGCTCAAGTTTCCCTACAACCATCGGATCCTGCTGGCCGCCTGGCGCCGGCTGTACTTCCGTCCGGGGGTCTATGAGCCGGATTCCGGGCACGATGCCGAATGGAACCGCGGCGCCTATCTCGTCCAGGGTCTCGCCCACTGCAGCGCCTGTCATGAAACCCGCAACGCGCTCGGAGGCACGCGCGCCCAGGCAGGGCCGTCGGGCGGACTCGTGTTGGACTGGTACGCCCCCTCGTTGATCAGCCCGAGCGAGGCCGGCGTGCAGAAGTGGAGCACGGCCGACATCGTGACCTTGTTGCAAACCGGCCGGGTGAGCTCCGATTCCGTTCATGCCTCGACGGCGGGCCCGATGGCCGAGGTCGTCGCGGAGAGCCTGCAACATGCTGCGAGCACGGATCTGCACGCGATGGCGGTTTACCTCCAGTCGCTGCCCGCCAGTGACCAGGCCGGCGACGCGGGCGCCACACCGGTCAAATACGAAATCGCACCGCAGCTGTTGGCAGCGGGCAAAGAGCTCTACGACAAGCACTGCGCCGACTGCCATGGACACGAGGGCGAGGGTCACGAGCCCGCGGCCCCGGCCCTCGCCAACAATCGGGCCATCACCATGCCCCTTCCGGTCAACGCGATCCGCATGATCCTGTTCGGCGGCTATTCACCCGGAACAGCGGGCAACCCGCGTCCATTCGGAATGCCGCCTTTCTCGCTCACCCTGAGCGACGAGGAGATCGCCGAGATCCTCGACTACCTGCGCACAGCCTGGGGAAATTCCGCTCCACCGGTGTACGGCGAGGATGTCAGCGCCAATCGCGGCAACCCCTTGTGGTGAGGGCGACACCGGGTGAGAAAGCGGGGCGGGCGATTGCGCCCGCCCCACAAGATGAAGACTCGCCCGCTTTGGGGGGAGGAGCGTGAGCCTTCGAGCGCTTTGGAAAATTCGCGCTCACAACAACTATCGCAGCAACACCGGCCACGCTCTTGTTCATTCGTGCCGGAATTGTGACTTTCTGTGCGCACCAGCGACCGGAGTGCACACCGGTTGTATACGAGATATGACGCGACCAGCCCTTAAGCTGGGCCGCCACCGAACACGAGGTCCGCGTCCGGCGCCTCGGGTTTGCCGTAGGTGCGGAATTTCCCGACAACCCGCCACATCTCCGCGGCATCGAGAATTCTGACATTTCCCAATGTCAGGGCCACAGTATATTGCGCCGCGAGATTCTCAACTTCTCCGGCCAGGGTGAGCGCGGACGCAAGATCGGCTCCCATCGCGATCACACCGTGGTTACCGAGCAAACACGCGTTACTGCCGCGGAGAGTGGCGAGAATCGCATCGGAGAGCTCCTGCGACCCGAAGGTGTGGTACGCAGTGCAGCGGATCTCAATATCTCCAGTGACCGCCACCATGTAGTGAAACGCGGGAATCCCGCGGCCGGTACAGGCCAACGCCGTCGCATACCTCGAATGCGTGTGCACGATGGCACCAACATCGGGGCGCGACCGCAACAGGTCCCTGTGAAAGCGCCACTCACTGGAAGGCCGCCGGCCGCCGAACCAACGGCCGTCGAAGTGCAGCAAAGGAATGTCGCGCGCTTCGAGCTCCTCGTAGACCGACCCGGTCGGACTGATGAAGAAACTGTCCGCGTCGCGGCGCACACTGATATTCCCTGACGTCCCGTGGGTGAGCCCCTGGCGCGTCAGTTCCCGGCACGCGCCCACCAGCGCCTCGCACAAGCCCACCTCATCAGTTCTCATATAGTCGCGGCTCGCGATCGTCCCTACGACTTTTTGCCCGGGCCAAAGCTGTCGCGCCACCGCGCAGCCGCCCGTCGCCGTATCTCCTCCGGATCCATCGGAGGGCGTTGTTCAAGCATGCGCTGCCAAGCTTGCACCCTGGTCTTTCGCTGCTCCTCCGGATCACGAAGTGACGCAGCGTCCGGCGTGCCGTTTGACTCGGTCCCGAATCGTCGTGCCGGCATCGGAGGCGCCGGATATCTACCCATCTTCGAATTCCAGTACGCCCACGAGCGGGGGTCGATGATCCCTGGTGGCGCTCGGTCGAGGGCCTCTCGAAAGTCGTCATCGGACACGTACTTGCGGATGATCCGCATATCTTCCGGCAAGGCGTAAGTCATGGCGTAGGCCATGAATCGGACAGGATCGGCCAACGCCTGTTCAGCGGGCTCAAACCAAATGATGCCGGCGGCAATCGCCAGAATCTGAGGGGTCGGAGGGATTTTCTTCATCGTCTACAAGCCATGATCCAGATCCCTTCGATGAACCGGGCGTCCAATTTCCGGTAGTTGTTCGAGATCGACCTCGCGTGCTGCAATGACGAGTCTATCCTTCATATCGTTCGCGAGAGTCCGCAGATTTCCGTCATCGAAGTAGGAAAGCGCCTTGAGCGTAATTTCGGGATTGAAAGAGGAACCGTAGAGCTGTTGTGCCGCGGCCAGCGCCATTGGCAGACTGACTCTTCCCAACGTCATCAGAGCATCCATGTCAATGTAGTCCTTCGCCTCGGCGC